>JBBQBC010000133.1:0-10212 GCA_038317155.1 Bacteroidales bacterium
ATTCCGTTGAATACAAAGCTGAACCCGATAGGAATACCAGGCACGGTAGTACTTGATACTGTCGGATTCGCAGGATCAGTAAAATACTGATCGTCTGAGGTCGTAGTACCAAGCAACGTACCCCCGGTAATTTCAGTATAGGTTCCGTTTGAAGGCATGAACCCATAAGAAACAAACTGGGAATACGCGTTTCCGGCAAACAATAATGCCAGAAGCATAAGCGTAAGTAGTTTTCTCATTTTTGTTGTTTTACTTGTTTTAATTAAACATTAATTTAAAGGTAATCTATCTCATTACCGTCTAAAACGGCCTGATGAAATGCTTTTATAAGTTCGTCTGTTTAACCAATCCCTCCTTTCTGTCAAAACGACACTTGATATTTGATTATTTGAGTTACAATTTAAATTCGCATTTACTCTTTATGCAGTATCATTGTAATAAATCTGCAGACGTCGGTTAAATCAGAAATTCAACGAAATCCGATATTGATTAATATCAGATGAAAAACCAACTATTGCAAAGGATTCCGAAATAACCGGATAGGTGTTTGAGCAACGTTACAAAAATAAAAATGACCGGCAATGCCCATCTTAAAAGACTTACCAGTCAATAACAAATTCTGTTGCATATTACGCAAAGTTTCAATTTGTTCAAATTTCACAAGTAAATGTGACAAAGCCTTGTAAAAAATAGTAAAGGCGGATAAATTCTTAATCCAAACTTTGAAATTCTTATCCATCAATCGGTATTTAATTACTGTTATCCTGCAAAATTTACCAGAATTATTCTAAATGATTGCAATACAAACTATTAGATTAGGAGTTGTCTCATAGTTACAATCCTTAGGTTACATAGACAATCGAAACAGGTTTTACCCCTACTCCAACCCTGAAAAAAAATCAAATTTTTTACAAGATCCTGTCAATTAATTAAAAATACTCCGGATTAATCTCGGGAATTCAGAAAAATCATTCAATCAGTCAGAATTTATTAAACTTCAATCCTGAATCACTTTTCCCAAAATTTAGTCAGACACTTATAAAAACCCTTTAAATTCATGAAAATCGTTAATCTTCCAGATTGACAAAAGGGTTTCGGGCGCAAATATAGCTATTTGTCCGCGTCCGGATGTATTTTTAACATATTTTTAGATGATTATAAGCTGATTTTTATAATATCGGCAGTCAGGTGGAAGAAATCTGACAAGGATTTATCAACACAATAATTAATAAGTAACAAAATCTAATGAATCACCGATAGTTTCATAACGGATTGGGGGCGGTCACCAATAGATATAGTAACCAGGTAAAGTCCGGCTTTGAATGCAACGATGTCAATCAGACCTGTGCCATCAGGCAATCCCCGCGCGGATTTAACACACTTAACCAATCTTCCGGTTGTGGTATAGAAACAAATTTCTACCGGTTCGTCAGGAGAAGCAAACTGCGGGTTGATCCAAACCTTGTCATTACCCGGGTTAGGAGTTAGCAACGCATCAGTTCTTAACGGCAATTCATTCTCAGGCAAGGTTACTTCAATATTCTTCCTGGTTACGGTTAACTGAACGCCTTCAACTTCACCGTTTGCGGGCGACAGGGTTATTACAGGCGAAAGCGTATTAACAAATCCGGCCTTCTCTCCCCATAGCCGGTAACTTCCAAAAGGCAACTGATCAAATTGAAAAGAGCCATCCGACGCTGTCAATGCCCAATAAAATATCCGGTTCAGACTGGTATTCATTAATAAAACAACATGATTAGCCGCCGGTATTCCAGCAGTTTGACCTGACTGGTAAAAATTACCGGGAAACCAGGGCTTGTTGTATATGCTGTCATCATCGCCCGACTTTCCCATATAGTTGAAAACCCCGCTGATAAGGCCTGATCCGAAAGGTAATTGATGGCTTGATGGCACAAGGTTGATATCTATGTCGAAAACATCGGTATCAAGCGGTAACAGATAGGCCTTTTGCCATTGAAAATTTTCTGCATAATAAGCAGGCACCCACCCCGGGTTGGTTTGTGGGTCGTTCAAAGCATACAAGTAGTAATTACCAATGGTCAGGTTGGTAAAATTAAAGGTCCCGTCAGGAAGTGTATTTTCTGTTGAAACGGCTTTTGCTCCGTCAATTCCGGTTTTGATTGCTACAACAACTCCATCATTTACCACATCACCTCCCCTGTGGATTTTGCCGCTGATATTGAAACTTGGAATAATTCCCAGGAGCAACGTATCATTGAGATTACCACAAACCGACTGCAATTCAAGAATCAGTTGAACTTCTCCCGATAAAATGTCGTTGCTTCCGGGCAGGTATTGGGTATGTATTTCATTTGGATCGGTGAATATTCCATCGCCGGTAGTAGTCCAGTGAATGTAGGCGTAATTTAAGGCACTGGCAATACTTGTGTAATAGGTACTCTGCCGGGTTATCGTTGTATCGTTTCCGGCGAAAATAAAAGGTAATCCACTGATTGTCAGTTCTGTTTCATCGGTTAACACCACCTCTCCGGCCGACTGAATGAGGGTGAGTATCACTGTGCCGGTTATTATGTCGCCCTGACCGGGAATATAGGTAGCGTTAAGAATTGCCTGATCGCTGAAGTGCCCATCACCGGATGATATCCAAAGCAGATCCTGGCTATATAAGGATGTTGCAGTTATGATATTGAAATTTCCACCCTCACAAACAGAGGCATCATCTCCGGCATAGGGGCCTGCAAGGGCGTAGCTGTAGGCGCTTTCATGGCCTTCAGGCTGATCGGCATAACCATCTGCATCACCGTCATAAGCAGTTACGGCTATGGGGTCATTCAGCGAAAGGTTTTCAAATGTGCGGGTGGTATCGGTGCCGACATCAACGAAGCCATTGAATCCGGCTGTCCCGTCTTCACCGTAATAAATTTTATATCCGGCCAGGTCAGGTTCGGAGTTGTTGATCCAGTTAACCAAAATACGGCTACCGACAAGCCTTTTGACGACCATTTTGGGTCTGGAAATCGGGGATTGTGGATCAGGGAAATCAAGCATTGGTTTATAAAATACTTCACCATATACATCCTGATCATGGAAATCGTAAATCAGGCTGTCAATCCGGGTAGTATCCGTGGTTCCCCACCAATTATTCTGTGCAAAAATATCGGCTTCGAAATGATTAACAAAGACTCCGGAATCCCGGGGGCTGATGATTGAATTTAATGACAGGGGATGCTGCGGGCCTGCCTCAAATAAAAAAGTCTCGTTCAGATTGTTATACAGCAGATTGAGAACGAATGTATTGTTTACCGAATACTTAAAGTCCTTGTGGGTAAGCTTAACCCCGTGCTGGTTGTTATAAAAACCATTGGTGGAGATCTCATTTTCGGATGATCCATCAGTGAGGGTTAAACCCCAATCGGAATTATCCTGTATAATATTGTTGATTAATTGATTGCCGCTTGCCTTTGTGAGTGATATACCGGTGATATTCGACTCAACCAGGTTTGCTTTAAGGGTATCAGAATCCTGCGAAAGCTTGATCCCGATATTGTTGTGCTGAACTATATTCGAAGAAATTGTATTGAATCCCTGATCGCTAAGTCCACCGTTGCCGATATGAAGGCCTATGTCGTTATAAGTTACGGTATTCCCCTGAATCAGGTTGTACTGAATATTGCCCTGTCCGATACTCATAAACAATGCAATGTTTCTGTGATAACTGATGTTATTATTTGTAACCTGGTTGTACCGACTCATGCTGTTGGACGGGAAGAATATGCCGATATCGCAGTTGGTGACTATACAATTATCAATTATATTATTTCCTGAGTTTTTAATATACATTCCATAGATGCACTGATCAATTGTTGAGTTAAAAAGATGCAGGGTTGAACCGGATTGCAGGTAAACCCCGTAGTCGCTGTTAATTATGTTCAGTTGTTGTGCCAAAATCAGGGCGGTATCCGACAACTCCAATCCTTTGGTAGTCATGCCAAGTGACACATTTTCGAGAATACTTCCACTCAGATAATTGCCGTCTTCGTCAAATTGTGTTCGAGAACCTGAAAAATTTATCCCGTCCCACTTTTTATCGGTTTGTGCCGTCATGGTGATGGGCAAAGTAGAATTCCCGCGGGCTATCAGCGTTCCCCCTTCCATCTTTATAGAACTGCTGATCATGAAGAACAGGTTGGTACCCGGCTCAATGGTGAGGGTAATTCCTTCCGGAACAATAATCGATTCAACAACAATATAAGGGTTAAGGGCAGGGGAATAGACGGTATTCTCCGAAAGCAGGCCACCAACATATTCCTGGGCCGAAAGCTGAGGAAAGCAGAAACCAATCGCGAATACGAGTGTTGTCAGAAATTTGCCACCCAATTTTATCATCTGTTGAACAACTAAAAACCTTTCTCTTTTAAGGAAGCAGCGCCATCTAACGTTGATCGCCCCTAAAAGTTTTCAACTCAAAAGCCAGAAAATAGAATTTTAAATACTTAAAAACCCTTTGATGCAAGAAACCTTTAAGTTACACAGTGTCTCACAGTGTTATCAAAGTGTCTCACAGTGTAAATCTATTAAAAAAGCAAAAAACACTGTGTTCTGTGGAACCCTGTGATACAAAAAACCTTTAAGTTACACATTGTTACAAAGTGTTATCACAGTGCCTCAGAGTGTAAATTTATAAAAAACAAAAGCTCTGTGGAACTCTGTGTCATACTCTGTGAAACTCTGTGAAACCTGATTTGAAAAGCTCCTTTCCCCGAAAGGGTAATGCAAAGTTACTATAATTTCCAGACCAGACCAGCCTTTATTCCTAATGCCCGGCTTCGCAGGTCGATCGGGAAATCGTTGAGCACTGAACTTAAATGCTGCCGGTACATCACTCCTGCATCAAAGGTGATAGTCCCGGTAACGGGGACTAAAATTCCAGCTCCGAAAACAGAGGAAAAAACCAAAGGTCTGAATTTAACTTCCTGCATTTCAACAACCCCATCTCTATCGGCTAAAATCATCAAACCACTGCTTCCGGTATTTATCCCGGCAATTAGTCCTGCATTGACATAGATCAGCTTTCTCCCGAAAGGATGGTTGTACTGGAGCGAAAAGGGAATCTCGACAAATTGATGACTGACACTGGTTTTGAACCGGTAGGCTTTCAGATCAATTGGCAGGTAAGCTGAATCAAGCACATAAAACCAGGAAGTATCGCTATTGTTTAGGGTATAATAAGCATCCAGGGTGTCTTTTTGAAAATAACCTCCGGTTGAGGTTGAGTAACTGTAATCAAGTTTTCCGTTAAAGGAAGTGTATGAAACACCTGTATTCAATGATAACCTGGCATAACTCATCCGCAGATCAACACAGGCTGTTCCTGAAAAAATGCTTCCGGAATTTGAATCCCTGTATTCATCAAGTTTTGACGAATAGGTTAAAGGAGCCTTGAAAAGTGACCGGGCAGCCAGCCATGTTAGCGAAAAGCCCGCTTCAAACTTCAAATCGCGGGTTTGCTCTTCCGAGAGTTTCGTCTGGTTTGAAAAAATTTCCTTGCCGGTTATCGGCTTATCACGGGTTACCGTACGCATTATAAAAACCGTATCGTATCTGACAATGGTGTCGGTCAACGCAATGGTATCCCTGAAGGTCTGGATTTGTGATACAAAAACAGTGTCAGTAATCACTTTAGGAGGCTTATTTCCCGCTGCTTCTGTTAAGGCATTTTTTTCAGGATTGTCAGTCGGTTTAGAGATTGTTGTGCGGAAAACAACCACCTGATTACCCGAAAACCTGTAGCCAAATTTATCCGGCGGAAGCAGAAAAGTCAGTATTTCCGATAGTTTCTTATTGGTCATGTTTATTGAAACGGGGCGTGAAGCCTCAAGATGATCAGGATTGTAGGAAAAGGTAATACCGGTATTTCTCGATAAGCGGTCAAGTACTTGAGAAATAGGCTCATTCACCGCGGAAACTGAGGTTATTGGGTCCTGATTGGGGGTTTGAGCAATCGACAGGGAGGGTACAAGGCAATAAAGCCATGCAAACAGTATGAAGCGTACGAGGTTTTTCAATGAAAATTCCATCTTGAAAAAGCCACCGGCCCAACTCAGGAAAGAAATGCAGAGAGTTTAACGCAGAATAACCTGTTGTCCTTTATTTTCAAATTTCAGATCGAAAATGAGGGACAGGGTTTCCAGAACATCTTCCAGCGATTCAGTCTCAAAGCGGGCAGTAAGTCTT
This sequence comes from Bacteroidales bacterium, assembly GCA_038317155.1. Classification (GTDB taxonomy): domain Bacteria; phylum Bacteroidota; class Bacteroidia; order Bacteroidales; family Lentimicrobiaceae; genus Lentimicrobium. The sequence goes on from JBBQBC010000133.1 coordinate 6,217, forward strand.
TGGTTTAACAATTCCTGGTTTTCAACAACAAACCGGGTTTGATATTTGTTTTCAAGCGCTTTAAGAACGTCGGCCAACCTGGACTCCCTGAAGATCAATGTGCCGGTTTTCCAGCTAAGAACATTCAGGTCATCATTTACACCTCTCAGAATCTTTCCGGATTCAGAGCTGTAGGTAGCCATTTCGCCAGCTGATAGCAGGACACCCGCCTTTTCCGCTTCCTGCGAAGTGGTACCGGTCGGGTACACCAGTACAATTCCGGTATTCACCGTAACCCGCGCAAAATCGCTTTCTGTCCGGGCTTCAACATTAAATGATGTACCAACAACTTTGATATCAAGTCCTGAAGCATGAATCAGGAATGGAATTTCGCGATTGGGGCTGACTTCAAAAAACGCTTCACCAAAAATAGTTATTTCCCTGAAATTACCAGTAAAATGATCGGGATATTTAATAACTGAGTTGTGGTTAAGAACCACGGATGATCCGTCAGGCAAGCTGACCGGCGCGGAAATATGCGTGGTGGTAATGTATTGCTTAATAGTAGGTGCTTTTTGCAGAATAGAAAAAATACCGAATGCAATCAGCAGCATGGCTGCAATTCCAGAAGCTACGTAATATAGAATAAGACGCTTTGAAGCGTGTTTTTCCGGTTTTACCTGACTACCCTTGCCTGAATTTATCCTGAACTGCAGTTTATTCCATGCTTCATCGGTGTTAAAAGTAACATTTTTACTTTCGGTCAGAAGCAACAAGCCCTTATAGTTTTCATACAAACGTTGATTAGCGGGGTTTTTCTTAATCCACGCTTCTGCCAATTGTTGCTCTTCAGGGGTTGTCTCACCCTGAATATGCTTAATAATCAGACGTTTATACTTATTTAAAGAAATTCGCATTTAATTTAATTTTCAATTCACTAGCTTATAGACAACTAAAAAGGCTTTTACCCCTATCCCATTTGAAAAAATATTTTTAAAAATTAGGAAAATCCTGCTATGATGCTGATAAACAGCCAAATAGTCGGAAGATATTCTCTTAGTTTTTCACGCATGAATTCGAGGGCCTTCGACATTTGTACTTCAACCGTCTTCAGACTGATTCCAAGCTTTTCAGCAATATCGATGTAGCGCAGTCCTTCAAGGCGGCTCATCTCAAAAATCATCCTGCGCCTTTCAGGCATTGATTTTACCAGGCCTATCATTTGTTTCTCAAGATCGGCATGAACCAGCGCATCGTGAGCCGAAACCGACTGGTACTCATCAACCCTGAAGCCAATATATTCCTGGTACTTGCGGGCATGGCTCTGGTATTTGATATGATTGAGGGCATGGTTGGTGACTGACTTGAAAAGATAAGCCACCAGGGAAGTATTTATTATCATTAAATTGCGCCGTTCCCACATTTTAAAAAACATGTCCTGAACCACCTCTTCAGCTATATCCGGATCAATAAGGTAGCGGCGGGCATGCACACACAGGGGCGCATAGAACTCACGAAAAACCGATTCGTAGACTTTCTCATCGCCCTGCTTCAATGCCAGAAGTTTGACTTTATCTGATTCGGTTATCATGCCTGTTTTTCAGTTACCGGAAACAAAAGTACAAAATTTGTATCGCAAAAACCTGAAAAAGTAATCAGACTATTAATATCTTGTAATGCTGATCCTGGGCAGTTGGCAAAGAAAGTAGAATGTAAAAAGTAAAAAGTAAAAAATATAATTCAATAAGTCCGCCCTAGAAATCGTGATTCGAGATTCGTCATTCGCCATTCGCCATTCGTCATTCGTCATCTGTTCAGACCTCATCCGCCTCCGGCACCTTCTCCTAAAGGAGAAGGATTTCTCCGGGGAAATTTGCTATAAAATCCAAAAATGTAAATCTAAAAACGTAAATTCGTCATTCGTTATTCGTTATTCGTCAATTGCAAATCGTAAACCGTAAATCGTAAACCGTAAATCGTAAATCGTAAATCGTAAACCGTAAATCGTAAACCGTAAATCGTAAACCGTAAATCGTAAATCGTCATTCGTAAATCTCAAAATCCTTTCACCAGTATCCGTGGCTCCAGCATATCCATCATGGCATACTTCACCCCTTCCCTTCCCAGGCCGGAATCCTTTATCCCGCCATAAGGCATGTGATCAACCCGGAAAGTCGGCGTATCGTTAATGATGACACCCCCAACTTCAAGTGTTTCAAAAGCGTAGTCCATTTCTGTTATATCATTGGTAAAAAGCCCCGCCTGAAGTCCGAAACGGGTATCATTCATTTGCTTCAGCGCATCCTTAAAATGATCAAACTTTTCAAGGGTAACCACAGGGCCAAAAACCTCATCACTGCATACACGCATGGATGAATTGGTATTTGTCAGGACGGTCGGGGAATAGAAACTTCCTTCCCTTTTGCCACCGCAAATAAGCCTGGCTCCTGCTTTCAGTGCATCATTTACCCAATCTTCAACCCTGATTGCATTGGGTTCATCAATCATGGAACTCAATTCGGTTTCAGGCAGGGCGGGATCGCCGGTCACTATCTTTTCAACCATCGATGAAAATCGTTTACTGAATTCCTCAAATAATTCCTTATGAACAACAATACGTTGAGTATGAATGCAAACCTGCCCTGAATAAGAGAAGGCGCCAACGAGGCATTTTTTCAGGGCAAGTTCAATGTCGGCACTTCGGGAAACAATAACCCCGGCATTTCCCCCAAGTTCAAGTACTACTTTCTTTTTCCCGGCATCGGCCTTCATTTTCCAGCCAACTGCAGGTGAACCTGTGAAAGATAGTAAAGAAATGCGGGGATCAGTCACTAAAAGATTACCTGTTGTCCGATCCATCGGAAGAATGGAAACTGAACCTTCAGGCAGTCCTGTTTCTGCAATGATCTGGGCCAGCAGAAGGGTTGAAAGTGGGGTGGTGGAAGAAGGTTTTAAGATGATCGGGCAACCGGCAGCAATGGCTGGTGCAATCTTATGTACTGCCAGGTTCAGCGGAAAGTTAAAAGGAGCAATCCCAGCTACAATTCCAACCGGGAAATATCTGACAAGACCTTCCTTTTTATCTCCGGCAGTCGTCCAGTCGAGGCTGATGTATTCGCGTGGTAAACGCTTTGATTCTTCACCAGCCACCGTAAATGTCTGGATAGAGCGGTCAATTTCTCCAAGTGCATAGCGGATGGGCTTACCTGATTCAAGCATCAACAAATGTGCAAACTCCTGACGCCTCTCAAGTAACCGGGTCCGGATAAATGTAAGTGCTTCATACCGCTTGAACGACGGCAATTGTCGTAAGGTAGTCCTGACAGATAAAGCAGCAGCAACCGCTTTTTCAAATTCCTCAACTCCGGCCAGGTAGGTTGTCCCGATTACCTTTCCGCCAAAGGGATTTTTTACCTTTAGTTCGTGATCTGTTTTTACAAATTCTCCGGCAAGAAAAATATCCATTGTCTTTTGTTTTGTGCAAATTTAATCAAGAAATTACACATAGGAATGAATATCCCGTCAGACAATAAAAGATTTTGCTCAGATTCCAATTTGATTATCAGAACAATAGCTGCATTATGGATTACAATAACCCTTATTTTCCGATACCAATAACACCACAAGCAACTCTCGGTCCTGAATTACCGGTTGGTTGTGTTTTAAAATCATCGGCATCGCGGTGAACAATGATTGAGCGGCCAATGACTGAGTCAGGTCCGTCAAACGAAATTGCTTTATCAATATAATCAAGGTGTGCAATTCCTGAAGCATTGGCTTCAATATTCCCCATATCTCCTTCGTGCCGCATCGAGTCCATTGGTCCGCCATGGCTTTCACCACCAGGATTGAAATGTCCGCCTGCCGAAGTGCCGTCATTAGCGGAGCAATCGCCAAATTCATGAATATGCATACCATGCTTGCCCAGACTTAAGCCCTGCAGGTCGGCAACAACTCTTACCCCTTCTTTTACTCTGGTAAAAGTAACTGTACCCGACACATTATTTCCCAGAGTAG
>JBBQBC010000134.1:0-10187 GCA_038317155.1 Bacteroidales bacterium
CTGTATGCGCAGGCAGACAGGCTCAGGGACCGAAGTAAAAAGTAAAAGACCTTCTAGCAGGGACTTGAATAATTCTCACTGATCATTAACCACGATTTTCCTCAGATCCATCAAGGTGGGTGGCAAATCTGCCTTTTTCGCGGGGATGGACCTGGTCGCGCCTGGGCCAGGGCCAACCGCCGAATTGGGTGCGCTGGTAGTCTTCGAATGCTTCCTGAATTTCGGTGCGCGTATTCATGACGAATGGCCCGTATTGCGCTAACGGTTCATCGATCGCTTTTCCCTGAAGTAAAAACAAATAACCCGCCTCTTTACCATTCACCAAATGCAACTCTTCGTTTGCTAATACTTCAATTGCATGATCATAAGCCACATCCGTATTGTTGATTTTCAAAGATTCGCCTCTATAGAAATATAACTTTCGGTTAATATTTTCGTCGGCGCCGGGCAGGGAAATCCCGGCACCTGCTTCCATCTCAATAATCCAGATAGCAACTTCATTTGCAGCATCAGATGCCCAGGAATCAGGAGCAGGAGGCAAGGCTATAGTGTCCCTGAATCTTCCGGCTATTATTTTAACAACTGTATTTTTCCCATTTGAATCAGTTTCAGTAACTTTTGGTATAGCTTCCGACCAAAGCATCTTAAAGTATGGTTGAGCAAATTTCTTTGCTTTCGGCAGGTTCAGCCAAACCTGAAATAACTCACAGGTATTCGCATCTGCGGCATTGAGCAGCGGAAACATCTCACTATGCTGCAAACCGGCACCGGCAGTCATCCATTGCACGTCGCCATTGCCATACCTGCCGGCCTGTCCGTGCGAATCTGCATGATCAACCATCCCTTTTAAAACAATGGTAATGGTTTCGAATCCACGGTGTGGATGTTCCGGGAAACCTGGGACAGTATCACCATGATACATACGCCAGCCATCCTTAACGGTAAAATCCTGGCCAATATCCCTGCCTTTGAGCGATGCAACAGGCCCCATTTCATCATTCCCGGGTGGATAAAAATCCAGATGGTGAGCGCAAAACAAGAAGGGATCGGAGACCGGCAGCATAAACCCAATTGGCTGTATGCTGAGAATGGCTTCTTTTTTCATGATTTATAACTTTGTTTTTAGTTAACTTTTTACCGGAAATTGTATCGGCTATATTTCCAACATAGCCTATGATTCCATTTGCCTGCTTCAGAAGCAGATAAATTGCTCATCAAAAATAATGGAATAAATGTTGAGGATAACATGAATCCCCAAAGATGTCCTTAAAAAACACCAGAAAAACGTTTGATATTTATCATTTGAATCCTTATCTTCGGGGAGTTTTTAACTTTGGTCTTATTGCAGGAAAACTTCGGGGCAATCGGCACAAATCATATTTTAATATGATGTAACATATTGATTTTCAATATTAAAAATCGAGCAAAATGAAAAACCGATGGATTCGTAAAACCCTTGGCGGATTGAGTTTTACTTCTGCCCTGTTTATTTTTCAGGCATGTTACGGCACTCCACAGGACAAGGAACCCGATGTACACCTTGAAGGTAAGGTAGTTTCGCGCGTTTCAGGTATGCCCGTCAAAGGAATCAGGGTCACACTCGATGTAATGAATCAACTTGATACCACCGATGAAAACGGCAATTTTGAGATTTATACGCAGCTTGCCAACTCGTACATGCTGATCTTTGAAGATGTTGATTCAAACCTGAATGGTGCTTACCTCAGTCACGATACCATTCTTCCGGGAAACAACGATTATGCTTTTGTCAATGTGCTTCTTGACAGTAAATAAATGTTTAAAAAACTCAGGAGCAACCTCTTCCGGGCGTTCAAAAGGAATGAAATAAAATTTCATGAGTTGAATTACTTATTTTGGGAATGCACCACCCGATGCAATCTCAATTGCCTGCATTGCGGCAGTGATTGCGCCAAAGACAGCAATTACCGCGATATGCCGCTCAACGATTTTCTGACTGCGATCGATACCATAAAATCAATAGAAAGACAGATTACGGTTGTTCTTACCGGAGGAGAGCCATTGCTGCGCGAAGATATTGAAGCCTGCGGGCGGGCCATCCGGAAACGGGGAATGCGCTGGGGCATGGTTTCAAACGGATACCTTTATACTGCTGAGAAACAGGCCTCATTGCTGAGTGCCGGCATGGGTTCACTCACTTTCAGCCTCGACGGGCTGGAGGAAACACACAACTGGCTGCGAAACTCAAAACAAAGTTTTTCAAAAGTTTCTGTGGCCATCGATCTGGCTGTTAGTTCCGCAAGGTTGAATTTCGATGTGGTGACCTGTGTGAACCAGCGAAACCTGACCGAATTACCTGCTATTATGGAATTACTGATTGGCAAAGGAGTCAGGGCCTGGAGACTGTTCACCATTGCCCCCATTGGCCGGGCAAAAGATAATCCCGAGCTTCTGCTCAGCGGGTTACAACTGAAAGAATTAATGGATTTTATTGTGATCGCCAGAAAGCAAAAACTGATTGATGTTAAATTTAGTTGTGAAGGTTATACCGGTCCCTATGAATTTAAAGTACGGGATGGAGGTTTTTTCTGCCGGGCAGGAGTCAACATCGGCTCAGTGCTGATAGACGGATCGATTTCAGCCTGTCCCAACATTGACAGGAGCTTTGCTCAGGGAAGTATCTACAGTGATAACCTGAACGAAGTCTGGGAAACCCGATTTAAAAATTTTAGAAACCGGGATTGGGCACGCAAAGGGCAATGTGAACATTGTTCTGATTTTAAGCATTGCCAGGGAAATGGCCTGCACCTGTGGCATGGTGATAAAGAGAATGTGCTGGTTTGCTATGCTGAAAAAGTCAGGCTATAAATACCGGTATTTATATTCCAGTGCTATGCAACATGTAGTATCGAATGAAATAAAAGTTCCAACTCTCCACCGGATTTCTAACCGCCATTAGATATTAGACATTAGAAATTAGAAATTAGACTTTTTACTTTTTACTTTTTACTTTTTACTTTAGACTTTAGGCTTTAGACTTCCCACCTGATCATTGGCCTGATTTACCCGTTACACTCGTTGTTTTCACCATACACTTCAGTAAACTGACCGGCCAAGTGCTTCCATCAGTAACCGACTCATGATGGCCAGCCTGAAAAGGTCGTTCTGCAATAGGATTGGCGTGGTATCATCATAAAGGATATATGGCTGAACACGATCTTTCTTTTTTAACCCAGGCTGAAAATCAATGTCAGACTGAAAAAAGCAGACAAGTTTAGCGTCAACAAAAATATAGGATTGGTAATACTTTCCATTGGTAAGCAGGGCAAAATTCCTCCCTCTGATTTTACCGTAAATTCCATATTCCGGAATTGGCCTTGTTATACCTGCCAGATACCACTCGTTCCTGGAAGAGGATTTTACGGGTGACACTTTTTCGCTATAAACATAATTCGTAAAAGGCTTTAGAAACTCATTCTTCAGACAATCCATTTCTATATAGAAACGGCCAATCGTATCTGCCTGCTCGACGATCATTCCGCCAGCACCCTTATTCCAGTATAGGGTGATGGTTTTATCTGAAGTCAGTGAACGGCTACCATCTTCCTGTTTCACACTGCTAAATGTTTTTTCCATCAATCCTTCGCTGAACAGGGCAATAGCCCAGTTGAGGCCGGGGTTTTCACAATCCAGTTCTCCATGGAGTAAAAATGTCCGTGCACGGGCGGTATGAAGTCCCAGATAACCGGTTTCAAATGAGGCACCTGCATCGTTTGCCGAATCACTTAGAATTCTGCCACCGGGGAACGGAAATTTTATCGGGTTTCCCATTTTGATAGATATTTCACCCAGTGACGCATGATTAATCACATAATGCCTCCCTGCTTTTTTTGGTTTATTAACCGGAATGCTGTCCTTCAGTGAAAGCGAGTCCTGAGCCGGCAAAATAAGCGGGATGAAAATCAGTAGAAAGAATGAAATAAAATTCGGGTTAAGTTTCCTCATTAATAGTCCGTTAAATATTTTCCCACGCAAAGATGCAAAGACGCAACGTATTGATCTTGAATGATTTAAAAATTTATTAACAATTTTACAATAATCTGAAAATCAATTACATAGAATTTACTAACGGATTATTCCTTATGTAACCAGGGAATAAATGATTGGAAAGTTGTTAAAGAATCAGGAACTCCGAAACGAATTACCAAAAGTAACTGATTGGTTTATTACTAAAACAAATTTATACAACCTTTTATCGTCAAAAAATGTGACAGCCGGTTTCCTGCATCGGCCGACAATGCGCTTCCTGTATTATGTCGGCCCATTTCCACCGAAAGGGCGATAATCGTCAATTGTAACAGCATACAGGTCAACATCCGGTAATACGGCAGGCGATTACATGGCGGGTTAACGGGTTGGCAAAAATGGAAAATTCTTTCCGAAAATAAATTCCTGATTTAAAAGATTTAATTAAATTTTTCCCGACAAATATTACCGCTATATATTGAGAATAGTTTCATACATTTAACCTAACAAAATCCGGAACTATGAAAACAATGAAGACCAGGAGATTATTGCTGATAATCAGTGCTATTGTAGGCCTGAATATGTCGGGGTACGCGCAGCAGTCAATGCAGACATATTCCAAATATGACTTTATTCCAGGCGAGAAAGTATTGTTTTATGACGATTTTACTGAAACAGCTGTAGGCGATTTTCCTGAGAGCTGGAATACCAATGCTTCAGGCGAAGTTGTAACTACCAACCTGTTTCCAGGTAATTGGTTCAGGATGAATGGAGAAGGATGTATTGCGGTGGATGGCGGCCTCCAGCTTCCTGATAATTACACCGTTGAGTATGATGTAATTGGTTACCCTGTGGAAGAAGGCAATTCCAGCTTTGAGTTCGGGTTTTATCTCTATAGTGCCGAGAATCCGAAAAATCTGGACGAGGGTGGAGCAGTACCGGGAAATAATGGGGGAATAAAAATGACTTTTGGTTACCGGGCTACATACAATGCCTATAACACAGAAGGTTATACTATGGAAGGGAGCAAAGATGATGCAACAATGGAAGCAGGAAAGAAATACCGCCTTTCATTCTGGGTGCAAAAAACAAGGCTTAGGGTATATATGGATCAGGTCAAGGTGTTTGATCTGCCCAAAGTATTTGAAGCTGGTTTGAAAATTAATATGATGCGATTCGAACTTTGGGGAGCAGGTAGTCCTATGATAACCAACTTCAGGGTAGCTGCCGGTTTGCCCGATATGCGCAACAAACTACTTACCGAAGGCAAACTGGTAAGCTATGGCATTTATTTCGATGTAAACAAGGATGCGGTGAAACCTGAATCCTACGGTACGCTGAAGGGTATTGCCGATGTACTCAAAGAAAATCCTGATGTTCGTATAAAAATAGTCGGACATACTGACAGCGACGGGGCCGATGCAGCCAACCTCGATCTATCGAAACGCCGGGGAGCATCCGTGAAAAATGAACTCGTCAAAACCTTCGGTATCGACGCTACCCGTCTTGAATCGGATGGACTGGGCGAAACAAAGCCGGTGGCTCCCAATGATACGCCTTCGAACAAAGCCATGAATCGAAGAGTTGAATTTATTAAGCTATAATCTTAGATAGGTAACATTTGTAAAAAAACCGAAAATGAAAAATCTTGTTTTAACAATTATCACCTTGTGCCTGACACAGGTTCTGTTGGCACAAACGACTGCTGCCGAATATATGAAAAGAGCTCCCGGTATTCCGGTAAATATTTGTAAAACAACAGGTAGTGATCAGGATGCTTTTATTGATGCAGTAAGGAATCTTTCATCTGTTATACGCAAGGATGCCCAAACCCGAAGCAAGGAAGCAGATAAATTTATGGAGGCTAACGAAGTAGAGATAAAAACCAACATGCTTAAGCAATCGGGCATGTCGGACGAAGACATTAAAAGTCTGGAAAACGGTAAAGAAATGACAGATGCCGAAGCCATGGCATTGGCGGATAAAATGATACGGCAAAAAGCCAACATATCGCTGGAAGAAGTCGAAAATGTGAGCAAAATGAGCGAGGCCGAAAAGCAGGCCTGGGCGCAGGGGAAAGCAGTCGGGCAATTGGCCGGAGCACAGGCCAACCCGGGTCAGATTAAAGGTACAAATGATACAATCATGTCGCTTCTCGATCTGATTTCGGAGCAAACATCTTTGCAGAATAAAGTTTTGACGAAAGAGAATCAGCTCAGGGAGAAATATATGGCCATCGACCAGGATGCCATAACTGCAAATCTAGTGCTGGGAACGGCACTTAAACCATTCTATGACGAACTGAACAGAATTAACGACGGTGAAGGATCCACTAAGGCTGACACTGAACATGCTGATCGGGTAATGAAGAAAATCCGGGAAAAGCAGGATGCCTACTGTGAAATCTTTACACCACGCATGTTGGAATTTATTAAAGAATGTAAGAACTACTTCGCGGAAGCACTGCCTGATTACGACAGACTGGAGGAGATTCAGGCAAGTATAACTGCGACACAAACCGGATTGAAGCCGATGACTGCAGGAAAAGGAATGAATTCTTTACAGGCAGTTGATCGATATCTGGAATACCTGGTGGGAGCCTTCAGGTATAAACTGTATCGTACTGATTAGCCCTGTATTTTTAGATCGACTCGCTTGCCAATAGACAGAAATCTTCATCCTTTCTAAAATAAGGTGGGGATGGGAAAAAGAAATATCCAGACACAATAATTACTGAATAATCCCGGAATTGTCTTCCGGGGTTTCTTTACCTTTGATCACCGGCTTTGTTTTTAAGATTAAATACCTACCTTTGCAGCCCTCTTTAAAGGAAGTTAGCTCCATTTACAATTAACACAAAATTAAATGATTACAGTTTCTAGCCTGGGCATACAGTTCGGGAAGCGGATATTATTTCAGGATGTCAGCATGAACTTCACCCCTGGCAACTGCTACGGCATTATCGGGGCAAACGGGGCTGGAAAATCTACATTCATAAAAATGCTCTCGGGTGAAATTGATAATATAAAAGGCTCTGTGAGCATGGCTCCGGGTGAGAGAATGTCGGTACTTAAGCAGAATCACACCGAATTTGACAACTACACCGTGATTTCAACTGTTTTAATGGGCCATACAGAACTATGGAAAGTAATGCATGAGAAGGATGCCCTGTATTCAAAAACCGATTTCACGGAAGACGATGGACATAAGGCTTCAGAACTTGAAGAGAAGTTTGCTGAAATGGATGGATGGAATGCCGAAAGTGAAGCAGCAAGCCTGTTAAGTGGCCTTGGAATTAAGGAAATCCTTCATGAAAAATTAGTGAGTGAACTGGATGGAAAAGACAAGGTGAAAGTACTGCTTGCACAAGCGCTTTTCGGCAAACCAGACAACCTCCTGCTCGATGAGCCGACCAATGACCTCGACCTTGAAACCGTGAACTGGCTCGAAGGTTACCTCTCGAACTTCGACAATACGGTGCTGGTCGTATCGCACGACAGGCACTTTCTCGATTCCATCTGTACACACATCGTTGATATTGACTTCAGCCGGGTACAGATGTTTCCAGGGAATTATTCTTTTTGGTACGAGTCGAGTCAATTGGCGCTCAGGCAAATGCAGACCCAGAACAAAAAGGCCGAAGAACGCAAAAAGGAGTTGCTCGAATTTATAGCCCGCTTTAGCGCCAATGCTTCAAAATCGAAGCAGACCACAAGCCGTAAAAAGATGATCGAGAAGCTTAACATCGAAGAAATAAAGCCTTCCACACGCAAATATCCTGGCATTATATTCACCCCGGAACGTGAACCCGGCAATAACATACTGGAGGTTAAAAGCCTGAGCAAGAGTATCAATGGGACAGTCTTGTTTAAGAATGTTAACTTTACCATGATGAAAGACGACAAAATCGTTTTTCTTTCAAAGGATACCCGTGCTATGACTGCTCTCTTCGAAATTTTGAAGGGCCACGATGAGCCTGACAACGGATCCTTTATCTGGGGCCAAACAATACTGAAGGCTTACCTTCCGCTGGAATATGAAGATTTGTTTAAAACGGACATTACCCTGATCGATTGGCTGGGACAGTTCTCACAGGATACCCATGAACTATACCTGCGCGGATTTCTTGGTAAGATGCTCTTTTCAGGTGAAGAGGTTTATAAAAAAACCAATGTTCTTTCTGGTGGGGAGAAAGTGCGTTGTATGATTGCCCGGATGATGATCCGCAATGCCAATGTAATGATGCTCGACACCCCAACCAACCACCTTGATCTTGAATCTATTCAGGCATTCAACAATACGCTGATCAAGTTTAAAGGGAATATTCTGATGTCATCGCACGACCACGAGTTTATACAGACAGTTTGTAACAGGATCATTGAAATAGGCCCTAAAGGAATGATAGACAAACTGATGGATTATGATGACTACATCACGGATGAGCGACTGAAAGAGCAGAGGAATAAACTCTATAGTTAGTGCCGGACACCAATTTCCCCAGACAAGATACCAGAAATTGATTTAAGCAGGAATTTGCAAACTTCTGGCTTTAATCAGACTTACTCAATACCTGACCCAGTAAAAAGAAACTGCCGTACCTGGGAGTAATATCAATCAAAGATTCATTCGATTTCTTTAACTTATTGATATTTTAAAAAAGCAATCCCCCCTTTGTCATTTTGCCAACTTACCGCCCTTTTCGCTGGTTGTACCTTTCGATTGTTTCGGCTTCGCGGCTCTTGTCTGATATAAAAATTGTAGTTTTACCACCATCAAGCACAACTGCATATTTACCCTTGATTGATCCGCAGGCAGCAGAAATCGCAGGTTTAATCGAGTGGTTAATCTTATTGTTGACGGAGGAAACTGGTTTGAATTTTTTCATTTCTTTTATTTATCGCTGCAAGATACGCATTAAATATCAATAAATTATGCTTTATTTTCAGGAAAAAGCCAATATTTGTTAAACTCAACATTTTATGAATCAGAATGGGGTTTAATTAAATGCAGGATTGCGGAACAATCTGAATAATTACGCATGAATTCCAACTGGTATATTTGTATTTTTGACAACGAAAAAAGAAAAGAAAGAATAAAAACGATTTTGCATGAATTGGTACCACAGATTTTTCTCTTCAATCATCTTCGCTGTGGCTAAACTGGCTGGACTACTGCCTATTAATATCCTCTATCTTAAAGGTTCATTTCTCCGCTTTTTTGCTGAAAAAATACTCCGGTACCGTTATCAGGTAATCATTCAGAATTTATCGAGGTCTTTCCCCGATAAGAACTACAAAGAGATCCGGGAGATTGCACATAATTTTTACCGCCATTTTTTTGATATATTTGCGGAAGTAATTAAAAGTCAGGCGCTTAATTCAGATCAGGCAAAGATCCGTTTTAATATTGAAAATCCGGAACTAATCAGTGATTATCATTCAAAAGGGATTAATGTAATTGCGATGGCCGGCCACCGGGGCAATTGGGAATTGGTGACCATGATGCCTTTGTTTTTCAGCTTCAGCATTTATACGCTTTATAAGCCACTTACAAGCAAAGTAATGGAAAGCCTTATGGGCAGAATCAGAAAACGGTTCGGTTTAAAATTGTTACCGATGAATCGGGCCGGCAGGTTTATTCTGGGCAAAAAGGATTATCCGGCATTGTATCTGTTTGTTGGCGACCAGTCACCCTCACATAAAGACCCTGAATACTGTTTTAATTTTCTGAATCAGCCCAGCCTGATGTTTACCGGAGGCGCGAAACTGGCAAAGGCTACCTCTTCTGCGGTGGTTTACTTTTCAATCAACAAAATTAAAAGAGGCTACTATTCTGTGAAATTCACCACCATAGCTGAACCTCATGAGGGAATTAATGAGAAGAGTATTCTGGAAAGGTTTGTCAAAATGCTTGAAGAAGACATCCGCCTGCAGCCCGCATTCTGGTTATGGTCGCATAAACGCTGGAAACATAAAGCAGAAATAAAGTAATTTCAAGGGACGAGGACTTCGGTTGAAAGTCATGCTTCTAAGTAAATGACTAAGAGACTAAGAGACTTAGAGACTGAGAGACTTAGAGACTTAGAGGCTGAGAGACTTAGAGACTGAGAGACTAAGAGACTGAGGGACGGAGAGACTGAGAGACGGAGAGACGAAGAGACTGAGGGACTGAGAGACTTAGAG
>JBBQBC010000135.1:0-10151 GCA_038317155.1 Bacteroidales bacterium
AGAGGAGTCGTTTCAATCTTATTTTTCACGAGGTAAGCAGCGAGATCAGATTATTACTTATATCTGAATACCTTAATTTCTGCCTCCTTTTTCTTTTGAATCTGTTCCTGGGTCATAGCAGAAATCATTTTAACATCGAAGAAAATTTCCTTACCCTTGTAGGTTGAATCGGGCAATTGAGGTAATTTGATTGTTTTCAGGAAGAATGAATCGGCGCTGGTAATAAAAGTTGCGCTATCGCCTGGTTTCATCATTGCAAGAGCTGCATAGATATCACCTTTGTAGCTTGGCTCGCTGAGCGGAAGCATAAAGGCCTCCGGCGATGTAGCAGAATTGAATAATACAGAATCATTCACCGTATATTTCAATGATAAAGTAATGACCATTCCGGTCTTCAGTGTGGTCGTATCATTACCCTTTACATGAAATTTATAATACAGCCCATCATCGGTTTTTTTGAACCCGCTGTGTTTTGAGCAGGCTGTAACAGCAAAAAATAATACTGCCATCGACAGTAGTAAAGTTGTTCGTGAGTACTTCATTCTGATTAAATTGATTGGTTTATGAAACAGTTTTTTACTTTAATTCTATCAGTTCAAGATCGTAGATTAAGGTTGATTTAGGAGGTACTTTATCCTGATCTCCAAGCAATCCGAAACCGAGGTGCGAAGGTAGAATAAATTTTGCTCTGTCACCTACATGCAACAATAATATTCCTTCTTCAAGTCCTCCTTCAACTCCGCCACGGCCAATGACAAATTGTTTCAATCCGTTTTTGTCAGAAGAATAGATTTCAGTGCCATCAATCAGCCTGGTACTGAATTTTAAGACAGCCACTTTCCCTGCTTCTGCTTTCATTCCATTGCCGCTGAAGTAAATATCATACCTCAATCCTGAACCAGTTTCTTTCATTTTCCATTTGTACCTTTTAATGAACCGCTCTATTTGCTCATTTTCCTCTTTTACAACCTGTTTGTTGGCATATAGCAGCGACTCTTTCATAGATTTTGAATCAGGGTTTCTATCCTGATTCTGATCCTTAGCATTGTTGCATGATAAAAACAGGAAACATAGCAGGCAGAACCCTGAAAAGACTGTAATCTTCATTGCGGAAGTTTTTATGGATTAAGCTGTGAACTTTGTCGGGCGGCGTTTAATAACTCATCTTTGTAGAGGAGAAGCAATCCTTCAAATTTTGAAAGCGTCTGTTCCATTGACACGAAAGCATCGCCCCCGGCAGCATTGCGATGTCCACCACCCTCATAGTGTTCCCTGGCAAAATTATTGACCGAAAAATCTCCTTTCGAACGGAAAGAAATCCTGATGCGGTCGCTCTTTTCGGTAAACAGCGCAGCAAAACTAATGTCTTTAATAGAAAGCGCATAATTAACCACTCCTTCTGTATCCCCGGGCTTAAAGCCAAACCTTTGCAGATCACTTTTCTTAAGCCAGATATATGCAGTCGATAACTCGTGCAATACAACCATTCTCTCGCTCAAACAAAAGCCGAGTAACCGCATGCGACCTTCCGAATAGGTATCGTAAACCAGGCGATGAACCCGCTCTGTATCAACCCCTTTTTGCACCAGTTTGGAAACCACCTCATAAGTATGTGGATAATTGCAGGCAAAACTGAAAGAACCGGTGTCCGTCATAATTCCGACATAAAGGCACACGGCAATCTCTTTGTTGAGCATACTGTAATCTCCCGATGCCTCGATGAAATCAAAGACCAGTTCTGAAGTCGAAGAGGTTTTGATAACAGAAAATGAATAATCAAAATGATCTTCAGGTTGCAGATGATGATCAATCAGAATTTTTATACCTTTTGCTTTAAATAATTGATCGGCAAACAGATTGACCCTGGGTATGGCATTGTAATCAAGGCAAAAGATAATGGAAGCCTTTGCTATCAATTTATCGGCACCTTTTGATTTATGAAAATAGATAACCGCATTTTCAATTCCTGGCATCCAGCCAAGAAAATCCGGAAAATCATTGGGCAGGATCAGGCTGACTTTATGACCTTTTTGCTGAAGGTAATTGCACATAGCAAGCGATGATCCAAGTGCATCGCCATCAGGATTGTAGTGTGACGTAATCACTATCTCAGAAGGAACTTCCAGCAGTTGATTTACTTTTTTCAGTGTTTCGGTATCAAATTTATGCAAAACAGATTTTTTTAAAAATAGTTACTTTTTGCCGAACACAAAATTAGAAATTATTGTTAATAGACCAGTTTCTTTTAATTTCGCAATAAATTTAAAAATTCAATCCAACACAATGGCAGGTAAAATAACATTCACTATGATCAAGCCGGCAGCTTATCAAAACAAATATGCCGGTAAAATCCTCGATATGATTCTCAGTAATGGGTTTCGAATTGCAGCGATTAAAGTTCTTAATCTATCTAGCGAACAAGCCGGAAAGTTTTATGAAGTGCACAAGGAAAGACCATTTTATAATGATCTGGTAAAATCAATGTCATCAGGAACCATTCTGGCTGCGATCCTCGAAAAGGAAAATGCGGTTGAAGACTACCGGGCCCTCATTGGAGCAACAAATCCAGCTAATGCTGCTGAAGGTACCAT
Source organism: Bacteroidales bacterium (assembly GCA_038317155.1). Classification (GTDB taxonomy): domain Bacteria; phylum Bacteroidota; class Bacteroidia; order Bacteroidales; family Lentimicrobiaceae; genus Lentimicrobium. The sequence goes on from JBBQBC010000135.1 coordinate 2,592, forward strand.
AAGAAAGCAATTTGGTGAGTCACTCGAAAAAAATGCAGTTCACGGATCCGACAGTGATGAAAATGCAATGATAGAGGCATCCTTCTTTTTCTCTGAACTCGATCGCGTTTAACCTAAGCTGAGCAGTTTGAGCAAAATAAAAAAGCACTTTACTTAGGTAAACCCCGATTGGGAAATTGTTGCGTCTTACCAAAGCCATGAAACTGTTTTACTGTGAATTGCTTACAATTTCCTGATCGATTGAGCGATATTCTTTTTCATATCGCTCAATTTGGGTTCAAATTGATCAAGTTGGGTTTAATCCAACTCTTCCGCCGGACTATACTCAATAAAGGTCCGATCGTTGTAAAACACAACTATTTTAGAAATTTTCCGGTCAGGCTTTACCAGCTTGTCCGGTTTTTTATTTTTATCGGTGGAAGATGTTAAATCTGACCCAAAACCTTCTGAAGGCCCGGGATTTATTTCCTGTTCCTTTTTCACAAGTTGAATATTATCTTCCGTTTCCTTATGTTTATTTTTTCCGGACTCTAAAACAGTTTCATGTTTTGATGCAGTAATCGGCTGATTATCTAACATCTCATCATCTTTTGGGAGTGTCATATCCCTTTCAGGAATGGCGTTTTCTGTAGCTACTTCATCATCCGTACTAAATAACTCCATTATAAGCGGTTTAGGTTTATCATCAATCACTACGGTTGGTTGTACATTATTTGCTACATCTATATCAGGTAAAGGATATGGATTCATCATCGGCCCTTCGCCAAATAAGATCCACTGAATACTGATATCCGGATACAACTTTATCAGCTTCTGAATAAACTCAAGACTGGGTTTATTTCTTCCATTCAGTATATGTGATATCCCTGAGCGCTGCACGCCAAGATCATCGGCAAGAATAGAAGAACTAATGTTTTTGGCTTTAAGTACCAGTGCAATTCTGTTATTCATAGTTCGTGTTTTAAAGAACCAAATTTACAACAATAAATACTTACTCCAAACATTACGTTAAGGTAAATGTTATGATTGTATCATGTCTTACGTATATAATATTCTAATTATTTACTTTAATTAATAGTTGTATTAGATTGTTATATTGTATTATAGTAATATTTTAACATTGTATATATATTTGACCTATAGTGACGTTTTATCTAAATTAATACTTCATTAAATCTTTATATAATGCTGGATATTAGTGTTATATATATTAATTAATTAAATTTATTGATTTTTTATTACTGATACAGATGTTTCGTGTTTGTTAGATCATTATTCCGACATATACATAACTAACATTACATTTGTATTTATAAATTGATTAATTAATGCAAAATACGAGTTACATTTGTAAGATACATATGTAACTATTTATTTACTTAAACTAATACTTCAGTTAATAAACTTTATAATATTATATAAAAGTTGATTACAATATTTTTGAACTAAATCATATTCCAGCTCTTTACCAGCATCTACTGTTACATTTGTGCTATTAAACATTGGTTACATTTGTAATTATTATTCTACATTAAATTAATTTATCATATTAGCTTGATATACTATACATTATATGTATTTACACATGTAATTTGATTTACTACGAATATATTTGTAATATACTAATTACAAATGTAATTTATATTTGTAAATAGTACCCAATTTTCAAATCGGGATTATCAAACTATACAAATACGTCTGTTTGTTTGGCAATTGGATGAAATCATAATTTTAATAGTTTCTATATTCATAACATCTATGGTAGGTTTACTTTTATTGCTGAAATATTTGTTGAGAGTCCGTCTGAAATGAAACCAGGATGAAATACCTACTCCTATCCAATCGTAATAAAAAAAATGCATTTCAAAAATTTGGGGCTGGAACCATTCCAGGCTTACCTCAATCATAATTCTTAAACTGACGAAAAATTGTCAGGTGGATGCGAGTCATTTTTTTTCAGCAACAACCTGAAATCTTAGCTGTTTATTTCACTCTCCCCAATGAAGATGAAAAATAGGTCACCTATCCGGAGATATGTAATGCTAAAATCGCTGTAAAAAACTGACTCTCAATAAAAAATCCGGGGTCAACCCGGATTCCATTTTTTTGTCAGAAAAATAATTTAACCTGTTATTTAATAATTTTCAGTGCTGCAACAGAATTCCCGTCAGAAATATGAACCATATATATACCCAGGGGTAATCGTTCAAGTTTGTTGAAGACAATCAGGTTAAGCCCCTTGTTAAACTCAACCCCTTTCATCTCGGCAACAACGTATCCGATTGAATTCATAATCCTGATATTTACAATAGTCCAGTTTGTTGATTCAACCTCAATGTTAAAATAATCACTAAATGGTATCGGGTAAATATGTATACCTGAGAATGAATCCTGCTTCTGAAGCAAATATGAAGTCAGTAGGTTATTGGCGAGCATAAAATCAGGAATGCCCCATCCCTTTAAATTATCGGGACCCGAAGATTGTGAACCACTCATTTTGATGGCATTGATAAGTTCCATGTTGCTATAAGTAGGATTAGCCTGCCACAAACAGGCTGCAGCTCCGGCCATGATGGGTGACGAAAATGAGGTACCGCTTCCTGCCGCAATACCGGAAGGGACAAGCGCAACAATCGCATCTCTACCTTGTGCAGTAACATCCGGTTTTATTCTTCCATCGCTGGTAGGTCCGACAGAGCTGAAAGATGCATAGGTACCATCAGGACCAACAGCACCAATAGTAAGGACGCTATCCCCATCTGCAGGGGCTCCAATGTAATGCCATGGGTCATTCCCTGAATTACCTGCACTATTCACAACAAGAATCCCTTTTGAAGCTGCCATATCAGCTCCGATGGTAACAACAGTTGTATTGCCATCCATATCACTGTAAGTGTGATTTTCAGCCGCATTGTCGAACAATGTATATCCAAGTGAAGAATTAATGATATCTGCACCCAGTGAATCTGCATATTCGGCTGCATTTACCCAATAATACTCTTCCATAAGATACTCAGCCATAACATCTTCAGATCTGAGGAGCCAGAAGGAAGCTTTAGGAGCAGTTCCAACAATCTGGCCTGGCAAATTACCACCCATTGTAGACAGTACCATAGAACCATGGGTGCTCATGTTGGTATTGTATACATCATTTCCCGGTTGAACAAAATCCCGCGTTCCGAGTATTTGCCCATTTAACCGCAGACTGTCAAATGCAGCCATGGTATTTACACTGTTAAAACCCCCGTCAATCACAGCAATCATGATTCCATTTCCGGTAAATCCAAGGTTGTGCATTTGGTCAATTTTGATCATTTGAGCCTGATTTAATGATAAACCATAATCAAATGCCTGTAAACTCTTAACCACATTTGGCTTTACACGCGACGATAATTTCTCAACGCCCTCAGGATCAAAAAAAGGTCTTCTTTTAGGATGTGCTTGTTTACGTAGAACATTGTCAGCGGGTTTAATTTCCTTTACAAAAGATTTCTGCATGATCTTTTCCACCACTTCTTTACTATCTGCTTTTACGATTGCCAGATTCAGCCATTTTGATGTGTAAATAACTTCAGCGCCCGAATTTTTTAAGGCAACAATATAATCTTGATTTACAGGTAGATCAGAATCAGTGATCGGAATTTGCTGCGTCAGTCGCCGTTCAATCGATTTCTCAGATAAAAATTCATAAGGTCTGGAAACAGAATATGGGGAATTCCCTTTGTTGGTAAACTTAACGCTGTAAATGGCACTTGTTGACTGTGCGTAAACGGCAGCAGAAAACCAGAAAGTTAAAAATATTATAATAAGTTGTTTCATCATCAAAAAATATAATTCATCAATTAAACACAGCGTTCTTAAAAAGGTTTAATTCTATTGACCTGCAAATATCAACAAACACCAGAATTAATCTTAACAATATCTTATAAATCAGCAAAACTAATTGTAAAATTGACAAAGTTATCTTTAATTAATCCTGAATGTGTTGAAATGTAATTGCAATTCCAGCTTTAATTTTTTATTAAAAAAGAAAATTAAACGTTAATTTTTAGCCTGATATAAAGCGGAAACAACCCGTGGTTTCGTTTGAAAATCCAGAAAGATTTCAACATTTGTGAATCCAATCTCTTCAAGCAAAACAGAAATATTTTCACCCTCGGTTTCGTTGATTTCCAGCCACAATTCTCCTCCTTCTTCGAGATGCTCTATCCCAAACTCAGCAATCGCCCGGTAAAACAATAAAGGATTGGAATCCTCGACAAACAAAGCTGTTTCCGGCTCATAATCAAGCACATTCCTGCGCATCAAGTGACGTTCCGACTTCCTGATATAGGGTGGATTGCTAACTATCAGGTTGAATTTTCCAAAACTAACCAATTCCGACCTGTTCAAAATATCAGCTTGCAAAAACGATACAGTGCTTTCATTTAATACCGAGTTTTCTTTAGCGACAGATAATGCCTCCACACTTATATCAATGGCAGCTACAACTGGATTCAGGAGTAATTGAAACAGACTAATGGCTATAGCCCCGCTACCGGTTCCAATATCCAGAACGCTCAATCTACTGAATTTTTCATACTTGCGGACAATTTTCATCACCATTTCTTCCGTTTCAGGTCGTGGAATTAATACACCAGGCATCACATTAAACTTGAATCCGCAAAACCATGTAAGCCCCGTAACATACTGAACAGGTATAAATTCGCGCAGTTGTCCTATTGCCTGAATTATTCTTTCTTCAAACTCCTTCCCTGCCTCCTCATTACGCACAAATAAATACTTTGCAGGTTCCATACCTGTATAACATTCAAACAGAAACCGTTGTATCGATCTGGCTTCTGAATGTCCATATTGTCTTGTCAATGAATCAACAACCTTATTTTCAAGTTCCCGATATGTCATAAACCGAATTCTGACTGCGAAGATAGTCATTCCGAATTTTTAAGTCAATCTGACGATTGTTGTTGGGTCACTTCAACTTATCTTTGCCTATACATACTTTTCAGCAATCCAGATGGCATTTTTAAATAGTGCATTGTAAATCAAACCGATGATTACTATAATCATGGCAAATGATACTGAAACTATTTCAGCCGCAGACTGGCCAAATCACTCATCTCCATTATATATTGATAATTTAGCTCTGATCATTAGCACCGATCAGGTTTCATATTCCCTTGCGTTGACCACTCCCCGTTTACTGCCTTATAGATGTTTCGACAACAGGCTGATCGTTTTACCGGAAAAACTTAAATGTGCTTTAACAGATGATCAGGCTTTCGCACCCCTATACCGGGAAATCAGACGGCATTCAATATCAATATCTGAACCGGATGAACTTTCATTACTCTGTTATTTTTATCTCAACCTGGTTCCCTCATCTATTACACTCATAAACAAGTGGTTTATCAATGCTGGAACTCAACCCCAAAGAGCTTCGGAACTGGCAACTCTGGTGTATTCAGCTCGGACTGAAAGGGACGACAAAACTCCTGATTTTATAACAGAATCTGCTACAACCCTGATAAAGGAAAACAACACACCGGAAATCAGGAGTTTAAAACGCATTCCAAGAAATCTGACCGAGGCATTCAATCTTTTGAGGGAATCTGATAACTCAATCCTGACCTATGACAGCTTAGGGTCAGAACCTAAGCCTGATAAGGAATCCACTACATTGATTGAGCTAAACCAACTTGCAGAGACTGGTTTCCTGATTGAAGATCATTCACTGCTGATTCTGGGATTGTCGGTTAGCATTACTGAACTTGCCCGACTGACTGAACACAAATGGCCATTGTTCCTTCAAGTTGTATTGAATGAAATACCGCTCTATCAGCGCGATTTTTACTCATTGGGACGATTGCTAAATGAAAAACCGGAAATTATTTTAAAACTGCAATCCGATTATAATCTCCAACTCGATGTCATCAGTTTATTTCCCGATGGCAATAAACAAAGTTCTGATATTTTAAAGTACAGTCTATTTGCGGCATCGCGACACAGGCCTGAAATTCCTATCTTCCTCAGAATTCATAAATAACCTTTTTTTCATGATGTTCTGTTACCGGCAATGCTTATTTTTGCCGCAAAATCTAAACTATTGATCTATTTATTTCTTGCCATAACCGCCTCTACGCTCATACTGGTGAGCTTTAAGATTTTTGAAAAACTTGGTATTGATAGTTTTACAGCAATAACCATAAACTACCTGATAGGTGCATTATTCGGTTTCAGCTACATTAACTGGAATGTCAGTGCCGCCAGCGTTTTTTCATCGGATTGGTTTTACTTGTCGACCCTGACAGGTTTGATCCTTATCACCGGATTTATCCTGTTCTCTTTATCAGCCCAAAAGGCAGGTATTGCCATAACAGCCATCAGCAGCCGAACGGCGGTCATCATTTCAGTAATCGCAGGCATTTTGATTTTCGGCGACAAAGCCGGAACTGTGAAGATAGTGGGTATTTGCCTTGCAATCATGGCATTTTATCTTACTTTTAAAAAGGAAAAAACTGAACGACCTAAATTATCAGTCATGTTGCTTCCGCTGGCAGTATTTTCGTTCATGGGGCTGAATGATGTTATCCTTAAAGTTACGCAATACTATTTTATTGGCAACAGCGATGAACCGGAAATGATCAGGTATGCAGCAACTTCTTTCCTGTTTGGATTTTTAATTGGCATACCCGTATTGACATACAGACACTTGACTCATCAGCAGCCGGTCAGGCTGAAAGCCCTTGGAGCCGGAATCATTCTTGGCCTTCTCAACTGGTTTTCAATTTACTACCTGTTAAAAGGGCTGGCTGTTATGGAGGTTTCTGTATTTATCCCATTGCTGAATATAAGTGTGGTAACCATTTCATCACTTTTAGGATTCTTTATCTTTAAAGAAAAGCTAAGCCTTATAAACCGGATCGGCATTGCATCGGCTATTGTTGCAATTATTTTAATTGCACAAGGTTAGCTGGTTTGATATTGTAAAAATTCTATCAACAAAGTATTACATTTTCAAAATTTCGACATATATTTGAAATTAGTATCTCTAAAACCCCTGCTATGAAAAGATTCAGTTACACATTTTCTATGTTACTGTTTGTCCTGATTTTTGTTCCGGAATATTTAAAAAGTCAGGAATTTATGCCCTTCGCCCAAAGTAATTATGCCGGGGTTAGCGGTATTGTTCTTCAACCGGCGTCAATTGCCGATTCAAGATACAGATACGATGCGGCCCTTTTGGGCTTTAATCTGCTTGCCGGGAACAATTATATTTCACTTAAAAGAGATGCTTTGTTCAAAAAATCAATTTGGGAAAGAGAGGATTTTAAAAAGAACTATATGTTTGAAAATCTGAATGGGAAAGATAAATCCGGAATACTGGGTGTAACTATGCTATTGCCATCGGTTATGGTAACCCTTTCCGACAAAAGCGCACTTGCATTTTCAAGCAGGATAAGAAGTATAGTCAATATTGATAATATTTCACAAGAATTTGCCAAACTCGCTTACGAAGATTTTAATTACGAACCATTGCTTCGTAAAGAATTAACCAAT
>JBBQBC010000136.1:0-10148 GCA_038317155.1 Bacteroidales bacterium
ACCTGCTTAAATCTTGTCGGCTTCATAATATCCAGACGGACCTCCCTCCAAAGTCCAGCGCTAACCAACCTCGGCATAATATCCCAACCATACATATGAGGCGCTTTTCGTACATGTGTTGCTTCAACAGCAAAGTCCTTCCGGACGCCAATAACCCCGTTGGTATATTTCCGGGCTTCGATAACAGCCGGATCAATACAGATATAAATACTATTGTTGCCCTCCTTGTTTAACATATCAGTAATATCAAACCGATGATCAATAAGCATATTGTCAGTTTTTCCGACAAGTTTGTTATTTACCCATATTGTTCCGAAACAATCTAATCCTTCAAATACAATTTCAATTCGCTCTCCGGATTTTAACAGGGGTGTTTCAAAAGTTCTGGAATACCACCATTGATATGCTTCATATTTTCGCAAGTCGTAGATATTGTTGCCGATTTCGGGATTTTTTACTAATCCGGCAGCTAAAAGGTCCAGCTCAACATTGCCGGGAACAGTCGCAGGAATTACCTGCCAATTTTTCTGTTTCAGTTCATCCGGAGTTGACGGGGCACTCCTGTCATAAGTTCCGTAATACAATTTCCATGAGCCATTCAGTGTTACGCTTTTTACATTTTGTGCATTTAGAAAATTACTCTGCAGTAATATCAGCACAATTACCAGTTTAAATATTCTATCCATTTTAAATGATTTATTTAATTATAACCAATCAGTTCAATCCTGTCGTTCTTTATTTATAATCACATTCCCTGTTTCTTTAAGAGGGAAAGGTTCTTTCTCAAAAAAACCAACCTCCAGATTAATTGTTCTTTTTATTATGTTCCAAACTGAGCTGAGCAGCCTCTGTACTAAAATTTCTGTTTGTCTCAGCTGGGCACTTTCACTAGTCGCCGCGTGGTAATCTCGGCAGTCCAAGGTTGTCGGCAAAGACGTACCCTGATCCATTTGATGGTTTCTGCAGGGATATCTTTGCGGTCGTGCTTGCAGATCCGGTCTTGAACTCAACAATGAGATGAGTCCATAGGGTTCTGTTGCTCTCTGCTGAAGCTTCGGGTGATGTGCCACCGAAGTCGCTGACAACTAACCTGATTGACTCATCTGGGTTCGATACCTTCACCCAGCCGGATAGCGTGTAAGAAGTGTTGGGAAAGAGATTGGTAATGGTCTGTTCGACTCCGTCAATTCCATCGCCGAGCCGCAGTTCACCCCTGCATGTACCAGTCGGTTCTCCTGGTGCAAGGCCACCTTGATTACCCCAACCGTTACCACGCACAGTCTGCGCTTTGCCAGCACCTGTTTTGTCCCATCCTTCGGTTCCATACTCAAAGCACGAGTTCCGGATCCCGTTCATATAGGCTATGTCAGGTGCTTGCCACATTGGCACTGTAGGAGGGTTTTCGAAGTCGTGTCCCACTTTCTTCCAGGTTTTTCCATATGGGATTGCCCCGACGTCTGGTTTTATGCCAGAGGTCACACCTGCAATAGGTACACCGATGCCGATAGCTGGAGAAGTGGACTTGAGGTCGTAACGTTGATGCTCCGGGTCTACAAAGTTGGGATCCGGACTCACCAGGTTTCCGGCAAAGAGAACATTGTCCGGCAGGATAAACGGCTTGTTCACAATGTTGTTGTAGAAGCGCATTCCATAAAGATCTTTGCGGTTGCTGTGGTCGTAGGTTGTTACTTCATAAGTATTGTATGAGGTATTGTTGAATGCCAGATTGAAGTAGCTTGGGTTATTGAACTTGATCGGACATTTGGAGACATTCCAAATAATGTTGCCGTAGACAATGGCATTCATACTCAGATGATCGAAATAGATCCCTTTGCCATTATTTTTTGTCATGTTGTCATGCACCTGATTGTAGCGGATTACGGTGTTTTGGAAATCAGTCGAATGCCCGTACATCATTCCAAGGTCATCTGTAAGCCATCCGGCAAACGACAGGTCGTTGTACTCAAAAATTGCTTCACTCATACCGCCTATCGAGACCAGGTCACGGCCAGAGTGGCGGATTGTGTTATAGGCAATTACATGACGGCGGCCTGAAATCGAGACAGTGCCTTTCCATTTCGCGGCATAGTCACCATCATGTATGTAACAGTTGATGATACGGTTATCTTCACCCTGAACGTTGAGAAGACTGCCGGAGCCGAATGCAAATTCGCACTGATTCACCTCGATGTTTCGTCCGCGTATCACCACAGCACCAATGTCGCTGATGTCTGTCTTGAAGGAATGGCCGAGATATTCGCCTTTGAGACCCTTGAGCAGAATAGCGCTTGACTTGTCGTCGGTCAGGATACTACCGGCGCGGAAATGAAGTCCGATGATGCGGACATTAGAGCATCCGGAAAGGTTAATAGCCTGAATACGGCGCTTAGCCTCAATATGCAGGGTGTTTGGATTTTTCCCGATAGGGGGTCGGAAATAGAGGCGTTTGACTGTCCTGTCGAACCACCATTCACCCTCAACGTCGAGCGCATTCCTGACTCCCATCAGTACATAGAAGTTGCCTTTTCGGGCGGAGTAAAATCTGGGTGTCCCTACCGGTTCAGGATCAAAGGTGAGTGTTTTGGTTTTGGCGTCATAGGCAGTGATCCGGGTCGCCCAGCAAAACCATTGTTGCCCTCCGCTACACCAGAGAAGCGCATCTTTCCAAAAATCGTCATCGCCTGGAAGGTTTGGGTCAGTGAGGGTCGTTTCTGTTCCGGCTGTCATAATTGCCCGGGTAGGCTGCAACATTGTACCGGTGTTATTCGGCCAGCGTGCCTCTGTGAGCATCACGCCATTGGCAAATACCTGATTCTGGTCATCAAGGTCCCATGCCATAGCCGTGGAGTAAACGCCATTGCCATCAGCATGCCAGTCAGTTAAAGGGTCAGCGCCGGATATCACTGGTGACTCAGCCTTGTAGTTCTGAAATGTGATCGGTTCGGATGGAGTGCCGGAAACCGACATAGTGAGTATTTCAGCGTAGACACCACCCCTCACGAAACAGATATCTCCGGCTTGAATCACGCTGGCAACTTTGCCAAGTGTTTTGAACGGCCCATCGGTCTTCTTTGCGTTCGGTCCGGTTAACCTGCCTGACCATGCGTCATTGCCGCTTCCGGAGGAGACATAATATTTTGTGGCAAAAATTGAACCCGGTGCTATACTCACCAGGATGCACAAGATTATTGTCCTTAATAGTTGTTTTGTTTTCATACAATGGCATTTTAAAAAAGAGTTTGCCTGGTATCGATTTAGATATATTATTTGTATAATATTATAATTCAATATGATATAGATGTTCTTTGATTTATAAAATTGCCATTTTTAGTTGAATAAACAGTAGTTTTCTTAACCAAAACAGAATAAAAAGGTGGCTGGCGGCCACCTTTTTTTATCCCTGATTATCAATTTATTTTGTATAAACAACAGGTTTATAAACTTCCATTACAACAGCCCTGTCCCTGATGGCTAAAGTATCAGTTGCAAAATATTTATTCGCCCCGGATGTCAGCTGATAATTTATAAATATGGCATCTCGTTTCTCGCCCCCCCATGATTCTGCATCCGCCGAGAAATTACCTGTTCCTGTTATGGTATATGTTGAACCTGTAGCTTGGGTAATGGTACAACTGCCATTAGCTGCAAATGTCAGATTCATCTGTAATGTTCCTGTGATTAATGTCGATCGCAAACTTCCGGTAACTGTAACCTGATTTTTACTCGTGGTTGCCAGACTCCATACTTCGTTGTTTTCCGGATATCTCTGACGATATGATGTGGTCTCAAGAACAGTGTTGGCTGCATTCTTAACTACGGCGATACCTCGATGCAGGTATTTACCATGATAGGGATTAATAAATTTTACCGCAAACATGGTGTAATTCTTAGGCACTATATCCCAGTTTGAATCAACTCTCGGATCTGGATTCACTTTGGTCGTTTTTCCTGAAAGCACGGTATCAAGATTTGAAACGCTTACTATGCGTACCGGAATTACATATCCTAATTTTATCGCACGAGGATCATCAAAAAATGCATCAGCCAACTTTACTTCAATGCCCCCGTTTACTTTACCTGCCGGGATTGTTAGCTGACTCGTTGAACTCAAAGTATAATACGACTGAGGCATTAAACGAATGGTATCACCTGTTGCTGAGAACCTTACATTATCACAAAGAGTTGGAGCAAGCTCTATTTTGAACACTCTGTCCTGCGTATTTTCATAGACTCCTCCCATTGCGGCAGATATCAGAAATTTATGAGCGTTATCAATTTCGTTGGGGAAAATATAATTCCCCAACACGAGCGTCCTTACCGGATACTGATATGGGAAATAACCAGCTGTATACTCAAAATCAGGAAAACTAATGTCCTGGTTTTTGCAACCAATCAAACCGGCAACAAGGGTTAGTATTACTAATATCTTCTTCATATTTTAAAATTATTTCCAGTTAATTTTATCCACAATTATTTTCAATACATTCTCTACCATCCGGTGTTTTGAACAAGAGCGCTAAACTTAAGAACTTCACCATAGGGAAGAGGGCCATAGTGCTGGTAACTGTTATTATATGCGCGAGGTTCAACATCAACCACTGAATAACTTGCAGCGTTTTTGGCTATATTGACACCTTTTGCAGTCTCAGTTAAAATGGCCTTCCACCGGCGCAGATCCCAGAAACGGAAGCCTTCAAAACAAAGCTCAAGTCTTCTCTCGTTGCGGATTATTGCACGCATATCTGCCTGGGTAGTTATTGAGGCAAGGTAAGGATCAGCTGTAAGGATACCAGCCCGGCCGCGAATAGCTCTTACAACCTGTCGTGCAGAAAAGCTATTGGCGCCGGTTCCATCGGGTCCCCATGCTTCATTAGCAGCCTCGGCATATGCAAGAAAGATCTCAGTATACCGTATTATGGCATCATAGTGTTTCTTGGTATTTGTTCCAAGAGGATTCATGTTCACATCTTCCCTTAACAATTTTTTCAGATAATACCCTGTGCGTGTTGATGTTTCTATGGAGTCTTTTGCATTTGTACCACCGCCGACGGCAGTTGTAATGGTAACGTTGCTTACTTTGTTCCCATTATAACATATGTACAGGGTTAAACGGGGATCACGGTTAGCATAAGGAGTTGCCGGATTATAGGTGCTTAAAGCGTTAGTAATCGGATAACCATTTGCCATCGGGAATGCATCAACCAGGTTTTGGGTCGGATTAATTCTGCCGTTACCATATGCTGAAGGTGGAAAATTGGCGCTCTCCCGGGAATTATTAGTATAGATTACCTTTCTCCACAGCATCTCTGCCTGGTCTTTATTTGATGCTATGTTTATAGCATCCGTTCTTGTTTGATCATAATACTTGTTTCCATTCGGATCAAGCCCGGTAATTCCTCCAATACCATTTAGAACAGTAGCAGCTGAATTTGCAGCTGTTGCCCACAATGTCAAATCATTAGAAGTATTGAATGCTGGGCTGGCAGCCAATAAGGCCACACGGGCTTTTATGCCTTTTATAATACGACCGCTTAGCAGTTGGTTTTGCCTCGAGCCAAATACAACATTGTAATCGGTATAGACATTACTCTGATATCCCGGAGGAAGCTGGGTCGCATTAGCCAGGTCTTTATAGTCGTCCATGGTCAGAAATGTAAGGGCCAGATCCAAATCTGCATTTATATCAGCAATAGATTGAGCAAAAGTAGCCCTGGGAACATTAAAGTTATCCGTAGGTTCAACGAAACTATTAGTGATTGGGATCCCAAGCGTTGCGCTGCCGGTTGTAACTAAGAGATGGTATTTAAACAGACCTCTTAAACCATAGGCTTCTCCTTTTAAGCGTTTAGTCCACAAGGCAGTAAGAGTCGGACTGGTAGACTTCCAGATAATGTTGTCCACAAACCCTAAAAATTTATTAATGTATAAAATGGCCGAAAAGCTGTTATCCCAGTTATTTACAGGATTAAAAATAGCCGACCATTCGCCTGTTGCCATCCGGAGATAAGAGTCCCGCTTGTCATTTGACACTGCATCATCAGTGGCAACATCGTTAGAAGCTAAGCTGTTACTCGGGAGTCTTGTGTATGCTGCCATTAAAATCCCATCAGCCCAGATCGGGTCCTCCATAATCCTGTTAGAGGTACTATGAAAGTCAGTTGCAGGACTCAGTATGCTATCACAGCCTCCAAGTGTTAAGGACAAGATCATTAATAAAGAGAATATTTTTTGTAACCTCATGATTATGTTGTATTTAGTTAGTTAAAACACTGTTTTTACACCTATGGAATAAGAACGGTAATATGGTTCATTCCCAATACTTAATTCTCTATAAGACTTAACTTTTGAAAAAGTAAACAGGTAGGAACCATTAAGAAAGAAACTAACGTTCTTCATCCCGACCTTACCTGAAATTGCATCCGGCATATTATAAGTAAGCTGTAATGCATCCAGGGTAAAGTAGTCATCTTTGTATTGCCAGAATGTTGAACTTCGGAAATCATTTGAGTTGGCATTTGCACTCAGTCTCGGGAAAGTTGCGGTGTTTGCAGTGGCCGGTGTCCAGCGGTTCAGGATAAACTCTGAATACTTATCATTACCGTCAACCCAGTAGTAATTATTGCTAAGCATTCCATCAGCTCCTTTACGTCCGGTACCACGGGTGAACAGAATAAGATTTTTCCAGGTTACTTTCAGGTTCAATCCGTATGAAAATGGTGCCTGCGAGCGACCAATCTGAATTTGATCATTATCATCGATAGCCTTGTCGCCGTTCTGATCAACATATTTGATATCGCCTGGTCTTACCGGACCAAATGCCTGTAACGGAGAGCTGGCAATATCTGCATCATCCTTAAAGAATCCGTTAGCAACCAGCCCAAACCTTGCATCAAAAGGTTTGCCTTTCCTGTACTGGTAATCAAAAGCGTAGATCTCATCTTTTTTCATAACCTCGGAGGTAGCGTACATAATATTTGCTCCAATCATGAATGAGATATCTCCAACACTCTTGTTAAAGGATAAACCTAATTCTGCTCCCCGATAGGCAATATTATCGAAGTTACTGTAAGGAAGAAAAGCATAATAATAACTTGGATAAACGCTTGCAGGCCTTGTTATCTGATCATAATACTGGGTCGTGAAGACATTCCCATTTAGAGAAAGCGAACGATTAAAAAACATCCCTTCCAGTCCGAAATTGAATTCTTTGCGCTTCTCCCACGTCAGTCCGGGATTGCCTCCGTAACTTGAAGTTGTTCCCTGATTATACTGGCCGCCTTCATTCCAGGAAAAATTTCCTGAAGCAACATAAACATTTTCCCAATAATAAAAACCATCTATCCCTGCATCGGAGTTCATTTTACTTGCAGATACACGAAGTTTCAAATAATCAATTGCAGAAACCGATGACAGGAAATCCTCTGAACTGATCATCCATGCCAACCCTAAAGATGGAGAAAGAGCTTTCCGTTTTTCTTGAGATAATTTAATGGAATTAGCATAGGCACTGCTGAAGTCGACCAAGTACTTTTTCTTGAATGCATAATTCAATCGCAAACCAAGGTTAGCATTTGAATTACCCTGAAAGCTTCCCTGGAAGTTATATCTGTTCCCGAAAAACAATAATGATCCGGTGATCTTGTGATCATCGGCAAAAGTTCTATCATAGTCAAGCAAAGCATAAAATCCGAATTTTCTTTCATAGTACCCGTTTGAAACGTTCTGGGTACCAGGACGGGCATCACTGGCATATTGTGTTAATGCTTTAATTGAATCTGCCGTGGCAGACCAGGTAGGATTATAGACAGAGTAGGAATTCGTAATACCCTGATCAAATCTTGTGTATAAATCGAAGCTTACATTTGTGTGAAATGCCAAACCTTTTACAATCCGGTTTAAGTCAAAATCTATTCTGCTGTTGAGGGAAAAAGTACGCTGAACATTCACATTATCTCCCCCTGCATAACCATTTGCTATCGGGTTTGTTAAATAACTCGTTGACCCTCCGAGCAAATACAATCCATCTACATCGTTTTTACGGCTGAGCACAAGCTTATTATTCGGATAAACAAGGTCGATGGGGAGTAATGGTGCAAACAAGTTTGGTTTATTGGTAGCGGCGCTGGCAAAGTAACTGGTACCGGTCGGACCTCCTGTATTATTGAAAACTCCAACAACATCAATTGAACTTTTAACCCAGTCGTTGATTTTTAGATCAACATTACCCCTGACATTAAACCTGTTTTGGTGACTCCTGGCTCCTTGTCCGAAATTTAAAATATTTCCCGTCTGATCCCAGCCAAGATTTGCATAATAGCGAGCAACATCATTACCTCCGGACAACTCCGTAATTACCGAGCTGAAAGGTCTAGATGATTTAATATATTCACCCGAATAATAATCAACAGAAGGATAACGGTATTTATTCCCTGTGGTGTAGTTGTCTATATTCGTCTGACTATATGGCGCCGTCAATCCGTCGTTTAAACGAGCTTCATTATACAAAGGCATGAATTCAGCTGATGACAAATATTTTGGCAAGGCTGCCGGCTTAGACATACCATAATAACCCATCACCTTGATCTCTTTTTTGTGGGCCTGCCCCCTTTTGGTAGTTACCATAATAACCCCGTTAACTGCCATACTTCCAAACAAAATGGCCGAATTCAGGTCTTTCAGAAAAGTTATCTGTTCAACTTCCGACATCTTAATAGTGGAAATATCGCGCGGTAATCCGTCAACAATGGTTAATGTTGAAGCTAATTGAGAGGAATTACCTAAAGCCCAGATATTGTTGCTGCCCAGTAATCCGGGAACCTGACCTATAATAGCGTCAGCAATACTCTGTGAATTACTGTATTTCTCGACCTCCCTAGCATTAACTACACTGACAGCGTTAACAATATCACCTCTTTTTTTCTTTCCGAAAGCAACATTAACCTGGTCTTTTTCACCATAAAGAAACAAAGTGGTTTTTAATTTAAATTCCTTCAGAATTTTAAGTTCTCCTGCCCTGAAGAGAACGGATTCATAATTGTCAGCTTCAATGAGCAGGTCAGTCTGTTCGGGAACTGAAATCGTAAACTTGCCTGAAGCATCTGTTTTAGCAACAACTGCCCCTTCGTTCCCGTAAACAATTGCTCCCTTGATTGGATTACCAGCCTCATCTTTCACAACTGATTCAATTGTTATCTTTTCTTTCTCCGCTTTTTGAGCTACAACTCTTGTTGAAGAAAACACTATGGCGAAACTGAGAACGAGTAATATATTGATATAAATTATCTTCATTTTATAAAATTTTTATATTAATATCTTATGATTTACCATCCTGGATTTTGTGTAAACTCAGGATAAATTTTTGTAAAACTCACCTGCAATGGCAGCCAGTTATGCTTTTTTTCAGCAACCCTGGTAATAATTAATCTTTCCCTGAGGTTTATTGGTTTTCCTCCGGGGCCACGGTCAAAATCGATGGCTGTTTTATCCTTGTATTTTGGGTTGGTGTTTAAATTCCACCTCCGTAAGTCGTGAAGCCGATTGGTATCCCAGGCAAGTTCCACGGCCCGCTCCTGAATAAGGTCCGCCATAAAAACGTCTTTTGATACGGTATAAGCAGCTGTAAGATTAGGAAGCTGGGCACGGTTCCTGATAACATTTACTGCTGCTTCAGCCGTTATACTTCCGGGCACACTGCTTTTAGGAGTTCCGTAACCATTAACGACAGCTTCAGCATACATAAGGTAAACTTCTGCAACCCGCATATGAGGTATATTCATATTAAAGTTGTTCCATCTGAGATCCCAATAATTACTCCCTATCGGTGCATACCTTTTAATTGCATAGCCTGTTTGACTACCATTCTGGCCTCCTCTGTGAAGACCACCAACATATAATTGTGCATATTGTTGAGCTTTTGCGAGAGTAGATGAGACCAACTGATCTCCGTCGATAGTAATATCTTTATAGAAACGGGGTTCACGACCTGTCCATGGGTCGTTTGCATTATAACCAGAAGCCGGATCAGTAATAGGTAATCCGTTGGCCATGTAATAATTCTTTACCCAATTTTCTGTAGGTGTTTCACACTGTCCGGCATTACCCCCCATTCCGAAAAGAATATACTGATATATTGCAAGCCCACTTATACC
>JBBQBC010000137.1:0-10119 GCA_038317155.1 Bacteroidales bacterium
CGGTTTCGCAGTGCGTCTCGGCGCCGGCGCAGGCGTGGGTGAGGGCGAAGCGGAGGGTGAGGCCGGCGGTGGTGTCGGCCTCGACGAAGAAGGTGTCGGCGCCCTCGACGATGTGCGCGCGGTAGAGTTCGGCGCGGACGGTGGCGAGGCGGGCCCAGCTGTAGAGTTCGGGGCCGCCGGTCCAGAAGAGGAGGTTGTGGACGAAGTGCGCCATGGCGTTGCCGAAGCAGGAGTCGAGGACGACGCGGTCGTCGATCAGGAGGCGGCCGGCCCACTGGTTGCGCGCGAAGTAGCTGGCGGGGCGCGGCCACATGGCGCCGAGGGTGGCGCTGCGGATGGGGCCAAACTCGCCGGCGAGGAGGCGGGCCTTGAGGGCGAGGCGGGGTTTTTCGATGATGAAGTTGAAGCCGACGAGGGAGGCGCGGCGGGCGCGGGTGTCGGCGACGATCATCTGTTCGAGCTCGAGGTGGTCGAGGGTGGGGGGTTTCTCGAGGTAGACGGGCAGGCCGAGCGCGGTGGCGGCGGCGTGCATTTCGGCGTGGAGATTGATCGGCGTGGGGATGACGAGGAGATCGATTTCGCGATGGCAGGCGGCGAGGAGCGCGGGGTAGTCGGGAAAAACGCCGACGCCGCGTTCGCGGAAGCGCCATTGTTGTTGCTCACTGAGGAAGGCCTCGGGGTGCGGGTCGCAGGTGGCGACGAGGCGAGCGTGGCCTTTGTCCTCGAGGCGGAGGACGGCGTGGTGGTGGGCGCCGGCGAAGCCGCCCATGCCGATGATGGCGATGCGAATGGGGGGCTTCACACGATTTTGAGTTTGGGCAGGTCTTGGCTACCACTTCCTGATCGGGATAGTCAACCAATTGAACACTGATATCAGCAAACCTGTAGCCATACATCTCGCCGGTTTTCATGATCCGTCGAACCTCGGCCATATCGCCATTGGCAATAAAGCCGGCTTTGGAGCCTATGGGCAACCAGAAATAGTTATTTCGGGTAACCATAATGATATCACCGGCCGAAAGTTCCGTTTCACGAAATAGGATCCTCGCCCTGACCTCATTGTTAAACAGGTTTGCACGTTTGTTAGAGCGGGTAATGATGGCAGTATTTTCGTAACCAAACCTTGAATAGCAGGAGTTAAGGGCATCCTCAAACATGGCCCCGTCGATCTGTTTGATATCACTGAAACCGCTGAGATTAAAAAATGGCAACTCCGGTTTCTCAGTCGCAGCCTGGACCCGAAGCCTTGTGGCGTTGGTGAGAATACCGCTTTCAAGCGACTGTCTTACTACTTCCTGCAGTTCGTATGACAATATATCGAGATGATACGACCGTTCCAATATTTCCAGATCGAGAGCCGGGCTTTGATCGGTGCCTACAGGGGGCAACTGTGCACTATCGCCGACAAGGAGTAATTTGCAGCCTTCGCTGCTGAAAACGTATTTAATCAGGTCATTGAGCAGGTCGCGGTTTGAATAAATTCCCTGATCTGCAGATACATCGGAACCTGGAATCATGGAAGCTTCATCAACAATAAAAAGCGTGTATTTATGCGGATTGGGCCCGGGTGCCATACTCAGTCTTCCATCGGCCCGGGTAACTGAGCGATAAATCTTCCGGTGAATGGTGTTGGCCAGCTTACGTGAATAGCCAGCCAATACTTTGGCTGCCCTTCCGGTGGGCGCAAGCAAAACCGACTGCATCCCAATCAATGGCAGAACCCTTACCAGGGCACTGACAAGTGTCGTTTTCCCGGTTCCGGCGTAACCTTTAATAAGAAACGCGGGTTGTTGACCAGCTTCGGGTTTAAGCGCAACAAAATCGGCCAACTTCCCTATCAGTTCCATTTGTCCTGAAGTTGGTTCATGCCCAAGTTCACTAAGAATATTTCCGGCAATTTGCCTGCTGTTCATTTCAATCATAAAAACAACCTCTTCAGCTACAGCTGAAACTTAATGTTTAATACTCGTTCTATTCTTCCTTTCTTAAAAAGAAAAAAAATCAATCCAACTAAACAATCAGAATGGATATCCTATTCCGAAATTCCAGTTGATGTTCTTTAACTGAAACTTAGAAAAGCTAATCCATCTGCTGTCGGTTTCTTTACCAGGATCATAAAAAGCCAATCCCCCGTCAATCCTGAAAATAAAGAAGCTGAAGTCAAACCTGAATCCCAACCCTCCGTCAAAGGCCATTGTCTTAACCAAACGGTCGAACCTGAATTCCCCACCCGGAAAATCTTCGTTCTGCTTGAGCAGCCAGATATTTCCGACATCTGTAAACAAAGCACCATTCACGAAACTATAAACAGGAAACCGATATTCGAGGTTGAACTCTATGGAGAGATCGCCAATATTTTCAAAGGATATTGAATCATTGGGCCGGTATGCGCCAGGGCCAAGCGATCTGACCGGCCACCCCCGTAAACCATTGGCACCACCGGCAAAAAAGCCTTTTTCAAATGGAAGCGACGTTGAATTTCCATAAGGCACCCCTAATCCGAATGCGGCCCGGTAAACCACTTTCTGTTTTTCAGTTATTGGCCTATAGTACCTAAAATCGACATCACCACGCAAGTACTGGGCATAACGTATCCCCAGAATTGTGTAGCTTCTGTTCTCGTTCAATCTTGCTTTACTCAGGTTGCTGTATAGGTTAAGAAAGTTACCGGCCGATTCAAGCCCCAGTTTGAAATAAAAGAAATTCTTCCTTAATTGCAGATCCTGATTGTTAAAAATAAAAGTGTACTTCATAGCCATAATCAAATGGTCGGTATATTGATTAAAAAACCGGCGATCTTTCAGGCTGTTGAGAAAATTGGTAAAAGCACTGTCACGGGTGATACTTATTGAACTCAGGTCAATGGGTGAAAACAAATGCCGCATTGTCTGATGCGCATTCCATTCATAACCCAGCGAAACAGAGGAAACATACCGGAGATACTGTGTTCTGCTCTGATAATTAAAGCCCATCGCCACCGTGGTCTTTGCCCGCGAATTCTGCTCCGGTGGCCGGAACCTGAACGGGCTTATAATCGTAGGAAAATCGAGTCCGGCTTGAAAACCACCTTCCATCGAATTGAACAATCTTTTGTTGGCTTCATTGCCAACACCCAGGGGTGGCTGTATCTCAAGGGCACCAAACAATTTAAGCCTGAGGGTTTCCGAACCTCTGAATATATTACGGTTCTGGTAGTTAAAACTCGACCCCATTCCTATAAACCCGCCGGCATTGGTGGCTTCAGCCTCAATAGTGAACATATTAACCGGAGACCTCACCATCCTGATATCGCAATCGAGTAAGGCAGGCCTTCGTAATTCGCCGGAAAACACATTCCTGGGTGGAATAATATTAACGGAAACATACCGGCTAAGTGCGAGATTTTGCAGACGATTGTAGGTAAGATTGACATTCTTCTGACTGAAAGGATCACCGGGTTTTACAAAAATATTCCTGGCAAGTCCCTCTGGCCGTAATCTTGGCTTTAATTTGAAAATATGATAAAAATCGGGGTTTACCCCATAGGTTGAATCGGGCTTACTGTAATAGGCAATGGTATCATTCACAATTGTTGTATCGCCTGCAAGACCGCGCTCACTGGTATAAACGTAAACATTGTTGATGTAATAGCGAATGTGGGGCGTTTCCAAAAGAGTATCATTACTTCCGGAGCCTACATTCTTTACATTCTTGATGATAATATTTATTTTGGCAAGACGATCATTGGCACTGGTATCAACTTCATAAAAAATGTACTCACGTGAGAAGGCATAGTATCCGAGGTCTTTAAGATCGCGCGTAATGCGCTCCCTTTCATCACGCATTAAATAGGAATCATACTGCATCCCGGATTTCAGCAGACTTTTTTCCTTCAATTGATTAACAAAATAGCTTATACTGTCATCATTAATCACGTAGCTGATCGTACTGAAATTATAAGGTTCAGGTGTGATGGTATTGTAAACAACAGAAGCCCTGGAACCGTGGATATTTATTTTCCTTTCCACCTGCGCCCCAAAGTACCCTTTGTTATTAAGATATACTTTCATGGGATTAAGTGAATTATCAACCAGCACTGAATCAAGCAGTACCGGGCGTGAACCCAGGTGTGTTCTCACCCATCTCCTGAATTTTGTATCGCGTTTCCCTGAAAAAGCATCGTAAATCCATACGCGGTGTCGAAGTCCTAAAAATTTTCGGTTGGGCTTCGGTTGGGCAAAGTTAACCAGATCAGAAGTGGATATACCGGGGCGGTCTGTTTTAACTGTATGACTTGTTAACAAATATCCTCCCCTTTTCTGAACCTTACGGGCAGGACTGCAGGAAGCAGCCAATACCAATACAATGGCAGACAGAATAATTAGAATATGATGTCTGGAAACGAATTTTAGCATACAGGGGAATAACGTGCAAATTTAACCCGAATAATTTACAAATCTTTAACCTGATAGTGTTAATTATTCTGACGACAAAGAAAAACTAAAATTATGGTGTACTTCGTTTCCAAAATTTATTTTTTTCCAAGTCGGGGTTAACCTGCATTATTCCAGTATATTAAATGGAGTTTATGAATAATGCAGGTTAATGCAAACTTACTTAGGCTGATGCATAATTGTTAGAATTCGTTAACTGCTTATTTATTCTATCTCGAATAGACAATATCTAGGCTCTGAAATTGTTTGATGAACAGGTTTTGAATTATGGATTCATCCAAAACAGATAGGTATTTAAATATCTTTTACATAGAATGAAACAAGCACCTACAAAATAACTTGTAAATGCTTGTTTTTCAGTGTGGGAGCAACAGGTTTCGAACCTGTGACCCTCCCGACTTTCAGTCGGGATGCTCTGAACCAGCTTAGACGGGTTTAATCAGACGTTCTATCATTTTACGGCTTTTCCAGCCCTTGATCTCTTTCTCACGACAGTGAGCTTTGACATAATCAGTAAATTCCTCCTGATAAACAACCTTCCAGTCTGAAACAACGGAAGTAAAGCCTTTATGCTGATGGTTATGCTTGTACAGTCTTTCTGATAACAGATCCCTGATTGAACCGATATAATATCTGTCCAGTGTTTCTGAATAAAGAATATAAGTATAGGGCATAAATGAAAAAAAGCCACTATTGGTGGCTTTTTGTGGGAGCAGAGGGATTCGAACCCCCGACCCTCCCGACTTTCAGTCGGGATGCTCTGAACCAGCTTAGACGAGTTTAATCAGACGTTCTATCATTTTACTGCTTTTCCAGCCCTTGATCTCTTTCTCACGACGGTGAGCATTGACATAATCAGCAAACTCCTCCTGATAAACAACCTGCCAGTCTGAAACAGTGGAAGTAAAGCCTTTATGCTGATGGTTATGCTTATAAAGTCTTTCTGATACCAGATCCCTGGTTGAACCGATATAATATCTGTCAAGTATTTCTGAATAAAGAATATATGTATAGGGCATATATGAAAAAAAGCCACTAATCGTGGCTTTTTTGTGGGAGCAACAGGGTTCGAACCTGTGACCCCCTGCTTGTAAGGCAGGTGCTCTGAACCAGCTGAGCTATGCTCCCATTATTTTATTTCAATCAACTGATCTATTTAGACCCTCCCGACTTCCAGTCGGGATGCTCTGAACCAGCTGAGATATGCTCCCATTATATCAATCTCCTACTTTTTCAGGACAATTGGCGATATCGTTGTCCCGATTGAGGCTGCAAATTTAAACACTAATTTGAATCGTACAACAGAATTGTTAAAAAATTACGATCTTTTTTAATAAACAGCCGTTAACTAAGCTTTTCTGAGATTCTGTTATATACTATCGTCGGATTTATTTAGTTTTACAGTTCGTAAGGTCACCAAGGCAAAGAATTAAATTAAGTTTAACTAACCCTGTTGCAAACATGTTCCCTTTCAGAATCGGATTCGGATATGACGTGCATCAACTGAAAGATGCGCTGCCACTTATAATTGGCGGGGTCAATATCAATCACTACAAAGGCGCTTTGGGTCATTCGGATGCGGATGTGCTGTTGCATGCGATTTGCGATGCCCTTTTGGGAGCTTCCGGACTGCGCGATATCGGTTTCCATTTTCCGGATACTGATCCTACACTAAAAGGCATAGACAGCAGTATATTGCTTGAAAGAACGATGACACTTATTGAAGAAAGAGGTTGGAAGGTGGGTAATATAGATTGTACCATTGCACTACAAAAGCCCAAAATTGCCCTTTATATAGCCGAAATGGAAACCAGGATTCAGGAAATTTTAAAGTCTGGATCTGAAACTATATCGGTTAAAGCTACGACCACCGAGCACCTTGGTTTTACCGGTCGTGAAGAAGGCGTACAGGCCTGGGCTGTAGCTCTATTATACCGTTAATAGTTCCGGAAACCATGAACATTCGGCTGGTTAAACATAATGATATTGACAAAACTGCCTGGAACAATTGTATTGAGAAGGCAGTTAACGGCAATATTTATGGATTTTCCTGGTACCTTGACATTGTTTGTGATGAGTGGGATGCACTAATCACAGAAGATTATGAAACTGTATTTCCGCTAACTTCACGGAAAAAATTCGGTATCTGGTATCTTTATCAGCCCTTTTTCACGCAGCAATTAGGCGTTTTTTCTATCCGGCATATTACACCCGAAATCGTTGAATCTTTTTTAGCTGCTATTCCAAAAAAATACAAACTTGCTGAACTAAATCTTAATTCATTCAACAAACCAGACAAAACCAAATGGCATGTTATTGAGAACCTGAACCATGAACTTGATTTGATTGAATCCTACAGTATTATCAAGAAAACTTATTCACAAAATACCAGCCGCAACATTACAAGGGCGATTCGAAATAATATCAATATCTCATCCAGTATCAAGCCCGAAGATATTGTAAGCATTTTCAGACAAAACAAAGGAAAACAATTCAGCCACCTTCGTGAACATGATTACCGTAAATTCATCAGACTTGCCTACGAATGCATTATAAAAAATAAGGCTATTTGCTATGGGGCTTATACTGCGGAAAATAATCTTTGTGCTGGGGCTATCGTTGTTTTCAGTCATCGCAAAGCAGTTTTTCTGTTTTCGGCTACCAACGAAATTGCAAGGGAAAATAGTGCTATGTTCCTGCTGATTGACCATTTTATCCAGGATCTATCGGGCAATCATCTGACCCTTGATTTTGAAGGCTCAAATGATCCAAACCTTGCACGGTTTTACAAAAGCTTTGGATCTGTTCGTACTAAATACCCTGGCATCCGCATTAACATGCTACCATTACCGATAAAATTTCTCACAAAAATTTTCAAAAAGACTAAGTTGCTGACACAAAAATTCGTCAAATAAAAAAGAGCCATCCGGCTCTTTTTTATTCTTCATTTAAGTCGTTTTACTTAGCTCCTTGCTTTTGGAATGCATCAAAATCAAAGTGAAGCGTAAACCTAAGTGTATTTTCAAGCGGGTTCCGTTGGTCGGTGGGAATCAGGTAAGAGAAATCAAGTCCAAATACATTGTAACGCAGTCCTGCTCCAAGAGTGAAAAATTTTCTGTTTCCTTTGGTTCTGTCTTCATAAAAATAACCGCCCCTGATTGCGAATTGCTTGTCGTACCAATATTCGACACCAACCCCAATGGCTACTTCCCGCATTTCTTCACTGAACCCACCGGGAGCATCAAAAAATGACTGGAACATTCCTGCAGGAACTGAAACATCGTTGTTTCTTCCTTTAGCAATGACCGGATTGCCGTTGTCGTCAATAACCGGCTGACCATTATCATCAAGTTTATAAATTGGAGGAGTTGGAATAAGAAGCTTATTGAAGTCAACCATAAAGGTAAGCCGGTTGAAATCATCCACATCAAGGGTTAATGAAGGGCCAAGCCTCAGATTAGTGGGTATAAAATCTCTTTGAGTATTATCATTTGTATAGGAAATCTTGGCTCCGATATTACTGATGTTGATACCCCAGGCAAAATAGCCTTCCATATTTTTAAGTGTAATATCGTGTTGCGAATAAACCGCGATATCAGCGGCAACTGTATTTCCAGGTTTGGTAGATGCACTTCCCGATGGAATTCCCTGAGTGAGATTTGAATGAATATATCTGGCAGATATTGCCCCTGATAAATTTTTGGTAAGTTTACGCGAATATGCACCGCTAAGGGCAAATTCATTGGGGCGGTATGTGCCTATCGGATCACCCAGAACATTAGTAAAGTTAATGTTACCAAGGGAGAAGAACAGCAAAGAACCAGAGATAACCTGATCGTTACCTAACTTTTTATAACCGGTGAGGTAGGCAAGATTTATATCACTTACCAATGCCCTTAACCAGGGGCTATATGAAAGTGAGAACCCCATATCACCCTGAATATAAGTATATTTTGCAGGATTCCAGTGCAGTGAATTGGCATCAGGTGAAGAAGAAACACCAACTTCACCCATACCTCCGGATCGGGCATCAGGCCCTATCTGAAGAAACGGAACTGCCGTTGTAATTGTATTGAGGTCCTGACCGATGTAAGTAGTTGATTGAGCAAACACTGTTGCAGATGAAACAATAATAAGCCCTGAAATAAGAGCTAACCGCAGACGGAAATTAATTCGCATAGAATATAAGTTAATTGAAAAGTGCAAAGTTATTGATCTTTTTTGTTATAATAATGCATTAGAAACGGATAACAAACAACAATATTGTCCGATTGCCTCCTAATAAACCTAATGACTTTGTTAGTAACAGGAAATTCTTAAAATTATTGTATTTTTCCGCGTAATGAATATAGATAACAATAAATTTCAATTTTAGTTTATTGGATTAGGCACTTAATGGTTCCTTCGGTTGAAAGTCCTACTTCCTAAGAAAATGATTCATAGACTGAGAGATGAAGGGACGAAGACCTAAATTGAGCGATTCATAATTCCAGTTGCCCTTTTCGTAACGATTGTCTAAAATTTTTCATTTTTTTGAGAGATAATATCTATTGAAGCATAAATTCGTGGGTCAACTTAAAAATATTTCTCCCGTGGCGGCCTCCCATTATTCCTTCGTTACGCTGAAAATACAGGCTTATACACCCTGATTTCGAGCAAGATATATTATCTTATTTTGCAAAGTAATAGGGGGTTGCAATTGCATCAGTTTTTAAAAATCAATGAATTGCGCAAGCTATCTTTTATTTTTTTTAATTAATCGCTCAGATTAGGTTAGAAGCTCTGCATACCCCCTGTTTCCTTCCGGAATAATAAATTTGAACATATAAACCGCCGGCCAGGATGAGTTTTGGGTCAAATGCTGTTCAATCCGGTTTAAAAAGTCGTCATTGATTGCCATCTTGATATATTTATGCAGTAAAGGCCTGAAACAGGAATTTGTTTAAATTGCGTCGAAAAAAAAAACCCTTTCAGACCACAAAATTATGCAGAACTATAATCATATCACAGAAACAGCAGATTTTCTTAAAAGTAAAGGAATTCTAAACCCGGATACCGGTATTGTACTCGGCACCGGACTCGGCGAACTGGCTCACCGCATCAGTCCGTTGGTTGTCCTTGATTATGAGGAAATTCCGCACTTCCCTGTTTCTACAGTTGAAACGCACCATGGAAAGCTGATCTATGGCGACCTGTGTGGACATAAGGTATTGGCGATGCAGGGTCGTTTTCACTTTTACGAAGGCTATACCATGAACCAAATCGTATTCCCGATCAGGGTAATGAAATTGTTGGGGATAAAACAGGTACTTATCTCAAACGCGGCAGGAGGGATTAACTTATCCTTCAAAAAAGGAAGCCTGATGCTGATCACCGATCATATTAATCTACTGGG
This sequence comes from Bacteroidales bacterium, assembly GCA_038317155.1. Classification (GTDB taxonomy): domain Bacteria; phylum Bacteroidota; class Bacteroidia; order Bacteroidales; family Lentimicrobiaceae; genus Lentimicrobium. The sequence goes on from JBBQBC010000137.1 coordinate 9,829, forward strand.
CAGCAATCCATTGATTGGTCCGAACGATGACAACCTGGGCGTACGATTCCCGGATATGAGCCAGGCTTATCAGCCCTTTCTGCTACAGAAAATGCGTGAAGCAGCCCTTGCTGAAAATATTGAATTGCATGTAGGGGTTTACGCGGCCGAATCAGGGCCCAACCTTGAAACAGCGGCTGAATACCGTTACCTGAAGATTATCGGGGCCGATGTGGTGGGCATGTCAACCGTGCCAGAGGTAATTGCCGCCAACCACCTGAAACTGCCCTGTGTGGCGGTGAGTGTGATCAC
>JBBQBC010000138.1:0-10067 GCA_038317155.1 Bacteroidales bacterium
GCTCACCTGAGAAGTCCTGACTTTTTCGATGTGGAAAATTTTAAAGAAATTACTTTCAAGTCAGAAAAACTGAAGAAAATCAGCGACGATACCTTCGAAATGACCGGCGATCTGGCAATTAAAGGAATTTCAAAAAAAGTAGCTCTCAAAGTTGAGTACAACGGTTTGATGAAAGACCCATGGGGCAACGAGAAGGCCGGGTTCAGCCTCAGTGGAAAAATTAACCGCAAGGACTGGGGCCTCAATTGGAACACAGCACTTGAAACCGGTGGTCTGCTGGTTGGAGAAGAAGTAAGCATCAACGCTGAAGTCCAGCTTTTAAAAGTGGAGGAATAATGTATAAAACTGTGTCTGGAAATGAAGCGCAGGAATTTTCTGAAATCATTGACTGTTCTTACTGCAACCGGATATGCCATGCAACTGAACGCACTCCATAACTTTACCGCCTCGTTGAACAGCACAGAGAAAATGCCTGTGTTGTTCCTCGGGCATGGTAGTCCTATGAATGCCCTTGAACTGAATGAATTTTCATCGGGTTGGCGGTCAGTTGGAAAAACGCTGCCTTCCCCCAATGCCATTCTTTTCAGCACACTGGGAAACCAGGGGAACATTCGTTACAGCCATGGAGAAACCCAGGACGATTCACGATTTCGGGGGGTTCCCCCAGGCTTTGTTTGATGTTCAATATCCGGCTCCGGGAAGCCCGGAACTGGCTGCGGAAACACGGGAACTGGCTTCCGGAACCAGTATTGAACCTGACCAAACCTGGGGCCTTGACCATGGTGCTTGGAGTGTGATCAAACATTTGTACCCAAAAGCAGACATTCCGGTGATTCAACTAAGCCTCGACTACAACAAGCCGCCGCTTGAGCATTACAAACTGGCCAAAGAACTGGCTGCTCTGCGCGGAAAGGGAGTGCTGATTATTGGAAGTGGCAACATGGTGCACAATTTACGCGTAATCGACTGGGACAAGCCGGCAGGTGGGTATGACTGGGCAATTGAAACCGATGCAAAAATCAGGGAATTAATTGTCGATCGCGATCACCAACCCCTGATAGACTATAAAAAGGGAGGCCGTGCATTCGAACAATCCATCCCAACCCCGGAACATTACCTGCCATTGCTTTACACACTTGGGCTGCAAGGGGAAAATGAGGAGGCTTCATTTTTCAATAGTAAAACCATCATGGGATCCATTTCCATGACCTCGGTGAAAATCGGGTAATAATAATCAAAAGGGTGATCTGATCTGTTTTTAATGAGATTTTCAACAAATCCAATCACCTGTTGTCATAATTTTTTAACAATCACTTCTATGGTCTGACTAACAATTTTATTTGTCAGATAACGGATAATAAAAGGCTTGTTGCTTCAGAATTTCTTCTCTGATTTCTGAGATATTCCCTTTAATTTCAGGGCCGGGTTTCAATGCTTCTTCCTCCTGACCTTTTATAAAAGCTGCAGTAACAAAATACAAAGGTTTGAGCATCTGTTTGAGTTTTTCACCATATTCCGGGTTATTGAACCAGGTCCAGGCTAAATTATATTGCTTGTGAACCAGAAATGCCAGCATCAGGGATGAAAGTACATCTATTTCTGTTTTGCTGATCAATTCAGGCATTATTGAATTTACTTCATTCTCAAATCTACTCATTAATCCGGCCCATAAAAAGATTATTGTAAGTGCTGCTTCAGACGTATGATTTATCGGTTGTTTTTCAATTTCACTAAGAAGTCGTATTGCTTTCTTCTTTTTGATATTTAAAGAATAATACAAAATCAATAAATTGATATAAGATTGAGGTACACCGTTCTCAATAGCCAGAAGGTAGTATTTCTCAGCCTCATCAGAACGTTTTGTTTCTGCATAAAGATTAGCAAGGTTGTTCAGGGCATTCATATCTCCTTTTTCGATTGAGATTAACAAATGTTTTTCTGCAGCTTTATAATCCCCTTGTTTTAGTCTGATTAGCCCTATCAGGCCTTTATTTCCTACAATTTCCGGCTCTGTTAGACTAATTTTATCAAAAGACCCTTTATAATCTTCTGAAATTATTTTTTGACTGACTTCAGATATTATTTCATCCGGGAGAGGTGGGTTGTATTCACCGTATTCCTTGAATTTATCTTCAAGCAAAGTGGTTTTTTCTATGGTCAAATCCCTTTGGTCCTCTATTGTGTAGTTTGGGTGGGCGGGAATAGGAGTCAAAAGCGTAGCATGATCCGATTTCAGGTTATGTTTCTGGGGGTTATTAAGAGGCTGAACAGGCAATACCTTTAAATCCAACACAACATACCAGTTTTCGAGGAAAATGGTCAGGTATTTAACCTGTTGCTTTTCTTTCGGGCCTCCCTGGGTCATCAATAGCCAAAGATTAAAAAACCGCTCTGTTAGTCGATAAAGATGTTCCCGTTTTATTCCGGCAATTTTTTCAACAATCTCGTTTTTTTCCAGCTGGCTAAGCTGGGCTGAAATCACTTTCCCGGGCATTTTGCATAAATCAATCAGCTGGTTTACCTTAACTGCATCCCAGAAATTTGCAAGTTCAATAACTACTTTCCGTTGGGCAGGCGGAAGATTGTTCAGACGTTCCTGATAAACCGGTGTTGCGCGGTCTAGTATCAGGCGCAGGTATTCATTCCCTTTCTGATCTTTTCGGTGAATCAATATTTCAAGAAAATTTAACAACGTTCTGGGCATGCCATCTGTCAGTAATCGAATGGTTTCAATCTTGCCCGGATTGTTTTTCAAAAAATTACTGACTTCCGGCAAATTCATACAAGATGACCAATAAGACAGCAATTCGCCAACTTCCTCTTTGGTCAGACTTTCTAATCGGATTATTCTGAAAAATTCATAAAAGGGTTTATCGTATTTCCAGTAATGTTCACTCATTCTGACACTTCCGCCAATAATGCGAAGGTCTTTATGGTTTGTAAGTAGCTCCCGTAAAAAATGGGCATCATCTCCAATGTTTTCAAAAATTCTGTCAATATTATCAAGTAACAGTAACAATTTCTTGTTTTGCAATTTCAATGCTTCCTGAATGGAAAAATAAAGGGCTTTTGTGTATTCTGTATGATCTGAAAAATGATAATTCCATTCTGGTGCATTGACAGGAATTTTCAAGGTTTTCATTGTGCGAATGATCAGATCCCATAAGTCATAGAGTTTGTAAATACCTGCCTGTTCTTCGCTCAGATTGACAACAATCAGTTTTTTAGATAATTCAGGTTTGCGGTTTATTTCAGCCTGTATGCGTCGGAGCATTGTTGACTTTCCGCTTCCGCGACGCCCAATCATAATAAAATGCTGTATTGAACCGGTCATTTCATCCCGTTCTATCTCAGCGATGATTTTTTCAAATTCTTTCTTTCTAACAATGAATGATTCAAAAATTTCATTATCTGTAAGATTTGCAGACTGGTACGATTGAAAAATTCCAGGACAGCTACTATTCTCCATTTCTTCTTGTTTTAATAGATTGGGTGTTGTTCTATTATAAAACAGCTACTATTCCCATTTCTTCTTTTTAATTGATTGGGCATTATTTTATTACAGAACAGCTACTATTCTCCTTGCCTTCCTTTTTTAATAGATTGGGTGTTGTTTTTTCCACCAGGCCTGAAGAAGTGGTGATGCAAATCCGTAAATTTCATTCTGTTTTTCAGTAATGTAGCCATCACGGATAAGCATCGTAATGATATTCATATAATTGGGAATCAAAACATGCAAAGCAGCTTCATTGTAAATTTCCTGAATTGTGATGCTTCCTTTCTGGGAAAGGATTGATAGGATTTTATGACAAAACAAGGCCTCTTCTGCTTGAATATAGGGTACATTAAGGCGGTCTTTCCAGTCCTTCAGATTGGTGTTTTTCCTGATAATGGATTCAAAAGCTGCATCAATGTCCTTGATGTCGGGTGTCTGCCTGTTTTCCTTATGTAACAATGCATCAGTCTCTTCGATCATTAATTGAATAAAGTAGGGGATCAGGTGTTTAATTTTATTCAATATTGTTCCAATGAGTTCCGGAGCGTATTTTACTGTAGCTAAATGCGTTAGTTGTTCAATAAGTTGCACTGCTTCATCCCGGTTTAATGCTTCAATCCATATAGGATGCAGGTCATTGATAAGTTTCGGCCTGTCCAGGGATTCCACTACATGTTCAAGCCCCACAGAGCCTGCCAGAACAAAAGTACAATTTCTGAATTCCTCCTTTTGCCTGATTTCCCTGATGGTGTGAAGCACCTCTATTGCGCTGCTGTCTCCTTCATTTCTTCGGATAGATGAAATTACTTCTGGAAATTCATCAAGAAAAAGAACAATTTTTTGATCGAGCTCCGGGAGTTTTTGAATCAAAAGTAAAAGTTCGTTTTTATAATCTAACTCCTTTTCTTTAAACTTAACACTTCCTTCAAAACTAAGCCATCTTTCAACATTTTTTCTCGTTTTCCAAACCAGACTCAATTTGTTAAGGATAAGAAAATACAACCTTCTGAAAAACTCCTGCATTGATTTATCCGATTCAACATCTTCAAAGATACAGTTGTACCCGTCATGAGGGTTTGCAACGAGGTCTTTCATTACCGAAGTTTTCCCGACACGGCGGGGAGCTGTAAATAGTATGTGGGCACCCTTTTTTATTTCCCGCCAGAATTCATCGTTAAGATATTGCCTGCGTATATAGCTTTCTCCTTCGGCTGGTGGCCCGGTTATTGTTTTTGGATGTACCCATTGCTTTCGATCCATAGTTGACAACAAATTTATTGGCAAAGATAGTTAACAATAAATCTATTGTCAAGTCTTTTAGCAATAAAATTATTGACAATGTCTCCTCAGGCAATTGAATTCAGTTAAAATAATGAAATAGAATACAATAGAATGGAATATTTTTTTGATAAAGAGCTTTCTCATTAACAAAACCATCATGGGTTCCATCTCTATGGCCTCCCTGAAGATAGGCTGACAATTTCCGGATTTTGTCCTTTCTGAAAACCGGCAGCTGTCATAATGTGAACATTCAATTCAAACCGGCGTTTATTCGTACATCCTTTCCCCGGGATACACTTTTTTTCGGATTACTTTAATGAAGGTGGAATGAACCTGATTAAATAATCATGAAGTCCACTTTATAGAACAGTTTGTAAAACTAAATTCCGGTTTTTATGAAGTCAGGTATATACATTCCCGGTCTGGGAGAGGCTTTCCGAAACGAGTCGGTTGATAAATATGCTGAGCGCTTTATGCATGAAATGGATATTAATGCTACAGAAGCCTCTGCCAAATTCAGCCTGAAACAGGAAAATGAGCACTATGGTGGCAGTGCAAAGCTTGAAACCCGGGTTGTTACCCTCATCCAAAGCTCCGGAGGTAAGGAAGAAGCGGTTTATCGGTTTTACGATTTTAACTATGGTACCATCCTGACTTCCAAATTCAACAGCTACAATATTTTTATCAAGTCAGCTTTGCTTTTATGGTTGGTTATCACCAAAATTGGGCTCGTGATGTATCGGTTGCTCTACAATAAAAAAGGGCAGTGGTATTCCCGGAAATTTAAGCTGGTGGCTTTTTATTCCATTATTCTGCTGTTTGCTCTGGCCGTTTTCGGAATTATACAGATTCCATCAGCCCTGGCTGCTTTAATTTCATTTTCGGGCGATCTCAGCAAAATTTCCGGAAATATAAATCTGAGCCGGGAAGCCCTGAAACAGGTGGAATCTTTTTCAGTATCCATCACAGCCCTGGGTGCCATATTTTATACCATTGTTCCGGGTGCGGGAATATATCTTGCTTCACTCGCTTCTGAGTTTATTTCTGCCAACAACTATGTAGCCATGGGGTCCCAGATGCAGCGTATCCAGGGCGAGCTGGATGCATTGGTGGAACATATTGCCGAAAAAGAGGGCCCCGAAACCAGAATTCACCTGCATGCCTATAGTTTTGGTTGCATCATAGCTTTAGACCAGGTATTCCCGCTTTCAAATTCCCCGACAAAACGGATGGGCCAGATGCTGGAGGCCATCGTCACCACCGGATGTCCTTATGATTTTATCTATACCTATTATCCGGAATTTTATAAAAACCGCAATGCGGAACTCAAGGATAAATTCGTATGGTATAACATCTATTCATCGGCAGATGCACTGGGAACCAATTTTATGAAAGATAACAGATCTGATGAACCCATGTATGGGATAGGGGATACAGGTCAGTTACCGAAAAACCTGCGCTACGAAGTTACCAATTCCAATCCTTTCGGGATATCAGACTTCTTTATGCTACAGGCCTTTAAAGTACACCAGGTTTACTGGGATCCTTACGCATTGGGGCAAAGTTGCTTTCGGCACCTTGTTATCGAAATGGAAAAGGATAAACTGATAACTTTGTAAAGAATTGATAATCGCTGAATCCGGGGATTAAAGGATATCAATGATAATTCCGGATTTCCTGCTCAAAAACCGGCATCTGATAATCGCTTGTTTTCTGAGCCAAACCATTGGAATTCTTGAAAAACTTTTTCAGCCGCTTCTTCATAATCACTGAATGATTTTGCTTTTCTCACCTTTCTGAAGACCCTCACCGGCTCATCGAACGATTCAGCCAGATAAGCCCAGTATTCTTTCATGGCGTTGAGCACCGAAGGGTTGTCATTGCGTTCGCGACGAATGGCATGGTACAATTCATCCACAAACTGATGAACCACTTCCTGAGGATTGTCCGGCAACGCCAGTCCCTTGATTTGGGCTGGCAGAAATGGATTACGGAGAATACCGCGACCCAACATCAGCAGGTAAATATTAGGGAAACGCTCAGAAAAGATACGCCATTCTTCGGTGCTGAAAATATCGCCATTGTAAACCAATGGCTGTTTGATCAGGTTGGCCACCTTTTCGAAAGCCTCCAGATCAGGCTGCCCCGAATACAATTGCTTGCCAATGCGCGCATGCAGGGTGAGTTCGCTGATGGGAAAACGATTAAAAACAGGAATAATCTTGTCAAATTCATCTGCGGAGGCATAGCCCAAACGACATTTGATGGAAAAATCAATCCTGATTTCTTTGAAAACTTTTTCCAGAATTTCATCCACCATTTCGGGGTAAGGCAATATTCCCGAACCCCGCTTTTTATTGGCTACCTGAGGATAAGGGCAACCCAAGTTCCAGTTTAACTCCTTAAATCCCAGAGCTTCGCACTGTTTGGCCAGCCAGATAATTTCATCGGCATTTTTACTTAAAACCTGAGGAATTACTTCCACGCCATGCTCCGATTGACTCCTCAATGCTGTCAGTTGTTTTGGCGGCAGCTTGCAACCGGGTTCAAAGTTGCAGAAATAAGGCGTAAACAGTTTATCCACACCGCCAAAATGCCGGGCATACATCTCCCGGAACAGGTGCGTAGTAATTCCCTGGAAAGGGGCAAAATAGATTTTGGGTAGTTCGTTCATGATGATGCAAAAATAAAAAGGATTTGCGAGTGTAATCATATGTATTTTGATGCTCTAAAACCGATAATTCCTCTATATTTGCGCTTCCCATATTATATTTGTTCTGTTTAGTAACCCCTTGTATTAAACTCATTTAATTGCCGCTGATATGCTTAAGCTATTTCTTTCATTTCTGAGTATTTTATTTCTTTCTTTAATGGTCCACGGCCAAGATACCATCTATGTAGATAAGCAGTGGAAAAAGACCAAAAAGAAAAATGCAAGTTATATTCAGGTGGTCGAAAAGTCATCAAATGTTTATTCGTTGAAGGAGTTTACCCTGGGCAAGCAGATCTTAACGGAAGGCATTTATATGGATAAAGATTTTGGAATACCCTGCGGTTATTATTGTGCTTATTATGATAATGGTGAAAAAGAGATTGAAGTAAACTATAATCTGGGAGGAGGTATTGACGAAACCAGATACTACTATCCTTCTGGAGAATTACTTTCAAAGTCATCCGGTAACAGAATTCAGCTTTTTTATAAAAATGGGATATTGGAAAGGGAGGCTATTTTAGAGGGGACTAATTGGATAGCCAATTGCTTTTCTGAGGATGGTAATGATACCATTTGTATTGATACTGAAACGGAATCAAGAGTTAAACCCGATAATTTCGAATGGGGTAAATATTTAGAGGAGAACCTTAAATATCCTGCGGAAGCGCGGGAAAAAGGACTAAAAGGTCTAGTAATATATGAATTTCATGTGAATAGAAGTGGAAGGGCAATAAATCCAAGGATTGTGCTTAGTACAAATCCTATATTTAACAAAGAAACGATCAGACTGGTTAGGGAAATGCCTCATAGGGAGCCTTATATTGTTGATGGGCAGCCGGTTATAGTTGAATATTCAAGAACGCTGAAATTCTCTCTTGGGAATTGAAAATAGTCGAAACTATAAAATCCTTGCTTGCGCATTTTTGTGGCATTTCACGTGTGTTGTAATTCCCTGAAACGGGGCAAAGTACAACTTGATTTCCTCCTCCATATTCCGGCGAAATTAAACAAAACAACAATCTGTTCCTTTTCAGTCCTTGCTGGTAATATTTTTATCCGGTGATTGGCACACTCTTTGTAAAATCATTAAAAGCCTTCATTGGAAATTGTATCATGGATTGTGGGTTTTCATTCTATAAATCTGTTAATCATCCGATTTTCATCATAAAGGAGAACTAAAAATCAGTAAATTCGTCTGGCCTTGTATTATGGCAGACGGATAATTTTTTATAACCAATCAGGTCTATATTTGATTTATTAATTCATTAACACAAAAAAAATGAAAAAGATTATTTTAATTCTTGCTGTTGCAATGCCTGTTTTGATAGCAGGTTGCAAAACACAAAAACCAGCCACTTCGGGCCCGGCAAAAAGCGCAATTGGCGACAACAGCTCCAATTCACTTGACTGGCCGGGAGTTTATGCCGGAACTATCCCGTGCGCTGATTGTGAAGGTATTGCTACAACCATTACGCTGAACAAGGATCTTACCTACAAAATTTCTACTATCTATAAAGGAAAAGGCTTTAAGATTAATGAAGATGCCGGTAAATTCTCATGGAATGAGGCTGGTAATACCATTCACCTTCAAGGGGTTACCAATGCGCCTAATCATTATCTGGTTGGCGAAAATCAGCTTATTCAGCTTAATATGGATGGCAACCGCATATCCGGGGCCCTGGCCGAAAAATACATTTTGAAGAAAACGGTATTTCCGGGAGGAGATATTTCAATTATCGGAAAGAAATGGAAACTGGTTGAACTTAATGGAAAAAAGGTGGAGAATAAATCTGAAACCGGAGAGGAATATTTCATTTTGCTTCAACAGGAAGAGAATCGAATCAGCGGCTATGCGGGCTGCAATAGCCTTTTCGGCTCCTATGAACTGAAAGACGGAAACCGCATCACTTTCTCAAAAATGGGCTCCACCATGATGGCTTGCCCCGATATGGCTACCGAACAGGAACTGATGGAAGTGCTCGAAACCGTTGATAATTATACCTTCAGCGGTAATACACTTCAATTGAATAAAGCCCGGATGGCTCCGCTGGCATGGTTTGAGATGATTGTAGAGTAAGTAACTGACGTTAATCCGCGTCTTATTTTCTGACGCAGACAACCTGACTTTGAAAAGAATATCGAATCATTACATCATTGAATCTCAGTTTAGAAGGGAACTTAATTGCAGTAAATTGAGATAGGGTGCGCATCAGAAAATAAGATGCGCACCGACAAAGCCTGCCGTTAGTCCGCGTCTTATTTTCTGACGCGGACAACTTAACTTTGAGAGAAAATCGAATCATTATATCATTGAATATCAGTATAGAAAGAAACTTAATTGCAGTAAATAGTAATAAGGGTGCGCATCAGAAAATAAGATGCGCATCAGCAAAGCCTGCCGTCATTCCGCGTCTTATTTTCTGACGCGGACAACCTATCTCTGACAAAAAAATCGAATCATTATATCATTGAATATCAATATAGAAGGAAACTTAATTGCAGTAAATAGTAATAGGGTGCGCATCAGAAAATAAGATGCGCATCAGCAAAGCCTGCCGTCATTCCGCGTCTTATTTT
>JBBQBC010000139.1:0-9957 GCA_038317155.1 Bacteroidales bacterium
GGTGCTTGAGCAGCGGGTAAATTCCAGTGCTTTAAGCGATGAGGATAAGGTAAACATTCAGCAATACATTACACGCATTTATGGTAGTCTGACCACTTTCAACGTCCTGTTTAAAGATAAAGACGATTATTTTGTCGGTGATAAGGGAGAATAGGAAAACGACCAGTCCAACCAAATTCAGGACTGCCGAACAAATCACCCCTTGAAGTGTTATTCTGACGTTTTATGAAAAACTCCACGGGTTTGCACCTGCAAACATCTACATATCTTCATATCCTGAAACATGTAATATTTGTTTCAGATTTCTTTTTTCAATCCCCACTGAAACTTAAAAATTATGCTATTTGATTTTGATCTGATCCGGAAGGTTTATACCTCAATGCCTGAAAGAGTTAAAGCAACCCGAAAACTACTTGGCAGACCGCTTACTTTAAGCGAAAAAATACTTTACGCTCACCTGTTTGATGGCGTTACTACCCGGGTATTTAACAGGGGTGCTGATTACGTAAACTTTGCACCTGACCGTGTTGCGATGCAGGATGCGACAGCACAGATGGCTTTGTTGCAGTTTATGAATGCCGGTCGAAGCAAAACTGCTGTACCATCCACTGTGCATTGCGATCACCTGATTCAGGCCAGTGTTGGCGCTAAGGCTGACCTTGATTTTGCCATTGAGCAAAGTAAAGAGGTTTTTGATTTTCTACAGTCAGTATCCAATAAATATGGCATCGGATTCTGGAAACCCGGTGCGGGAATTATTCACCAGGTAGTACTCGAAAATTATGCTTTTCCAGGCGGGATGATGATAGGTACCGATTCGCATACCGTGAACGCCGGTGGTTTAGGTATGATCGCGATTGGGGTTGGAGGGGCTGACGCCGTGGATGTGATGGCCGGAATGGCCTGGGAACTCAAAATGCCCAAACTGATTGGTATTAAGTTGACCGGCCGGCTCAATGGCTGGGCATCCGCAAAAGATGTTATTCTGAAAGTAGCTGGTATTTTAACCGTTAAGGGTGGAACCGGAGCCATTGTTGAGTATTTTGGTGATGGGGCCGATGCCATATCGGCTACCGGTAAAGGTACTATCTGTAATATGGGTGCCGAAATCGGAGCTACAACATCTATTTTCGGTTACGATGAAAAAATGAGCATTTATCTGGCTGAGACAGGACGTAAAGAAATTGCAGCTATGGCAGACCAGATAAAGGCCGACCTCCGTGCTGATGAGGATGTATATCTGAATCCTGAAAAGTATTACGATCAGTTGATTGAAATCAACCTGTCGGAGCTGGAGCCCTACATAAACGGGCCTTATACGCCTGACGCTGCTTACCCGGTTTCGGAGTTTGTGAAAATAGTAAAAGAGAAAAATTATCCACAGAAACTGGAAGTCGGTCTGATTGGTTCCTGCACCAACTCTTCGTATGAAGACCTTACCAGGGCCGCCTCGGTTGCAAAACAGGCCATTAAGAAAAAATTAAAAGTAAAATCTGAATTCATTGTTACGCCGGGTTCTGAAATGATTCGATACACCACTGAGCGCGATGGTTTGCTTAAGGTATTCGGCGACATCGGCGGGGTGGTCATGGCAAATGCCTGTGGACCTTGTATTGGCCAGTGGAAAAGACACACGGATGATCCTGACAGAAAGAACTCGATTATCACCTCTTTTAACCGGAATTTCGCGAAACGAAATGATGGTAATCCCAATACCCATGGATTTGTGGCTTCACCCGAAATAGTGACTGCCATGACCATTGCCGGCGACCTGACCTTTAATCCATTGACAGACAAGCTTCAGAATGAAGATGGCGATTGGGTTAAACTCGACGTGCCGGAAGGACTTGAATTGCCGCCAAATGGTTTCGATGTGAAAGATCCGGGCTATGTGGCACCTCCTGCCGATGGTAGTTCTATTCAGGTTGTGGTAAATCCTGAATCAAAACGATTACAGTTGCTGGCTCCCTTCCCTAAATGGGATGGAAAAGATATAGAGAACCTGAGGTTACTGATAAAAGCCAAAGGTAAGTGTACCACCGACCATATTTCAATGGCTGGTCCCTGGCTGCGTTTCCGGGGTCACCTCGATAATATTTCAGATAATATGTTGATTGGGGCCAATAACTATTTTAATGAGCAAACCAATCTGGTTAAGAACAATCTGACAGGCAGTTACGATGCTGTACCTGCTGTTGCCAGGGATTATAAAGCCCATGGAATTGGCTCTGTTGTAATAGGTGATGAAAATTATGGGGAGGGTTCTTCGCGCGAGCATGCTGCCATGGAACCACGGCACCTGGGAGTCAGAGTGGTAATAGTTAAGTCGTTTGCCCGCATTCATGAAACCAACCTGAAGAAACAGGGAATGCTGGCTTTAACCTTTGCGGATAAGACTGATTACGATAAAGTCCGTGAGGATGATATGATATCAGTTGTTGGACTCACAACGTTCACACCAGGAAAATCATTAAGTTTGCTACTCAGACATAATGACGGGACCCAGGAGCAGATTGTTGTCAACCACACCTACAACGAAGCTCAGATCGACTGGTTCAGAGCGGGAAGTGCGCTGAACCTGATCAGGAAACAGGTGGGTGGCTGAATCCGGTAATAATATCATCAGCACCTGTAGGCCTTAACTTACCAGTGCTTTAATTCCTAATCTACAGCATAAGGATTGAATTTTATTGTCAGGATAATATCCGGTATGACTTTTATTGGTTAAAATTATCTGAAACTGCAATAAAACTGGATCTAAGGCGTTTATTTTTCATATTTTGCGATCAGGCATTACATTTCTAACGCATTAATTATTAAACATCCATCCTGTGACTAAAAGATTTTACCCATTTATTCTATTGTCCGGCTTCATACTTCTGAACGTATCTGCAATTTTTGCTCAAATTGGCGGTAACAGTACTTATCGTTTTCTCAATCTGCCCAATTCGCCAAGAGTTGCAGCATTGGGTGGGAACTTTTTAGCGATTGCTGATAATGACCTCGCGGTTGGATTGAACAATCCTTCCATGATAAGCGAAGAGATGAACAATAGCTTTTCACTTAATTATGTGGACTATTTTGCAGATATCAATTATGGTTTTGCGAGTTATTCCCATACCTTTGAGAAAGCCGGAAGTTTTGCCGCTTCGATGCAGTATCTCAATTATGGAAAATTTTCATACACTGATGAAACAGGAATCATAGATGAAAGTGCCGGTGAATTTACAGGAAATGAACTGGCATTTGTGCTTGGCTGGGGCAGAAGGCTTGATTCGCTGTTTAGCATCGGAGCCAATCTGAAAGCCATCAGCTCAAATCTTGAGACCTATAATTCATTTGGAATGGCTGTGGATGTTGCAGGAAGTTATCATGCCAAAAGCGGGTTTACTGCTTCGTTGGTTGCCAGGAATCTGGGGCGTCAACTTACTACTTACACCCCGGGCAACAATGAGCCGCTGCCGTTTGAGATACAATTTGGCCTGTCGAATAAACTGAAGCACCTTCCATTCAGGTATTCTGTTTTGCTTACCAATCTGCAAAAGTGGGACCTTACCTATACTGATCCTGCTGAGAATGTGGTTGATCCGTTTACAGGTGAAGTAAAAAAACAAAGCAAAGCCGGAGAATTTGCCGACAAAGCTTTCAGGCACTTAGTAATTGGTGGTGAGTTTATCCCCACCCGCAACTTTAGCTTTCGCCTGGGCTATAACTACCAGCGGCGTCAGGAGATGAAGGTTGAAACCAAGCGGGGAACTGTTGGTTTCTCCTGGGGCTTTGGATTCAGGGTATCGAAGTTTAATTTTAGCTATGCCCGGTCAGCATATCACCTGGCAGGTTCACCAAATTTATTCAGTATTGCTTTTAATCTTAGCGATTTTGCCGGAAGCGGGAAATAGGAAGTGTTTTTAGCTATATTTCCAGTTAGTTATACATATACCCTCATTTCCGAAATTTATCTTTGTCCCATTGCTTCGGATTGTTGCTGATGTAGTCAGATATTCGTTTCAACTGTCCGTCGTTCCGTACAATATGATCGTGAAATCGTTCCTGCCATCCAAATGGAATGTTACTTTCATTTGCGTATTTTGTTACCGCTGATTTATATGATCGTACGATAGAGGCCAAAGAACCTTTCTTTGGGGAGATAAATGCTTTGGATTCATCTTTGGGTGAACATAAAGTTAGACCCGGATCAGGATTTAATTCCGGATCTATTGATTCAACGGATTTGTGTATTTGAATGAGTCCATGCACATGGTTTGGCATTATTACGAAATTAATGATTTGAGCAAATGGAAAATGATCAGGGATTTCTTCGAAGCAGTTATGCGCGAATGTACCAATCTGGTTCAGATGCATTTCACCATCTTTGATATATCCGAATAGTTGTTTCATGTTCGCAGTGCAGATTGTTATAAAATAAGGTGCGGATGATCGATAATCCCACCATTTAGCGCGCGTTGATGGGATGCGGTATTTGTGGTTGAAAAGGTTTTTGTCCATGGGAAATATGAATTAGTGATATTGTAAATATGGATACCGCAGACGTTGCATGCAACGTCTGTACTGCGGTTTTTATATTTTGATATTTTTTTTAATTGATGTAAATTTAATGAATATTGAAATTTATAAGTCAAAGGAATGGTCAGATTTTTTATTATTTGTCGGATATAGTGTTAGTCGGTCAAAGTATTGCAAGTGAAAATGTATATGATTGAGTACTTTTGCAACATGGATAATTCAAAGCCGGAAATCGAAATTGATCCTTCAGCAGGTTTTTGTTCAGGGGTTAAGCGAACGATTGAATCCGCAGAACATTTGCTGGAAACAGACGGAGAGGTTGTTTGTGTTGGTGAAATTGTGCACAATGAGGCTGAAATGGAAAGGCTTCAGCAAAAAGGCCTTATAGTATTGAATCCAGATGGTGTACAAAATATAGAGGCCGGAAGTCGTGTGCTTATCCGGGCGCATGGAGTGCCACCTTCAACCTATAAAGTACTGGAGGAAAAGAAAGTGTCGTTCACCGATGCTACCTGCCCGGTTGTGTTGAGGCTCCAGCAAAAAGTAAAGAAGGCTTCTGACGAAATGCTGAATGTTGGTGGGTCAGTGCTGATTTATGGTAAGCCGGGTCATGCGGAAATTATCGGTTTGCTGGGCAATACCCATGGGAATGCACTTGTCATCAGCAAGGAAGAGCATCTCAGCCTTATTGACTTTACAAAGCCTTTACGGGTTTTTTCGCAGACTACATCCGGCGTAGAAGGTTATAAAAGGATCTGCAACAGCATTTTATCATTGGCTAAAGAGGCAAATACCGGAGAGCCTGATATTAAAATCAACCAGACTATATGCGGACAGGTAAGCAAACGCGGCCCTGCACTTGAAAGGTTCGCACTTTCGCATGAAGTTATGATCTTTGTAAGCGGAAGCGATAGTTCAAACGGAAAGTACCTGGCAGGTGTCAGTAAGAATGTAAACCCACGGACCTTTATCGTATCTGGCACCGGTCAGTTGATGTTGGAATGGTTTAAGGGAGCCTCAACCATTGGTATTTCAGGAGCTACATCCACACCTGTATGGCTTATGCAACTGATTGAAGCTGAAATTGAAGCAATGATCTTATCCTGAGAAAATGTACCTTAAAAAACTGACATTATTCAATTTTAAAAATTACGAGGAGGCTTCGCTGGAGTTCTCCCAGAAGATCAATTGTTTTACAGGAAGCAATGGAGCAGGGAAGACAAACCTGCTGGATGCCATACACTATCTCTCGTTCACTAAGAGTTACTTTAATCTGGTTGATAACCAGAATATCAGGCACGATGCTGACTTTTTTGCTATCCACGGGCAGTTTGTCAGAAATGGTTCGGGACCTGATGATGTGAGTTGTATCCAGAAAAGAAATCTCAAGAAACAGTTCAGGATTAATACCAAAGAATACGATCGTATGGCTGACCATATCGGGGAATTCCCGCTGGTGATGGTTTCTCCTTATGACCGCGACCTGATTAATGAAGGAAGCGAATTACGAAGAAAATATATTGATTCGGTTATTTCGCAGTTCGACCGCTTATATCTTGAAGATCTGATTGTTTATAATAAAGCTTTGGCGCAACGAAATGCCCTGCTGAAACTATTTGGTGAGAAAAGATATTTTGATGAGTCTTCCATTGAAATCTGGGATGAACAGATGAAGGGCCCGGCAAGTCGGATATTTGCCCGTCGCCGGGAATTCCTTGAAGGATTTCTGCCTGTTTTTAGCAAATATTTTGAGTACATCAGCCAGGGAAAGGAGCAAGTGGGGATAATATACCATTCCAATCTGAGTGATTCAAAAATGGATGAATTGCTGAAGGTTAATCTTCAGCGTGATATGGACGCCAGATACACGACATCGGGCATTCACAAAGATGACCTTGAGTTTTTAATCGATGGTTATCCGGTGAAGAAATTTGGCTCGCAGGGACAACAAAAGTCGTTTGTGGTGGCAATTAAACTGGCGCAGTTCGAATATACCCGGACAGTAAAAAGTTATAAACCGATTTTGCTTCTGGATGATATTTTCGATAAGCTTGACAGCAACCGGGTTGACAGGATTATCAGCCTTGTTGGAGAGAATAGTTTTGGGCAGGTGTTTATCACCGATACACAACCCGAACGCATAAATCATATATTTGCAACAGCTAAAACGGATCACCGTGTATTTGGAGTAGAAGCCGGTAAGGTTTCTGTTTTAGCATAATCATAGTTAATTTAGTCAAATAGCCTGGGTGAGTTATGGTCAGTCGCATGTCGAATAATCAAACGATTAAAGAGGTAATCGAGGAGTTGATTGCTGCTTACCGGATTGGCGATAAGTTGAATGAGACTAAGGTTATTGGTTTATGGGATCAGGTGGTTGGCAAAATGATTGCGCGCGAGACCACCCATCTTTATATTAAAAATAAGATTCTTTATGTTAAGCTTAACTCTCCGGCACTCCGCCAGGAATTGGGTTACGCACGCACCAAGTTGTTAAAAATGCTGAATAAAGCAGCCGGGACTGAGGTTATCAGTGATATTGCCTTCCTGTAATGTCAGGCACGGAATTTTCTATTTTTCAGAACTGATAATAACTTCGAAATCATCGATCAGCATATTCTCCTCTTTATGGGTCATCAGATAAACCCTCAGTTTTCCTACCGGTTTAAGAAACGGAATTTCGAATGTATCTTCTAACCTTTTCCAGTTCTTTAAAGGAGTTTCCTTGCCGGTAATCAGCTGCTTAGATTGAAAGAAAACTGTTGTATCGTTTCTGACGATGGAACACACAAAAGAAGCACTTTCGGGAAGCTTATTGAAGAAGAATTGCATTGACACCGAGACCGAGAAAACCTTTCCGGTCAGCTGTTTCCCGAGGTCGATTTCAAAGCCGTCAGAAAACCTGCTGTTCCCTTTCAGTTCATTGATGTAATTTCCGCTGTGAGCATTGCTGACTTTCATTATATTAATACCGGCAGTGCTGAAAGTATTGTCCTGTTCAAAATCATTTATCCATGAAAATGTATTTTTTGGTAAAGGCAACACCTCCGCTCTTACCAGGTGGTGTCTGTATAATTCCCATTCCCAGGTTTTTCCATCAAAGCACCTGGCATAGGATGCCGAAAGTTTCAGGTTAAAGAAGATCAGATAGCCTGTGATCAGCAAAACAGTAATCAGGGGTAGAATTTTAACCGGTTTCAATGTCAGGTTAAACAATGTTGCCAGTGGAATGCTGAAAAGTGTCAGAAATTCAACAAATGACCGTTGGCCAAAACTACAGCCAAAAAAGAACATGTGCCATGAAGAAACCAGGTATAACTGAACCAGGAACAAGGCTCCGATAAGCCAGCGGTTGGCATCTTTTCTGAAAATCATCAATACCCAACCGGTAATTATAAGAAGAAATGCAGGAGCGTAGATGAGCAGTCCATTTTTGGGTGCAAAGAGTACTTCGGCAATCTTCGGACTCAGCCAATAGGTAAAGCCTTCGCCCTTGTAAGAATAAAAAAAGAAATTGCCTGACATAAATTTCCAATAGGCCATCTGTGGAATCCAAATAAGCAGAAAAAGACCAGTTAAGATCAAAACGTTACGGGCTGACGACAACAGACGCAACCGTTCCTTTAATTGCGGAATCGATTTAATATCAAGCAGTAAAACAATGGTAAGGATAATGGCATTGGTCGGACGGATCAGCGTAATCAAACCGGAAATCAGTGCTATCCCGGCAAGGGTCCACCGATTTGGCTTTCTCCAATAATTATCTGTTAACAACAACAGGAAAGAAAACAAAGCAAAGGAATAGACATGCGACATAAGCGCTTCTTGAAATGTGTAATAATACAGGTTGGTTCCGAAAGTGATAAGGATAATGGCAATTATAGAAGCGATGGAAGTGAAGCGGCGCCTGAGAAAGAATAAGAGCGCCGATAATCCGGCAAGTAAATAAAAAACCGAAGCAAAATAGGTGAATTTCAGATATTCCCGGGTAAACCCGTTGGCTTCGTTACCTGCTATAACCTGCGATAAATGATTAGGGATAAAAAAAGGTGCAGTTAACAGTGCGACACCATATGTGTATTTGGTAAACAGTTTGCCATTAACAAATCCAAATCCGTTACCCAGCTTAAAATCAATACTATCAGGGTAATTTGTTTGCCGATAGCCTTGAATAAATGTGGCAGGAAGGTAAATATAGTATCCGGATTTATCGGCATAAATTTCTGATTGCCAGTCGCCAAACTCAAATTGATGATATTTTTCGGCATGCTTTACAAGCAGGAGGTAAGTCAGTAAAAATACAATTCCGGCTATGAGCCATTTCCGGATTGGGCTTTTGAATATTCCGGATAAAGTCGGTCTGATCATTTAGAACAACATTCAGGTTTACCTTATGTTACAAAGCAATAATTTCTTATCACCGATAAATGCCTCAAGCTTATCGCCGATACTGACAGGGCCAACACCGGCCGGAGTTCCTGTAAAGATGTAATCACCCTGTTTCAGGGTTACAAACCTGGAAACGTAGGCTATCACGGTATCGAATGAAAATATCAGGTCTCGTGAATTGCCGTCCTGCACAATTTCGCCGTTTTTATAAAGTCCAAACCGGATGTTGTGAATGTCAGGTAATCCGGAGATCGGGATAAACTTACTGACAGGGGCTGAAAAATCAAACGCTTTGGCCATTTCCCAGGGTAACCCTTTTTCTTTGGCTTTTTGTTGAAGGTCGCGGGCTGTAAAGTCGATTCCGACTCCGATGCCATCATAATATGTATTGGCAAAATGTTCCTGAATATTTCGTCCCACTTTGCAGATATGCAACACCAGTTCAGCTTCGTAATGAATATCTTTCGAAAATTCAGGATAAAAGAAAGGCTGGTTATTGCGCAGTTGCGCTGATTCGGGTTTCATAAAAAAAACAGGTTCCGTTGGCACAGGATTGTTAAGCTCACGGGCATGTTCCTGGTAGTTGCGTCCGATGCAGATTATTTTCATAGAATTCAGGCTTAAGTGTTTGGCTGGTTTTGTTTAGAGGTCGGCCCTTCGACTGCGCTCAGGGACCGAGGTCGGAGGTCGGATGTCAGATGTCAGATGTCAGATGTCGAATGTCTGATGTCAGATATCAGAAGTCAGAGGTCGGATGTCAGATGTCAAATGTCAGATATCAGAGGTCAGATGTCAGAGGTCAGATGTCAGAGGTCGGAGGTCGGAGGTCAGATGTCAGAAGTCAGAGGTCAGAGGTCAGATGTCAGATGTCAGATGTCAGATGTCAGATGTCAGATGTCAGATGTCAGATGTCAGAGATAGCGCGTTTCGACAGCACGGTTCCGTAATCAAATCAATCGACAGTCAGAGCCGACCTATGAGTGGGTCGCCTTCACGACCTGCTTGAGTGGTAGACCGCTTGGCTGATGGCGAACCCGGCGACCC
>JBBQBC010000140.1:0-9952 GCA_038317155.1 Bacteroidales bacterium
ATGCGGGATAGAGGGGTCCTGGTCAAGCATAAAACGGATATGATCGAAAAAACAATCGGTTGATCCGTTGGGCTGCATGGACAGTTCCTGGTCAATAATACAGTATCTCCATCTGAAGCCTGTGGCATCTGAACGGTAAATCTTTATATTGTTTCAGGGCCAGTCGGTGTTAGCCATCCACGATTCCCCGATAATGTAATCGTTGTACCAGGTGAGATCAAAATACTGGTCTGCCTGATCCCAGAAATCAGGGTCAGCAGGATTAAGGTTACTGAATGACAGAATTGAACTGTAAAATGGCTCTATTGAACCTTCAACTGCCCTTAGCGTGCCACCGTACCAGGCACTCTGTGATAGAATGGTAATATCATCGGGATCAGCTCCATCAAGCGTCTCAAAATACTCTGCATCAAATTTTTCACGAAGTTCATACAATCCAAAATATTCTCCATTGATATAAACAGAAACCGGTCGCCATGCAGAATAATAATTGTTGGTTCCTTTTGACATTGAAGTTACCTGAGTTGCATCCTTATAGGGAAGAATCAGGTATTGATTGCTGCCGTTCCTGAGGTAAAACTTGCTGTAAAGGTTTCTGTCAGGACGATCAGGAATCAGCGGGTAATAAACGGGACCATCACCCAACACACCATCGCCCGGCTCAAGCCGGAATGAGTGCTGAGGCTGGTAACGGCTGCCGCCCCATCCACCGTCAATCTGCATCCCGGTCCGCTGCGAAAAAATCAGTTGCCCGGTAGAATCAAAATAATCGGCGTAAGCTGCTCTTTCCCAATCTGTCCACCAGTTATCGAAAATACCGGAACTTCCATAAAGGTTATTGTTATCGGTAATAACTGACAGTACCGGAGTTGAATGGCTAACTCCGAAAAGATAGCTGGCCGCTTTCAACGGACCCGTAAGTACTCCGCTTTTAAATGCACTGGCTTTTAACACTTTAGTGCTGAATATCTGAATTGGACTCCCATTATAAACCGGTGATTCTGTGGAAGGATCGCTTCCATCGGTGGTATAATTAACGGTGGAACCAGCGCCATTGGGATTGGTAATCTGAACATTAATTGTTGACTGATAATGCCCGGACGGAACTGAAAAGGTGATCGGTAGCAGATAGCCATCGTATGGGGTGGATTGATTATTGGATGATGCCGGTGTGCCATTCGCGAAGAGTTTAATGGTTGATGATGCATCCGGAAAGCATCCGCGGGTTACATCGAGGTCCCTGCAGTTTACATTCAGGCTGCTTAACTGCACATTTTCCGGAGAAAAAAGGTAGATGGTCTCCCCATCATCGGAAATTTTGAAATTTGTGTGAAAGGTTTCAGTCGGTTCAGTGGCGTCAAAAACATTGGAAACAGCGTTGTCAGGAGTAAGCTTCATGCTGATATCGATGTAGTCGTAAACCGTATTCGGGTCTGTAGAGATAACGTTGAATGCCAGACTGTTAATAAACCCGGGTGAAACGCCGGCCCCATTCAGTTCAGCGGCCGTTATCAGCATCTGGTGCCTTGCGCACCAATACCAGTTGCCGTACGGCGCCGGATACCCGGTCGGAGAATTCTGTAATTCTCCTGTACCGATGGTGATGCCATTCAGTTTCATGTCGGGCCGCTGAAATACGGGCGTTCCATTGGTCGCTGAGCAGACGTCCGGTGCGCCATCCTGAACGGCATAAACAGTTGACAGGAAAGGTGTTGAGGTTTGAGAGAAGATCGAGTTGGATGTATAGCCTGCTGAACTATATGAACAGGTGTTGATTAAAATTGAAGAAGTGCCGTCCCAGTAAAAAGGAGTGGTCAGTGTATGGGTATTCCAGCCGAGGATAGGGGAGAAGACAGAAGTGTTGAGTACATTGGTAAAACCCGGTTCCGGCCGACGGTTTTTATCGCTGCAATAAACAGTCAGGAACTGGCCGGGTTGTAAAATTACTGAAGGGAAAATCCATTTGTTGGGATTATTTAACTTGTCGGTGATCGAATAATTCAGTAGGTTGACCGACCCATTGCCCGCATTGAATAGTTCGACCCAATCGGGATATTCACCATCTTCATCGGGCAATAACAGATAATTCCTGTTGCTCCCTTCATTAATAACCACCTGAGCTGTTGCAATGTTTCCGAGAAACATAACTGCAAACAGAAACAATGAAAAATTCTTCGACCACATATTGCTGTTTTTAATTCAGCGAATTTAATAAATTACAGTATGTATGACTTAAATCACCTTAAACTTCAAAAGAAGTTATTAAGTGACCCGTGTAAATTCTTCGGGTCTTAAATCCTGACAGATCTATTGTTCAGTTTTATTGTAAATTACAGTGTTTGTTTTCAATGGACCATCTTTTAATATATTTAATTTGCGAAAACCCAATGTGCCTCAAAGTTGATACATTTGCCCAAACTATTGTGTATTTTTGTGTCATTATGGGACTAAATCGTAATCTGTGGGCAGGATGGTAGAAATTTTGGGATTTGAAAAGCCACCTAAAGTGCCTGTTATCTGGATGATAGCTTTCTTCGCTCTTTTGATCAGATTGCTGCTTATGAATTACGCCGATGAAACCGATGCCGATGCCGTGAGTCGGGTATTTACCGCATGGGAGTGGGCTAAAGGCCCTTATTGGTTCAAAACCAGCGTTTGGGCGCCATTCCATTATTATCTGATTGGAACCGGATTTCTGATCTGGAAGGATATTATTCTGCTGCCCAAATTGCTTAATATTTTGCTTTCGGTACTGTTACTCTTTCCCTTTTACTATTTTTCAAAGCGGGAGTTTAACAAACCGGGCGCCATTTATGCAACCATATTCTTAGCCATCAGTCCAATCGTTTTCAGGCTGGGTTTTCTGAGCCTGGCTGAAATTCCGGGTCTGCTCTTTTTAATATTGGCAATGAATCTGTTGTCAAAAGGGGTCAGGGAAAATAATAATCAAAGCCTTGCACTTTCAGGTATTTCAATGACCCTTGCATCCGGTTTAAGATATGAATCGTGGTTGTTGATTCTGCTATTTACTATCATGCTGCTGTTGGCCAAAAGGTGGAAAGGAAGCACCCTGTTTTTTATGTTTGCAATGATTTTTCCCGCCATCTGGATGTTTCAGAACTTCCAGGCTACCGGCGATCCTTTGTTTAGCTTTCATGCGAATACCGAATGGACACACAAGGCACTCGGGATAAACGATAACGTTGATTTTGAAGCATATTTGCGAAGGACATGGTTTTTCCCCTTCTCGTGGTTAATTGCCCTCGGACCTATCGTAGCATGGCTTATAGTTAAATATCTGGTTGGCCGGATTAAGAAATTCAGAACCCAATCGTTTCCTGATCTGTGGCTCGTTCCATTGGTTGTTTTCTTTGGTGTAATGCTCTACAATGCCATTGCCGGCAATCTGCTGCTTCAACACAGGTTTGCCGGAACATTGGTGATACTATCATTACCCTGGATAGCTGCCGTTTTAAAAGACGTTGAAAGGAAGACAATCAGAACTGTGCTTATTTCCGTTATTCTTACGATCGGGTTATCTTTTACATATACAATCGGTGGAAGTAATCCAATTCCAAGGCTTAAAAATCAAGATGTTAAACAATTGGCTAACAGGCTGAATCAGGAAATTCACATTGGGCCAAAGTTGGTTATTGACTTTATTGGCTGGGAAGATACCTGGTACACCGGCCTGCATTCGGGTGCTGAACCTTCTGATATTCTGATGCTGGGCGGTGAATCTTATCCTGCATTTCCGGCGGACAGGGTAGGGCAGATGTTGCAAACTGGTGGCAGACAGATTTTGGTGGTGAAGGATGGATCGTCACTGCATCAGTTCCTGCTGGAAAAAGGTTATCTGTCAGGGCAATTCAAAAGCCTGTTCCGGCAAGGCGAAATAACGGTTTATGGTTCCGCTGATTCTGCGAACCAAAGTCAGGAAAGGTAACCAGGTTATCTTATTGCCAGTCAAAACTAATATGTAAAACGAAATTCATCATATTTTAACAGCCATGATATACGATTAGTGGCATTCCTGCCGTTATTCACAAAAGCCACTAAAAATGAAGAAATTCTTCCTCGTTTTTCCTTTTGTGTTTGCACTGATCTTTGTCTATCTGTTTAAAGGCCAGCAAGCCGGGATAAATGTCCTGTTGTTTAACATCTTACTGCTCTTCGGCGTTTTCTGGTCCGGCAGATTGTTGAAAAACAATCGTTTACATATGCTGCTTTTTTCGGGTGCGCTGCTGA
This sequence comes from Bacteroidales bacterium, assembly GCA_038317155.1. Classification (GTDB taxonomy): domain Bacteria; phylum Bacteroidota; class Bacteroidia; order Bacteroidales; family Lentimicrobiaceae; genus Lentimicrobium. Next base: position 4,249 of record JBBQBC010000140.1, read on the forward strand.
GTTCAGTTTTGGTTGTCATTCATGGTTCTGTAATGGCCATGTCAGCAAATGTGATCTCACTCATCCTGCTATTGGGCTCGGTTGCAGCCAATGACATTAAACTCCTGATTAACAGCGTTACTGCCTCGGTTTTTGCCGCAGTTTCTGCACCATACCACTATTTCACTGATCTGGCGACCCTGACAGGCCAGAAAAGCGGTGGCCGAAAAGCAGTAAGATTTGTGTTGGTTGTTTTGGCACCTGTTGCGATTCTCTTTATTTTCACAACGATCTATTCTACGGCAAGTCCCTATTTTAATAACCTTGCCGGAGGGTTTCTAAGTAAGATCAGCGACTTTTTCGATGCTTTAATCCGACTGATTTCTCCAGCATTTTTCTGGCTTTTCATTGCTGGTTTCTTGATTATAATATCTTTTCTATCAGGTGGTTCTATTCGGTTTCTTAAACTATTTGATGAAGATAAAGGTATGCAACTTTTCAGAAAGCGGAAACCCTTCAAAGGCAGAATGACTTCTTTGAAAACCGATTACTTATCGGGTGTGGTAATGCTTGTATTGCTTAACCTGTTGATTACGGTTATGAATGTGCTGGATATTTATAACGTTTGGTTCTTTTTCGAATGGAATGGTCTGTACCTAAAGCAATTCGTACATGAAGGTACCTGGCTGCTGATCTTTTCAATTATTATTTCCATTGTTATCGTGCTTTACTATTTCAGGGCAAACCTGAACTTCTACCCGAAACGACGTCTGCTGCTAAACCTCGCACTTCTCTGGCTTGCGCAGAATGCAATTCTGGTCATTTCTGTAGGCATCCGCAATATGTGGTATATTAACCATTTCAACCTTGCCTACAAGCGTATTGGCGTTTATGCATTTCTGCTGTTGACCCTTTTCGGGATTATTACAGTTATTATTAAAATCAGACAACGCAAAACGCATCAGTATTTATTTCATTACAACGGACTAGCGGCTTATGTTATATTGATCTGCCTCAGCTTATTTAACTGGGACAAAATTATTGCTTCCTATAATGTGAAGCATTCCGAAAAGGCGTTTTTTCACGCTGAGTTTATGATCTCACTCAACAGCAGTGCTTTGCCAGAACTTAAACTATCTGCTGAACGAACCAAAGAGATTAAAGCTGCTCAATTCGACAAATTTGATTATTACAGGGATTATATGCCGCTTGAAGAATATAAGAAAAGGGTAGAGGAGAGGTGCAAAGATTTTTCTGAAGGCTATCATCAGATTTCCTGGCTTGGTTGGAATTATGCTGATTACCAGGCATATAAATCGTTGGGAAAGCAGGAAATACTAAAAAATCAGCTTTCGGAGTAAATCCGATCATAAATTTTAAGGTTCTCAGAATCGAAACAGACAAATATCACAGTTTCAGGAAGGGCATTGGTTGCAAGGAATGCTGACACAGTTTTCAATGCTATAAAAGCAGCATCTTCTTTAGGAAATCCATATACACCAGTGCTTATGTTTGGGAAAGCGATGGTTTTGCAATGGTTGTTAACAGCCAGCTGAAGGCTTTCACGGTAACACGATTCCAGTAATTCCGCTTCACCCGATTTACCACTCTGCCAAACTGGTCCAACCGCATGGATAATAAACTTTGCGGGAAGCCTGAACCCATCTGTGATTTTTGCCTTTCCTGTTTCGCAGCCATTTAACAAACGACAGGCTTTGAGTAGTTCAGAACCGGCTGCCCGGTGTATAGCACCATCAACTCCACCGCCGCCCAGCAGCGAAGTGTTGGCAGCATTTACAATGGCATCACATTCAATGGCTGTAATATCTGCCTTGATAATCTGAATGCGATTCTTGTTCATTTTCAGGCTTTTCGAACTATCAGTTGCGCATTTTCGTAATTCACTACCACAACAGTTTCACCTTTTTCGATATAACCGGATTCGGCAACGGCATCAAAAACTTCCCCATCAATTTCAACTTTGCCTGCAGGACGAAGAATTGAGTGTGTAATACCTGATTTTCCCAGCATTTGAGTGTAATGTTTGTCGGCTGAAATAAAGCCTTCAGAAGATTGCTGCGTTGAGAGTAAAGCCAGATCACCAAACATGGTGTGGCCTCCGAATAGCTTCCGGGTGATAAAAAAGGAAGAAACCAACGAAGCAAATGAGGCAATGATTACGGTGAAAAAGGCGACGATTGCAACTTTTAAAGGTACACCGGTAAAATCGAACCCGGTGTTATCAATCATACTGAGTGTGAGGCCGGTAACAATCAGAACAATACCTGAAATTCCGGCCACGCCAAAGCCTGGAAAGGCAAATAACTCAATAATGACGAGTATCACACCCACAATGAAAATAAGAATTTCCCAGTTAGCTGCCAGTCCTTCGATATAAAGCGGGGCGAAGTAAAGTGCCGCCGCCACCACTGCAGCGGCAAGAGGGAACCCAATTCCCGGTGTCTGCAACTCAAAATATATTCCGCCAATAATCAGCATAATCAGGATACCACTGATAAAAGGTTTTGTCAGGAACCCGATGATACTATCAGCAGCTGTGAGTTGCTGTTCAACAATTTTGTAATTACCGGTTTTGGTATATTTCAGAATATCCTCAATGGTATTGGCTTCAGCGTTGCAAAAACCATTTTTCAATGCTTCGGAAGTTGTAAAGGTAATGACCCGGCCTGTATCGGTAATACCTTCAATGTAGATACGTGGATCGACCATCCCCTGCGCAATATCCGGGTTACGTCCTGTTGCTTCAGCCGTCGAGCGCATCATCGAGCGCATATATGATTGATATTTGTCAGGCAATGGCTTACCGGCCTGATCAACCACCGTAGCGGCTCCTATGTTGGCTCCCGGACGCATATAGATGCTGTCACAGGCAATGGAGATCAATGCTCCGGCCGAGGCTGCATTGTTGTCAATAAAAACCCATACCGGTATTTTCGACTGTAACAGGGCAGTCCGGATAGAATCAGCCGATTCAAGCATACCGCCGTAAGTATTCATGTGGATCAGAATAACATCGGCTTTCATTTTCCTGGCTTCCTGCAAGGCTTTGCGAGTATGATGCCAAACCGGTGGCGCGATCTCTTCTTTTATGTTGAATTTGTAAATAAGTGTTTCTTTATCTTTCTTTTGTCCGAAAGACCTGGAAGCCAGGCCCGTCAGCAGGCATATCAGCATTAATGTAGTAAATTTCAGGAATTTCATGGTTTGTTGTTTGATTGGTATGCGAATATAGCATCAATTAGTCATTGCAATTGAAAAGGACTGTGTTTTATTACTTTTTATTTTCAAAAAGTGCTGAAATAACTTTCAGCATTTCATGATGGGCCGTTGGATTTCCCGCAATAAGTTCTGCACCGAATAGATAATTCTCTTTCCCATTAAATCCGGTTACCACGCCGCCGGCCATTTGCACGATAAAAACTCCGGCTGCAACATCCCAGACATGAAGTCCGTATTCGTAAAAACCCTCGAATCGTCCACAGGCAACATAAGCAAGATCGGCGGCGGCAGAGCCAAGTCTGCGGAGGCCTGCTGTTTGCTTCATAAAATGCCTGAAAACCTGAAGGTATTCATCTAACTTTCCGAAATCAGCATAAGGGAATCCGGTTGCCAGCAGAGATGAGTTAAAGTCCTGCAAAGGTGAAACCCTGATAATCTTTCCGTTAAGCATTGCCTTTCCGCCTTTCCAGGCGTAAAAACATTCGTCCCTGTTGACTTCATAAACGACACCTGTCACAACTTCTTCTTTTTCAATCAGGGCAATGCTGACAGAGAAAACAGGAACCCGGTGAATAAAATTGGTAGTGCCATCAAGCGGATCAATCACCCACCTGAAATCCTGCTTTTGGTGGCCTGCCGTGCCCTCTTCAGTAATAAAACCCGCCTCAGGTAGCACACTCCTCAGACGGTCAACTATTTGTTGTTCTGCATTTTTATCAACATAACTTACATAATCATGCTCTCCTTTTTGTTCAACCACATTCAGGTTAAACAATTCCGATTGTTCCCGGATGTATTTGCCGGTTGCCCTTGCTATTTCACAAACTTCCAGACAGATATCCTGATAGTTTATCATATTTGAGTTTTTGGCAGTTAAAGTTTTTCATGCAGTGATTGTGTCATAAACACCTTCAGAATCAAGAGACTCCAGTTTTACAGATTCTATCGAGTTGATAGAAGCAGGATCATAGATTTTTTTACAGCGGATGTAATTTTCGGTAAAACCATACATGAACCCTTGTTCCGTATCCGATTCCCAAAGTACTTCCCTCACAGAACCCATATTCTGAAGGTAGAATTCCTTCTTTTTCAGGTCAGAAAGCTGGTGTAATTTCCGGCTTCTGCTTTGTTTTTCAGAGTCACTCAGTTGGTCAGGCAACTCAGCAGCCTTTGTTCCCGGGCGGATTGAATACGTAAAAACGTGCAGGTAAGAAATTGGCAATTTACTGATAAATAGATAGGTATCGTCAAAGTCCTCTTTTGTTTCACCGGGAAAACCAATGATTACATCTGCCGCAATACATGCATCGGGCATCAGTTGTTTGATGTATTCAACCCTTTGGGAAAAAACTTCCCGCTGATATTTGCGCTTCATCAACCCGAGTATCCTGTTGCTCCCCGACTGAAGGGGAATGTGAAAATGAGGCATAAACTTATCGGATTCTGATACAAATTTAATAATCTCATTGCTAAGAAGTTCTGGTTCTACCGACGAAATCCTTATGCGTTCTATGTCAAGGTTTGACAAACCTTTGAGCAGATCGTGAAAAGTTTCACCATTCTGTCTGCCAAAGTCACCAATGTTGACCCCTGTGAGCACGATTTCCCTGATACCAGAGGTGATTATTTGGTTTGCAGCCTCCAGCGTACCGGCTATGGTTGCACTGCGGCTGTGACCACGTGCATAGGGAATGGCGCAAAATGTGCAAAAATAATCGCATCCATCCTGTACTTTGAAGAAGGAACGGGTACGGTCGTTTACTGAAAAGCCAGGTTCGAATTGTCTCGAAGTCTTTAGAGCAGAGTCTTCAGAGCCGGCTCTGAAGTTCACATTTTTGGAAACTACATCGTAAAGGTTGTATTTTTCACTGTTACCAAGCACTATTTCAACACCCTTTATTTTTTTTAAATCATCTGGCCTAAGCTGGGAATAGCATCCGATAACTGCAACCGAAGCTTCCGGATTACGCTTCATAGCCTGCCTGATAGCTGCTTTACACTTTTTCTCAGCCTGAGCCGTTACCGTGCATGAATGAATTACATATATATCGGCTGTTTCCTTAAAATCGACAGTTTCGAACTTTCCATCCTGGAATTTGCGCGCGATAGCTGAGGTTTCGGCAAAATTCAATTTACACCCAAAAGTATTAAATGCGATTCTTCGTTTTTCCATCGTTGCAAAGATACTTCATTTGCCAATTCAGGTGCAATCGTGCTGTTGCAATGACCACTTTCAGTAATATAGAATCTTTCCCTATTTAAAATAATACCTGATATCGATCTTCATCTGATAAGCGATATTATTGTATGTTTGTGTGAATTTTCACCTTTAATTCAACCTAAAATTGATGAATCCCGGAGGTATTTCCATTGGACTTTCGGTTAATCTGTCGGATTGGATTAACCGCTGCTATTCAGTTCATTCTTCTGAAGAGAATTTTGATCATTTTATGAATAGATTTGCCGGGAATGTATGCTCGTACAG
>JBBQBC010000141.1:0-9872 GCA_038317155.1 Bacteroidales bacterium
GGATGATTTTGGAAATGTGGAATGATGGTCGTTCGACTTGGTTCGACTGCGCTCACCAACCGCCTCTCAGGAACCATGATGGAAAAGTGGAATGAAGGAGAAGTGGGATGATGGAATAATGGAAAAGTGAAATTACTATTCCTGACCAGGTGGTTTCCTGAGCTCTTTCTTTTGAGAAACAGCTTTTTTATCCTGAATTCTGGATTCTTTGGCTGCCCTGCCCGGTTTACTGGCAATTCGCTTTCTGACAGGCTTTAACGCTTTGGAAATCAGAATATAGAATCGTTGCAACACATCTTCTTTATTGGCAGCCTGGCTCCTCTCCTTCTGTGAGTACATTCTGAGCGTCCCATCAGTGCTGAGCCTCGACTGCAACTTATTTAGCAGCGTAACCTTCTGATTTTCTGAAAGTAATTTTGATGAAGGTATATTAAACCTGATCTCAGCCCGTGTTTCAGTCGTATTTACATGCTGACCGCCCTTGCCACTGCTTTTGGAAGTCGAAAACATAATTTCTTTTTCCAGGTCGGGCAGTCCGAATTGTTCCATTTTTTAAGTTTTCTGCAAATTAAAGGATTATGAAGCTGACATTTAAAAAAAAAGAGCCGTTGGACGACTCTTTTATTGAGATGCTGCCGGTTATTTGGGTGTATTCTTGATGGTACAGCCAATGGCTTTGGTAAAATCAGGCTGTGGTGTTTTACCTTCCAATAAAGCGTTAAGCGCATTTTCGAGGTAATGTTCCTTTACTGCATCTGCATCCTGAGAGTTGTCATCTATTGCCCCGATATAGGCAATTTTCAAGGATTTGTCTTGTTTGTTAACAAGAAATACATGAGGTGTGCGGGTTGCTCCATATTTCGGATACACTTTCTGGCCTTCGTCAAACAGGTATGGAAATGTAAAACCTTTATCCGTAGAACGTTGCTGCATCTCTTTGAATCCATCAGCAGGAACTAATTCAGGATCATTCGGGTTAATAGCTATTACAGGGTATCCTTTGATTTTATATTTTTTATCCAACGCTATAATCCGGTCTTCATAAGCAACGGAAAAAGGGCAGTGATTACAGGTGAAAATGACAATAAAGCCCTTAGCTTCAGGGAATTCGGCGAAGGATACAAACTTCCCGTCAACATTCTTTAGTTTGAATTCAGGCGCATTGTCACCAACTTTAACCCCCTGAGCCGATAGTTGAATGACCGAGAGAATAGTTAGTAAAACAAGTGGAATTATTTTTTTCATTTTTCTATAAGGTTTTGTTTAACAATAGTTTGTAATTCTTCGTAAGTAAAACTCTTTTCGTAAAAAGCACGAAATTTTTTGTTGTAAATAATTGTTGCAGGTAGCGCACCGGACCAATCCGGAGAAATTTTGTTGATCCATGAATTTGCATCAGGATCGTTCAGTAAGATTACCTGCGGGGTCAGCCTGTATTTTTCAATGAACGGTTTAAGCCTGATATCCAGCTGTTTGAGAAAATCAAGGCTGACAAGTATCACGCTGACCTTTTCACTGCTGAATTCATCGTGAAGTTTTTGAAAATAAGGCATTTCCTTTACACAGGGAATACACCAGGTTGCCCAGAAATTTACTACATAAGTCGTGTCATTTTGTTTATTCAGCAATGGTTCCAGGCCTTTAAAGTCAGTAACCAGGACATTTTGTGACCTGAGCGTTGAGGCGAAAAGTAAAAGTAGCAGGACAAGTGCAGTTAGTCTCATTTTAAATTAAATTCATAAGTTAAACACTATTTTCAAACTGATTGTTCAAAAGGCAGTCTGTAAGTTTGAGTAAGTTGAATAATAAATACAGTTGGCAAGATAATCAAAGACCAGGATAATAAAATAAATCAAACTTTGAGTCCACTTTGAAAATGAAGAATTTGACACCAACCCGATCCGGCACGTATAGGGATCGGGCCAATAAAACCCTGTCCGCCAGCTGGCGGACACCAATTATAAATTATTGAAATACAATATTATACAGAATTTAGTGACTTGGAGCATTGGTGTCCAACCTCCTTTTTTGACTTTTCGAAGCAGGCTTAACCTTTTACTTCGTACTTGTGTAAACGGCTTTTCCGTCAATTACGGTCATTATTACTTTTGCCTTTGGAATTTCCTTTTCTGGAACCTGCATAATATCACGGTCAATTACAACAAAATCGGCATTCATACCCGGTTCAATACTCCCCCTTCTGTTTTCTTCGAAACATGATTTAGCTGCCCATTTTGTAATAGATCGGAGCGCCTCCTGCCGGGTAAGTGCATTCTCTTTCTGAAAACCGGATGCAGGCCTGCCTTTGACATCTTTCCGGGAAACCGAAGCGTAGAAAGTGAGCAATGGACTGATGTTTTCAATCGGGAAGTCAGTGCCGTTGGGTAGCCAACCGTTTTGCTTCATCAGTGTTTTATAGGCATAGGCATTTCTGATACGATAATTGCCGAGTCTTTTTGGGGCCCATTCCATATCAGAAGTGGCGTGTGTGGCCTGGATAGATGGGATAATGGCAAATTCACCAAAGAGTTTAAAATCATCAGGATGCACAACCTGTGAATGCTCAATCCGCCAACGGAGATTATTTCCGGGAAGCAAATAGTCGCTGTAAACTTTAAGCACTGTTCTAACGGCTGAATCACCGATTGCATGCGTATTTACCTGGTAGCCGTTATCATAAGCCAGCACGCAATATCTGCCCAGGTCTTCAGGTGTAATGGTAAGGATGCCGAATTCACCGGGCGAATCGCTGTATGGTTTTAACAGGCATGCACCCCGTGAACCAAGCGCACCGTCAGCATATAGTTTTAATGATCTGACAATGAGTTTTGGTTTTACATAAATACCTTTCCTCAGAAAACGTTTGAAGTTCTCTTCGTTTGGATTCAGCATGGCATATATAGCAATATGGAGTTGATCTTCAGATTGAAGACTATCGTAAAAATCAATAATTCGTGCATCGAGACCTGCATCGGCAACCATAGTTAAACCAAATGCATAACACTGATTAGCAGAAGCATTCACGAGTTCGTAAAGTTCCTGCCCCACTGGCTCCGGAATCAGGTTTCGAAAGCGGTCGGCCATTGACTCAAGGAAGATGCCGGTAAATTTCCCCCGTTCTATATAAGCTTCCTTTTTGTTAACGATGCTATCAACGGTTATCCCGGCAAGGGCAATTGCAGCATCGTTGACAAGAACAGCATGTCCATCAACCCTTACAAGGACAACAGGAATTTGTGGGAATAATTCATTCAGCCGCTTATTATCAGGGAATTCGGAATGGGCCCATTTGTTCTGATCCCATCCCCTGCCGGCTATCCAGACTGACGGTTTTTGTGCCTGTTGTTCGGTTAAAATATCAAGTACCTGCTCAAATGAGGTTGCACCTGTCAGGTCTGCATAGCGACTGTTGAGAGAAAGCCCGTAGAAATGGCAATGGGCATCGATAAAACCAGGGTAAATGGCTTTTCCTCCTGCATCAAGCACCGAATCAGAATCATATTTACTGCTGATCAGTGCATTGTCCCCGACTTCAAGGATCTTGCCTTTTGCAATTGCCATAGCAGCATGAATACTAAAGGCACTGTCAGCCGTATAAATGACAGCATTTTGAACGATAAGGTCAACTGAAAGCCTATCGGTGTGGCAAGATGAAGTAACCATAATCAGAATCGATAAAAACAGCAATCTCCGTAACATCAGGCATAATTTTCAGCAAACTTAAACATAATTTATTTTAGCTTTTTTTGATTAGTTAGCTTTTTTTCAGACAGTACCAAAAACTTTTCAACAGTTACCTGTGAATTATTAACTTATCTGACTTAAAATGACCATTTACGAAGAATTTTGAGATCTGAAAAACAAATTTATTTTTCCGGTGTTCAATTTGTATGATCTCGATTTTAGCATTTGCTTAAAATAGACTGTTGAAATGGACGATAAATCGAAAACCTTTTATAATTTTGATGCCTGAAACTTAACAACGGATTAATTATGAGTAAGAATTTCTTTTCACCCCGGATGGTGCTTATTTTTGTTGCAATACTCGCTGCTGCTTTTATGCGTTTAATTCCTCATTGGCCCAATTTTACGCCTATTGCTGCAGTAGCGTTGTTCAGTGGTGCATACATCGGTAAAAAACATTTGGCACTTCTGGTTCCATTTGCAGCTTTATTCGTGAGCGATCTGTTTCTTGGTTTACATTCAACCATGATCGCAGTTTATGCAGCTTTTGGAATTACTGTAATTACAGGTTTCTGGTTACGCAACCGGGTTAAAGCAGGAAATATTGCGCTGGCATCCGTATTTTCATCTGTTATTTTCTTCCTGATTACCAATTTCGGTTCATGGATGAGCGGGATGATGCCTTATCCTATGAATTTCTCAGGTCTTATGATGGCTTATGCTGCCGGTATTCCATTCTTTAACAATGGCTTGCTGGGTGATTTATTCTACAGCACTGTTCTTTTTGGAAGTTTTTACCTGGTCGGACTCAGGTTCCCTAAATTGGTGAAAGCCTGATTTTAATTTTTGAAATACTATTTAACCCTTTAAGTCAATTTAAAGGGTTTTTTTATGTGGAAATGTTGCCTGAATAATGTATAACCGGGAAAGTATCCAAAATAAGTTAAATCGGGAGTCAGGTTATTTCTTCATCTCGTTCGAGCAATAAAACGGAATGCTGAGGAACGATGTAGTATTTTTCATCGTTATAAACGATTTCTATCGCACCTTTCTGAAGAAAGATAGCCAGATCACCTTCCTTTGCCTGAAGAGGAATGTATCTTATATTTTCATGGGGGTCCTGTTTCCAGCTTTCATCGTCCTCGCTGGTAACCGGAATCGGATAACCAGGGCCGGTTTTCAGTACATAACCCGACTGGATTTCTTCTTTTTCGTTGTATCCAGGTGGTAAAAACAGGCCACCTTTGGTTTTTTTTGAAAGCGAAAGAGGTTTAATGAGTAGCCGGTCGCCTACTACAATTAGTTTTTCAAGCTTATTCCTGCTGGTTTGTTTCATAATGGATATTTATGTTTTCAGGCCTGACAGTCGAAAAGACAAACAAAAATATTGAAAAAAGTGGTATTTTTGTAAAGCCAGAATAGAATCCAGATATCACCTTTGTGTGCAATAATTCACGGGAAGATACGATTGTATTATGGATAATTGGTTTTAATAAATTTATCATGAAAATAGTAGCTTTTAAAGTTGGCAAACCCAAACAATTCAATTACAGGCCTCTTTATTACGATAAGAAGAAAGAGGAAATGAGGGAACGGCTTAAGAAGTACGCTGAGCCGGAACAAATTGAAGCCGACCGGTTACGCTCGAAGATAAGGGATACGTGGCGAATTAAAGAAAAAAAGAACTACAAGCTTTCAAAACGCACTTTGTATATTTATCTTATTGGGGTAATTGTTCTGATATACTTTATCTTTTTCCGTTAAGTCATTGGTAACTAAATTTATATGTCAGATATTATCAGGCTTTTGCCCGATTCAGTTGCCAACCAGATTGCTGCTGGAGAAGTAATTCAACGTCCGGCTTCGGCTGTTAAGGAGTTGTTGGAAAATGCGGTTGATGCCGGAGGGCTTAACATTGAACTGATTATTAAGGATTCGGGTAAAACCCTGATTCAGATTATTGACAATGGCTGCGGCATGTCAACTACCGATGCCCGAATGAGTTTCGAACGGCATGCAACTTCGAAAATAAAAACAGCCGATGATCTGTTCCGTATCCGGACCCTTGGATTCAGGGGTGAGGCGCTGGCATCTATCGCTGCTATAGCTCAGGGAGAGTTGAAAACCCGGCGACACGAGGATGAACTTGGAACACACCTGATTATTGAAGGCTCAACGGTAAAAAGCCAGCAACCCTGCGCCTGCCCGACCGGATCTTCGTTGATGATCAAGAACCTGTTCTTTAATGTTCCGGCCAGGCGCAATTTCCTGAAATCAGATTCGGCTGAATTGCGCCATATTATTGATGAGTTTCAGCGCATAGCACTGGTAAATCCTGCGATTGCGTTTACTTTCATCAACAATGGCAAACCAATTTTTCAATTACCCCATTCAGGTCTTAAACAGCGCATTGCCAATGTGATGGGATCAGATAGTTACGAAAAACTGATATCCGTAAACCAGGAAACAGACGTTGTAAAAATATCGGGGTTTATAGGCAAGCCTGAAAATGCCAGAAAAACAAAAGGGGAACAGTATTTTTTTGCCAATAACCGGTACATAAGGCATCCTTACCTGAACCATGCGGTTGAAGATGCATTTAAAGACCTGATTCCGGATGGATATTTCCCCTCCTATTTCATTTTCCTCGAGGTCGATCCAGACCATGTTGACATTAATATTCATCCCACCAAAACGGAGGTTAACTTTCAGGATCACCAGAGTATATACGCTATCCTCAGATCTGCAGTAAGAGCCTCAATTGGAAAATTCAGCCTCTCTTCCACCCTCAATTTTGAAGCTGAACCCATGTTTAACCTGAACTTTCCAAAGGATAAGGAGATTGTAGTACCGGGCATTCATATTAATCCTGAATTCAATCCTTTTGTCAAGAATCCCCAACCGGAGTTAAGACTCTCGTCGGGCGATTTAAGAAAAAGTGCTGATAACAGCCAATGGGAGAAGCTATACGAAGGGTTGCATCACAGAGAAACTGAACAATTGGCCACCGGACAAACTTTGATGATTGGTTCTGATTTTGGAGCAGACACCGAGGCTGACCGGGGTCTTATGCAACTTCAGAACCGTTTCATCGTAGCAAAGGTTAAGTCAGGACTCATGATCATTGATCAGCAGGCAGCTCATGAAAGGATATTGTTTGAGAGCTATCTTGAAAAGATGGAAAAGAATAAAAGCATGGCTCAGCAACAACTGTTCCCGCAAATTGTTAAATTGTCAGCCTCTGATACAGAATTGGTAAATGAGCTTATTGTTGAAATATCGCTGCTTGGCTTTATTATAGAGCCTTTTGGTCCAAATACCTTTTTAATCCGGGGAACACCCGCCGATCTTCCGGGCGAAAATATACAGGAATTACTTGAAAATGTGCTGGAAAATTATAAAAAGAACCAACTTGGCTTAAAACTTGACAGGAAAAGCAACCTTGCACGATCGATGGCAAAGAATTTGGCAATTAAACCTGGTAAAGTCCTGATGGCCGGTGAAATGCAATCATTGGTTGATGATCTGTTTGCCTGTAGTATTCCAAACCTAAGTCCCTCGGGAAAAACCATCACCACGCTGATCAGTGCAGAAGAAATTGAGAAACGATTTACCAATAAGTAGAAAATAACGAATGAATCTCCAGCAATACTCCCCCAGAGGGTTTAGCATGTTGCCCCCTGTTGTTAAAAACTTACTCATTATCAATGGGTTATTTTTTTTAACCCAGATAACTTTATTCCAGGTCTATCAGCTTGATCTGGTTGATTACCTGGGGATGCATTATTTCGGGTCTTCAAAATTCAATCCGGCTCAACTTGTCGGTTATATGTTTCTCCACGGAGGATATGGTGTCAACGGGAGGTTTGATCCGACACACTTGATATTTAATATGTTTGCTCTCTGGATGTTCGGTTACACCCTCGAAAATGTCTGGGGAGGCAAACGTTTTCTGACCTATTATTTTGTAACCGGCATTGGAGCTGCATTAGTTCAAATGCTGGTAATGTGGATTACGATCTCAGGCATACAGACTGATGCTGCAGCAGTTATGCGGGCACCTGACCCTGCTGTATTTTCTGCTTTTATTGATAATCATTACCCGGGCTTTAAGAGTCAACTTTTTGATTTTATTGATGTATGGCAAGCAAATCCGGGTAATCTGACTTATGTGAATCAGGCTTCTGCCTACATGAACGATCTCGTCAATCTGCAAATGGACGTTCCGACGATCGGCGCTTCAGGCGCTGTATTTGGGATTCTGCTTGCTTTTGGTATGATGTTTCCCAATTCAGTAATCTATCTCTATTTCTTTTTTCCCATTAAAGCAAAATGGTTTGTAATACTCTATGGAGCTGTTGAAGTTTATTTCGGATTTGCCAACAACGCTGGTGATAATGTTGCCCACTTTGCTCACCTTGGCGGGATGATTTTCGGATTTTTCCTGATCAGATACTGGAACAGGAAGCTGCACCGTTATAATAACTGGGAGTGAAAGTGAGGGTAGAAAGTGAAGAGTGAAGAAAGTGAAAGCTTATTACTCAACTAACCTAACCTTAGCGGCCCGCTAAGGTTTAACTCAAAATACCAAAGACCTGAAAAGTGAGAAATGAGTTGTGGGTAAAGAGAGTGAAGAAAGTGAAAAGTGAAAAGTGAAAAGTGATCCCGATAGCTATCGGGAGTGAAGAGAGAAGAGTGAAGATTGAAGAGAGAAAAATGAGAGTAAAGACTCAATGCCAGCTTATCATCTCAAAGAATTACTTAGCTGGCCAGAATTAATTATTAAATACCAAACAACCAATGTTTCAGCAGGTTTCAGCATTTGAACGGATAAAAGTCTTTTTCAGTCGGCGCGAAGCATTACCTGGCCTGATTCTGATTAATATTGGAATATGGTTGGCTACTGTACTGGTGAGAAATTTTGCTTTTCTTTTTGCCAGTCCGGAATCAGGCCTCAGTGGCACCTATAAAAACGAAGTAACCGATTGGGTTCTGAATTCATTTGCTGTTTCGGCAAATACAGCTATTTTAATCGAAAAACCATGGACCCTGCTGACCTACATGTTTCTGCATATTGACTTTATGCATATACTCTTCAACATGCTCTGGTTGTGGTGGTTTGGCGCTATCTTTATTCAATATCTCTCACAAAAACAATTGCTGGGAACCTATCTTTTCGGAGGATTGGCAGGCGCATTTCTGTACATCGCTGCCTTTAACTTCTTTCCTGTTTTCAGCCTGGCCCGCGAATCGGCAATTGCATTGGGAGCCTCGGCTTCGGTTCTTGCTATTGTTGTGGCTATTGCTTTTTATGTTCCTGATTACACAGTGAATATGCTCTTTCTTGGTCCTATTAAAATCAAATACATAGCCATATTTACAGTACTTCTTGACCTTTTGATGTTAAGTTCAGGTAATGCGGGCGGCCATATTGCCCATCTGGGAGGTGCTCTCTGGGGATTTGCCTATGTAAAAATGCTTCCTGGTTTTGATCCGGCCAAACTTTTGAATGTGTTTTACAGGATTGACCTCAGTTTCAATAAGCGCAAAAGGGCAAAACGTTTCAAAGTAGTTAAAGGAGGTAAACCGGTTACTGATGAAGAATTTAACAGGCAAAAAGTGCTCAGGCAGCAGAAGATAGATTCAATTCTTGAAAAGATTTCGAGATCGGGATACGATAGTTTATCGAAGGAAGAAAAGGAATTGCTGTTTTCCAGCAGCCAGAAAAAATCATAGAAAAGCTTATGCCAATTCAGGAAAACAGGAAAAAGCGAAGGCACTCTCACCTTTCAAAGCTGTTCTTTGCTGCCAATCTGGTAGTACTTGCATTGCTGGCGCTGGGTTTTCTGGCAGCCTATATTCCTCCTGACAAATACTGGATTTTTGCCTTTGCGGGCCTGGCTTTCCCTTTCCTTGCCCTGCTGAATATTGTTTTTCTTTTTATCTGGATTATCGCCAGGAAAAAATTTGTTTTCGTCTCAATAGCTGCTTTGTTAATATGCTGGAACAGGTTTGCAGGTTTTATACAATTTAATACGGGCAATGATCATAAATTGGTTGAGAATAGTATAAATGTGGTTTCATATAATGTCAGGATTTTTGACCGCTACAATTGGAAATCAGACAAAATAAGCAAGGATGCCGAAGATATTTTAGTATTGATGAAGGAACTGAGCCCGGATATCCTT
>JBBQBC010000142.1:0-9800 GCA_038317155.1 Bacteroidales bacterium
GGCTGATATTAAAAAAGGTAAAACAGCGAAAGATAGAATCCAAAGAGATCGTAACAGCATAAACAAATTTACAATTTAACCTTATGTATTGAACCAATTATCAAAACTAACGGATAGACCTGAGAATATTGCGTAATCTGAATAATTCACAAATCTTTAAACTAATAGTGGAAAACATTCTGAAGGCAAAGAAACATTTCGGTTAGTTTGTCAAAAATAAAGTTTTGGGTCCTGATTTATTTAGCAAAGCGGATGCTGATTCACAAAATAATATGAAAGTACAAAGGAAGCAACATTAATAAGCCTTTGTCCATGGACTCGTATTGATTCTGAATAATCCCGCAGGGCTGACAATTGTTTTCTCGGAAGAAATTACAATCTCTGATTCCTTCAGAAAAGCAACTCCTTCAGTTTGCGTTCCGGTCATACCCGAAAAGGTAATAAGGCGCTTGTTTCCTTTAAAAAATTCACTATTTCTGAAATCAAAAAGCACCCAGATAAAAGGGCTGTAATTTTTATACCCGCACATAACCAACTCATTACCTGAAGGACTCAAATCTGCCCCTGTAATCAACCCATCGGCGGCCAGGGTATCTTTTGAAAACACAGCATAGGTTCCGGCCGTTTTCGGCAAAGCGTAGAGCCTTGATTGCTGATCACCCCAGTTTTTAGTAAAAAGATACAGGCTGTCGCCCGATGCAACCATTGCCTCACAATCATAATCATTGTTTCGGTTGGAAACAGCAAAATTTTTCTGATCGGCATAGCCGAAGTTTATAACCGATGCTTCAACTTCACCATCTTTATCTGGTAAAATATCCTCTTTTTGAACAATGTAAATTTTTAAATCCCTGCGGTTTCCCAGATTGTTTCCAAAATCCCCAATGTAGATGCGAGACTCATCCTGCGTAACTTCTTCCCAATCAACATTTTCAGCATTGTTTAAAGTAAGGGTTTCCAGAATATTTCCCGTAAGGGTGTCGAGTTTATACAGAACGGGCTTACCACCACTGTCGTTATGTGTCCACAATCCATTTCTCCAGAATATAAGCCCGGAAGTTTCTTTAACATCATCAGGCAATGATCTTACAATCCTATGCAGAACAGTTGAAGTGGGCGGATACAAACACGAGCCATCGTTGACTATAGCCAATGAATCATAATTTAGAGACTGCGGATCGGTACAACCGGCAACCTGACCTATTGCATTGAACCCGGGCGCAGTCAGTACTAAAAACAGTAATACCAAACTGTATTTCATATGGCTTACATTTTATGCTAAAAAATAAAAGAATAAAGAAAGATTCAATTCTTTACTTAAGGTATATCTCAGAATTGTACGATTTAAAAGTATTGAGTAACAGACTGACAATAGTCATTGGCCCCACGCCTCCAGGCACAGGCGTAATATAACTACACTTTGGAGCAACTTGGTCAAAATCAACATCACCTGTGATAAAGTAACCTTTCTCGCTGCCATCCTCAATACGATGAATACCAACATCAATCACCACCGCACCATTTTTAACCATATCGGCTTTAACAAAACCTGGCTGTCCAATTGCGGCAATAAGTATATCTGCCTGACGGGTTATTGACGGTAAATCCCTTGTTCTGCTATGACAGAGCGTAACGGTTGAATTGCCCGGTTTTGCTTTGCGCGACATCAGCAGGCTCATAGGGGTGCCTACAATATTGCTCCGGCCAAGCACCACACAATGCATTCCTTCGGTTTCAATGCCATAGCGTTCAATCAGCAACATAATTCCGGCAGGAGTTGCCGGTAGATAAGATGGCAGGTTTAGGGCAAGTCTTCCAACATTTACCGGATGAAAACCATCTACATCCTTTGCGGGATCAATACGTTGTAGAATTTTATCAGCATCAATGTGCTTTGGCAACGGCAATTGCACGATAAAGCCATTCACATCAGGGTCATTATTCAGAAAATCAACCACTTCAAGAAGGTGATTTTCGGTAATGTCGGTACCATACCTGTAAACACTTGAAGTAAATCCAACTGCTTTACAGGCTCTTTCTTTACTTGTGATGTAGGTCAGGCTGGCGGCATCTTCACCCACCAATACGGCTGCAAGGTGAGGTGGTTCTCCACCGGCATCGATAATGGCTGCAACTTTGGCAGCAATTTCCTTTTTTATCTCTTCTCCGATTCTTTTACCGTCGATTAACTCCATTATAACCTCTATTTATTGTTAACGTTTACGACCAGATGACATCTTTGACATATTCCTCATCGCGTTGAGTGCATTTTTGCCCCCGCCTCCCGAAACCAGTTTCATCATTTTCCGGGTATCTTCAAACTGCTTTATCAAACGGTTTACTTCGGCAATATCTTTTCCACTGCCCGATGCAATGCGCTTGCGACGGCTGCCGTTTAACAAGGCCGGGGTTTCGCGCTCAGCGAGGGTCATAGACGAAATAATCGCTTCGATACCTTTAAATGCATCCTCGTCAATATCCACATCCTTTAATGCTTTGCCCATTCCGGGAATCATTCCCAGCAAGTCTTTCACATTTCCCATCTTCTTTATTTGCTTTATCTGGCTAACAAAGTCGTTGAAATTAAACTGGTCCTTGGCAAGTTTCTGCTGAAGTTTCCTGGCTTCTTCCTCATCAAACTGCTCCTGGGCGCGCTCAACCAACGAAACAATATCACCCATACCGAGAATCCTGTCAGCCATACGTGACGGATAGAAAACATCTATGGCGTCCATTTTTTCGCCCAGCCCAACAAACTTAACTGGTTTGTCAACAACTGATCTGATGGTCAGGGCAGCACCACCCCTGGTATCGCCATCCAGTTTAGTCAGCACTACGCCATCGTAGTCGAGCCTGTCGTTGAATGTTTTGGCAGTATTCACGGCATCCTGGCCGGTCATTGAATCAACTACGAACAGGATTTCCTGCGGATTTGCCGCCTGTTTGACAGCGGTAATCTCGTTCATCATCTGTTCATCAATGGCCAAACGACCGGCTGTATCAATAATCACAGGACTGTATGCATATTCCCGGGCATGGGCAATGGCTTTACGGGCAATTTCAACCGGATTTTTGTTGTCATCAATGGTAAAAACCTGAACCCCGATTTGCCCGCCCAAAACTTTTAATTGTTCAATAGCTGCCGGCCGGTAAACGTCGCATGCAACCAAAAGGGGTTTGCTACCTTTTTTAGTATGAAGGTAGTTGGCGAGTTTAGCAGAAAAAGTTGTTTTTCCAGATCCCTGCAACCCGGCAATCAGAATAACAGCCGGCGAACCTTTCAGATTGATCTCTGTCTGGGTTCCTCCCATCAGATCAGCCAGTTCATCATGAACAATCTTTACCATCAACTGGCCAGGCGAAACTGCCGTAAGCACATTTTGGCCAAGCGCTTTCTCCTTAACCTGATCAGTAAATTGTTTTGCAACCTTATAACTAACATCGGCATCGAGCAATGCTTTGCGCACGTCTTTCAACGTTTCAGCCACATTAATTTCGGTAATATGGCCCTGACCTTTCAGGGTTTTAAATGCTCTTTCAAGCTTTTCACTTAAATTTTCAAACATAATACCTTATCTTCTGTGTTTATTTTACCCGTAAATAATTTTGATATCATCGGTCAGATAGCTTATCCCTCCCTGACAGGAGAACCTGCCTGCCTGAAACGAACCGTCAGTCAGGCAGACCTACATGCTTGAAAATTAATTACATAAATGTTTGTATAAGCAATACATGTGGGTTCCAGCAGTGCAAAAATAGGAATTTATAGCGTTTGGCGGCATAAATGCCTGAAAGGAATCGGTAATTCAGGCAGTTACTGTTATCTGAATATCAATTCAATACACTGATTTAAATGTATTTAGACATAAAACTACAGGTATTCATTCAATGTTTGTTAGTAAATATTTATTATAATTTATGAATAAAACGGTTTTACTTTAATTGCTTTGCCTATATTTGCGGGTATTAGAACCTAATGTCAAACCAAAAAATAATTATGATGAAAAAGTTCTTTACTCTTATGGCCCTTGTGGCAATTTCATTCAGCAGTATGGCACAGTGGCTCCCCCAGGCTTCTGGTTTTACTGCTGTATCCCGTGGCATTCAGTTCATGAGTGCAGTTTCTGATCAGGTAGTTTGGGCTACTGCTTATGATGGATCTGGCGGAGCCGTTACCATCAATGAATTTACCCGTACTATTAACGGAGGTGATTTATGGACCCCCGGACAGGTACTTGGTGGAACAGTTTATGGGCTTGGAAACATTTGTGCATTAAGTGGGCAGATTGCCTATGTTTCACTTTACAAGGGAGCAGGTGCTCAGGATAATACCTGTGGTGTTTACAAGACATCCAATGGCGGTGTTACCTGGACTCAACTTCCTGGTGCTCTGCAGGGCGCAGCATCATTTGCCAACAACGTATATTTCTGGAATGAGCAGGAAGGTATGTGCCATGGCGATGTGAAAGATGGATATTTTGAAATTTACACAACAATTAATGGAGGCACTTCCTGGCAAAGAGTTCCACAGACCAACATCACTGGTGGACCCCCAGCAAGCGGTGAAGGTGGATGGACTTCTGTTATTGATGCAATTGGAGAGAATACCATTATGTTTGGTACAAACAAAAGTAAAGTTTACATTTCGGATGACCGCGGACTAACATGGAGAGTAAGCTCCACTGGAATTACACCTGCCACAAATGGTGGTATCAATGAAATTGCTTTTACCGATCCTGATAATGGAATCGTAACCCAAACTGTTGCTCCGGTTGCTTACAGAAGGACTTCAGATGGTGGAGCTACCTGGGAATCATTTACACCAACAGGACCTTTCCTCGCCAATGACCTTGCAGCAATCCCCGGCTCATCGGGTACGTATATTTCTACCGGAGCTGCTACTGGCGCAACCGGTGTTGCATACAGCTACGACAAAGGAAACACCTGGGCATATTTCCCGGATACCGAAGCAATCCAGTTCCTGGCTACCGACTGGATTGACAGCTCAACTGGCTGGTGTGGTGCTTTCAACGAAAGCAATACCGTTGGCGGTATGTATAAATTCACTGGCAGTCTCGAAGAACCACTTCCTCCTACCAATTTTCAGGGTACTGTAACCGGTGGTAACGATGTAAACCTTACATGGGATGCACCCCTAGGTTCACGTGCCCTGCTTGGCTACAACGTATGGCGCAATGGTGCCAAGATTGCCAATCAGATCACTGATATTTTCTACAATGATCTAAATCTTGCCAATGGCGGATACAGTTATCTGGTGACCGCTGTTTATGACAATGGCGAATCAGTTCCTGCAGGTCCTGTAGAAATTGAAATCACCGGTGGCGGCACTCTTACAAGCATCATTCTCGATTTCGAAGCTCAGGAAGATTTTGCCATGACCTTCGAACCATGGGAAGCCGTTGACCTTGACGGAAGCGACACATACACCATTACCGATGTAACCTTCCCCAATCAGGGACTGCCAATGGCCTTCATCGCTTTCAATCCCCTGACTACTACCCCTCCTGTTACCGGGATGACTACTCATGGCGGAGATCGTCTGGGCGCATGTTTTGCGTCAGTTACCCCTCCAAACAACGACTGGCTTATTTCACCACAGGTAACGCTCGGCGAAAACCCGATGTTGAGTATGTGGGTTAAATCATACACAGATGCTTACGGTCTCGAAAAATACAATGTTCTTGTTTCGACTACCGACAACAATCCATCGAGCTTTACACAAATTGCAGGCCCGATCGATGCTCCGGTTGCTGCATGGACCTATGTTGAGTATGACCTCGGTGCATACCAGGGACAAGCAGTTTATGTAGCTATTCAGTGCGTTTCGAACGATGCTTTCATTTTCCTTGTTGACGATATTTCGATCAGCTTCTTTATTTCAACCAACGACAAACCGTTGGCAGAGAGCCTGAAAGTTTATCCAAACCCGGTTGATGATGTTCTAAACATCCAGTCAGGTGTTGAAATAACCAATGCCAGGTTATTCAATATTTCCGGTCAGTTGATTTTCGAATCAAACGGCAATTCTAATGAAATGCGCATCAGAACTTCAGAAATGCCTTCAGGTTTGTACCTTTTGAATATCACAACCAAACAGGGTGTTATTACCCGCAAGGTTAGTATCAGGTAATTTATCTGATATCAATACTTTAAAAAGGCTGCCCTTTAAGAGCAGCCTTTTTTATTTTTCGGTTTTGTGATTCACGTTGAGGCTAAGGCTGAGGCTAAAAGCTCTTAACTTAGGAAATTCTAAACCTTAACCTAAACCTTAACCTAAACCTTAACCTTCGGGATTAGTTACCGAATTCAGTCCTCCGGCTTTCGCAACAAGCCTTCAATGTCTTTTAGTTTACCGAAAAGAACTATCGTATCATCTTTCTTCAATTTCAGACTGGCTGATGGCAGCCCCAGCGACTTTTTTCTTTTTACAGGCTGACCGAAAATGGATTTCGATTCCTCACTTCTGATAACAGTCAGAACAAGAAGTGAGTAGCGGTTGGTAAAATCAACTTCACTCAGCATTAAGCCATCATACCGATCGGGCAAACTTGCCTCAATGATCTTATATTCATCCGTCACATCAAAGGAATTGCTGACACCAGAAAATAGAATGCTATCAGCAAAACGGGATGCAGCATCGTACTCAGGCTGAAGAATAAGATCAACACCCAGGGTCTCAATTACTTTGCGATGTAGCGGATTAATTGCCCGGCTAACCAGCTTTTTAACCCCTGCCTGTTTTAACAGTGCTGTTGTCATAACAGAAGCACCGAAGTCCTCACCAATGGTTACAATGGCATAATCACATTCTTTTAGTGGAAGTGTTGAAAGTGCCTGTTCATTGGTAACATCAAGACAAATAGTCTGGGTTATGACATCTTTGAAAATTTCCGTCTTTTGCCTGTTTCCATCAATTCCGATTACTTCATGCCCCAGCGATGTGAGCCTTGCCGAAAGGGCTGAGCCAAAATTTCCGAGTCCTATTACGATAAATTTCATCTTGTCAGATTTTGATTAGTTGATCATTATATTCTCAGAAGGATAACGGTATTGCATATTGCGCAATTTTCTGAGTAAGCCCACCAATATAGTAAGTGTTCCAACTCTGCCCAGAAACATCGTTACAATAATGACCCATTTCCCTGTAAGAGACAAATCCGCCGTTATACCCAGGCTTAATCCTACAGTTCCGAAAGCCGAAATTACTTCAAATACAATTTTGGTCAGTCCAAAATTCCCATCTTTGACCATCAGGATCATCACCGCCAATCCTATCACAAAAAAGGACAGAAAAATAATTGAAAAAGCGCGTCTGACCGATTCGTTGGCAACCTCACGACCAAATATTTCAATCCTGTCTTTACCCTTTGCCAGACTTATGATATTCAGGATTGCAATTGCAAAGGTTGTGGTTTTAACCCCACCTCCTGTTGAAGCAGGTGAGGCACCAATCCACATAAGTATGAAATAAAAAAGTATGCTGGCAGGTGCTAAACCCATCATATCAACTGTATTGAAACCTGCCGTTCTGGCAGTAACTGATCCGAAAAATGCACCGGCTATCTTGCCTTGGAATGAAAGTCCTTCAAGAGAATAATTGAATTCAGAAACCATGAAAAAGGCAAATCCTGCCAGTATCAGAAATACTGTAGTTATCAATGCTATGCGGGAGTTTATATTGATAATGTTAGGATTATGATTATAATTTGAACGTCCCGAAAATTGCTTGAATTTATTTATAAAGAAATGTCTAAGTAACCGGTAATAATTGAAAACAATAGGGAATCCCAGTCCTCCGGCAATAATCAGAAAGGCTATAATATAATGCAGGGTATAATTATACCTGAAGCCTGGTTGATAAAGTCCGGCTGGCAGGGTAGAAAATCCTGCATTGCAGAATGCGGAAATAGAGTGGAATACAGAAAATCCCAATAACAATAACCTTCCGTCAAACAGAGATATGTCGGTAAAAGTGTAAATAAGCAAAGCTCCTAATGCTTCAATAGAAAAAGTAACCAATACTATTTTCAAAAGGGTATTAAAAATCTCACCCAGTTTCTCCGCATTTAACATTTCCTTGAGCAGGAATTCGTTACCGAACGAGGCACCACCTTTGAAAAAATATCCGAAGAAACTGGTAAAGGTCATAATTCCAAGGCCGCCCAGCTGTATCAAAATCAATATAAAAGCCTGACCAAGTGGGGTAAACGAATCGGCGATATTAACCACCACAAGCCCTGTTACACAAACTGCACTGGTTGACGTAAAAAAAGCGTTTGTAAACCCGATCTCACCGTTAGTGGCATTAGGAAGCATTAGCAATCCGGTACCAAAAACTATAAGAAACAGAAAACTAACGACAAAGAGCAACGCCGGATTTGTATTTCTGTTGCTCAAATTCAAAGAACTGGTAGAACTTTCGAGAATCAGAATGTAAAGAAGAACCGCATAAACTGCAGTATTATGATTGAAAAGGCGATAAATTAAATGGCTCTGGTCCAAAAAACCCGGGAATCCGGTTCGAATATCCAGAAGAAATATAATGCAGGGAATAAGCAACAGTTCAGCCAACCTGAGTTTCATTGCTTTGGACCTCCAGGTTCTTAACCCAAGTCCTGAAAGATTACTCAGTAAAACAATAAATAAGATTACATTGTATGCTCTATGAATGCCAAGAATTTGGAGCCTGCTATGCTCAAAGCCTATCTGGTAAATGAAAAGAAAGAAACCGGAAAGTGCAGCCAGGAATCCGGTCGCATCCAGAAAACCCAGAATTTTCCTGCGAAACATGAGAAATGAATCAAGAATCAGAAAAGCCTTAAGTTTTATTGACATTTTCGGGATTGACAAATTAAACCAGAGCAAATTTAGTAATTAAGAACATATCATGAATGGTTCGTTTAAATATAGTAGTTGGCAGGGAATTTGTTAGGTAACTCACTTAATTATTTAAACATTTTAACTTATATGATATGGATTATTCATCATTTTACACTGAACTAGGCAGATTGGCATATTCTATTGCAAGGGCTGATGGAATTGTGCAGAGTGAAGAAGTTGACAAAATTTGCGACCTGATAGGCCAGGAAATTGAAAACACCAGATCGGAAGACCACAACATGCGCGAAGCAGTCCTTGGCGCCGGGGCAGAATTCAACAACCTGAGGAAAAATAACGCATCTGCCAGGGAAGCATTCACCGGTTTCACCGGATTTATCGATTCGAATCATTCAGCATTCGATACCCGTATGAAAAATCTTTGCCTCAGAATAGCCTTTCGCATTGCATCCGCCCACGAAGGCGTAAACGAAACCGAATCGGCGCTCATTGATAAACTGAAGAAAAAGCTGGATTTGATTAATTAGCAGATTAGTTGATTAGCAGATTAGCAGATTAGCTGATTAGCTGATTTGCAGATTAGCAGATTAGCAGATTAGCAAATTAGCTGATTTATAGATTAGCTGATATATAAAATTCATATAAAATCATCCACTGACCTTTTTTGTCAACAAATGAGCATGCCTGATCACGGTTTCGAAAATGACTCATCCTCTCCATCTATTCGTCTCTCAGTCCCGAAGTCTCTCAGTCGCTCAGTCCCTTAGTCTCTTAGTCTCTTAGTCTCTCAGTCGCTCAGTCCATTAGTCTCTTAGTCTCTCAGTCACTCAGTCCCTTAGTCTCTTAGTCTCTTAGTCTCTCAGTCACTCAGTCACTCAGTCCCTTAGTCACTCAGTCCCTTAGTCTCTCAGTCCCTTAGTCTCTTAGTCTCTTAGTCACTC
>JBBQBC010000143.1:0-9788 GCA_038317155.1 Bacteroidales bacterium
GGGATGGAAGTTGATCTGGCTTATCCTGAAGGTTATACGCTAATTCCTGACGTGGTTGAACTTGCTGGTAAACAGGCCGCTGCCTCCGGGGGTAAATTCAGAGTAGTCAACAGCATGGAAGAAGCGTTTAAAGATGCCGACATTGTGTATCCGAAAAGCTGGGCGCCCTTTGTGGTGATGCAGCGTCGAACTGATTTATTGAAAAAGAGCGATAAAGAAGGTCTGAAAGCACTTGAGCAGGAATGCCTGTCAAACAACGCCCGTTTTAAAGATTGGGAATGTACCGAAGAAAAGATGAAACTGACCAAAGATGGTGAAGCATTGTATATGCATTGCCTTCCGGCGGATATTTCTGGCATTTCGTGCAAAGAAGGTGAAGTTGCCGGAAGTGTATTTGAGCGTTACCGCATCGAAACCTACAAGGAAGCCGGTTACAAACCGTATATCATTGCAGCGATGATACTGAACAATAAATTTGAACATGCAGCGGAGAGACTGGAGAACCTTTATAATGCAGGAAAAAAGAGGATTCTTTGATTTGAGCCAATTACATTTTTCAAATATTAACAGCTTAGGATAGCTGAGTTATTTGTTTGATTCTATTTATCATAAGCATCGTTCGTTCCTCTCCTGATCCATAAGGCAAAACCGACTCAACTGCTTCAAATAAAATAGGATTTTCAAGAATACGCAAAAGCTGTTTTTTCAAATAACTCTTTAAACTGGCATCTTCAGTCGAAATTAGATTTATTATATCCGGTTCATTATCAATAATATATATAATGTCTTCAAAGTCGTGGCAAAGCCGTAAATCCTTATGCCCTCTCGTTAACAATGCTTCAAATTTTGAAGCAATATAATAGGCATGAGTGAATATATAAATTTCGGTGCCATCATCCAAAGTCCTGATGATTTTGTTTTCGATACCTCCAGAATACCATTTATTAGAAAACCCCAGGATTTTGGAAGTTGTAGGCATAACATCTACTTTTATACCTTTGAAAATCATCCGGCAAATTGAAGCTCCAAATGAAGAGTCGTTTATAAAGCCTTTCTTACGCAAGCGCTCCTCTAAATGATCATAGGCGGTTTTTGTACTGATTTCGACCACTAAATCTATATCTGTTGTTGATCGTATATCAGATGCTGCAGGGTCAGTTGCATAAAGATGCATGACAGCCCCACCTATAAAAACTACCTCATCTTTGATCTCTTCCAGACCGTTGGCAACAATCTGAAGCATTTGCATATTAAGCAACGACATATTCCATCCTTTTATTAAGTTCGGAAATAGCAATTTTCACTTCCCTTGCCCGGCCAATTCTAAGAGTATCTGCAATTACAAGAAGTTCATACAATAATGGGTCTTTCAATGCAGATTCAGGGACAGATTTGTACAATGGCTCAATAGATAGTCCTTTAACATTACCATTGTGATAAGGCCAAATGTAATTATCACTGCCTCGGGAAATGTATTCGTTTATCGGGCTGGCCGAATGTGCGGTGGGAACTCCTCTTTGCATTGTTCCTGGTTCTGCAGGAAAAACATATTTCAAACCATAAATAAGGAATTCACTTAATGCATTCCTAAACACCCTGGTTTTTGAGTTGTCAATTAGTCCGGCAATTTTACAACGGTTTAATGCTTCCGACACTTCTGAAGCGCTGATTATAAGAGATAAAGAAATCAAAGAATTATTCCAATGCTTGTCCTGCATAGCAATAATCTTTAAAAGTATTACGATGTCTTGTGGGCGCATCCCATTGTGTTTTTTCATATTAAAATGATTAATTCTCGATTCGCGAATTGCAAATATAGTCAGTTAAATATTCATAATGAAATAACTATAAAATATATTTGGTCAAACATTGGGAGAAACATGCTCGGTAGAGCGCATCTTATCTTCTGGTGCGCTCCTATCGCATACCTACATCGGAAAATTAAGGTGCAGGCAGATGGAAGATTTTTCTTCCAGGGTGCTATTCTGCTGGCTTACCATTGATTAACAGCATGCAGGCCTTTCCCTGTATTTTTTTGCCCTCAAAAATATCCTCATCACAAGTCTGCATATTGGTTTTGGCGGAGATGGATGATATGCTTTCCGGATCCCAGATTACAAGGTCCGCATCCGAACCAACCGCGATTTCGCCCTTTTGGGGATAAAGCCCGAAAATCTTTGCGGCGTTGGTAGAGGTAAGTGCAACAAACTGCTGAAGGTTGATTTTGCCTTGCAGAACACCATAAGTATAAAGCAATGTCAGCCGGTGTTCCACGCCGCCCGCTCCATTGGGGATTTTTGTAAAATCATTGGCGCCAAGGTCCTTTTGCCCAAAGGTATTGAAAGGACAGTGGTCGGTTGAGATGACATCTACGGTGCCATCCTTTATGGCCAGCCATAAAGCCTCCTGATCTGTTTTGCTCCGGATGGGTGGACTGATCACATATTTGAGAGAATCGGGGAGGGGTTTCTGATAAACTGAATCATCAAGAAGCAGGTATTGTGGGCAGGTTTCGCAATAGATTGGCAGGCCTTCTTTTTTGGCTTCCCTGATATAGCTCAGTGATTGGGCCGTTGATGTGTGGACGATGTAGGTTCTGCAGCCGGTTTTGCGGCAAAGGTCAACTACCTTTTTTACAGATTCTGACTCCGTTTCTGGTGGACGTGAAAGTGCATGGTAAAGTGGTGCGGTTTTGCCCTGGCTGATATATTTCTGTTGATTTTTCAGGATTAGATCGCCCTCCTCGCAATGCACCAGCACAATGGCGTCCAGCTTAGCGGCAATTTTCATTACCTCTTCCAGCTCAGCATACTCAATGCCAATGCTTCCTTTGTATGCAAGATAGGCTTTGAAAGAATGAATACCAGCTTCCTCAACGCACCACCGCATCTGAATGGGGATGGTCTCGTCAAACCAGGTAATGCCCATGTGTAAGTTGCATTCCAACAGGCTTTTGGCTACTTCTTTCTGTCTTAACAATAAAGCTTCCTGTAAAGATTGACCCCGTGATGGCGTTACAAAATCCATAAAAAAGGTTGTTCCTCCTGCAATCGCGGCACGGCTGCCACTCAAAAAATTGTCGCAGGAAGGGCCAGCTGGGGTTGGTAATTCAAAATGTACATGTGGATCAATTCCACCGGGGAAAATGTATTTTCCTGAAGCATCAATAATTTGATGGTCAGGATACATATCCGAAACTTGATTTTCAATAAGTAAAATTTTCTGGTCACCTACCTCAATGCATGCATTAATACTGCCAGACTTGGTAATAATTGTTCCGTTGGTGATCAGGTATCTCATAGTTTTATTTGCAAATCATAATTTACTATTTATATCTTTTACAATTTGGTCAATCCGTTTTTCTTTCATTTCTTCAAGATAAGATTTGTCATAAATTGATAGCATGTGAACCTCCTCTTTCACAGCAAGAACATAGGTTATGATCCTTGCGCCACCTGATTTGCCGCTCTTTTTACTTTTTATAGCAATTCGGATTTTATATATATTTTTTCCGAGGAAAGTTCCAATTGTAGGATTTGCTTTAAGGGTATCGGAAAGCTTTTTTAATTCGTCCTTTAAGGATGGGTATTTTCTTGCAAGCTTTTTAGCTTGCTTTTTAAAAGTATCGGTTGCAATTACACTATAATTCAAGTAAGAACTCATCAAGCGTTTGTTTTTTGATCGTTCCATTCTGCATTTGGGCGACTTCTGAAAGAGCTTGTTCCAAATCTTCTTTAATTGCGAGTTCTTTAGATAAATTCCTAAAACGGGACTGTATCCATTTCCAGTCTTTTATTGGAATTTGAACAGCCTGGATATTCCCGTCCTTATCATTCAAATACTGGATTTTAATTTCCATTTTGTGAGTTCGTGTTAGTTTTTACAAATTTAATAAAAAACCGGATAACTTATGATATAATAGATTTCTTCGGATTAGAGTTTCCTCTATCAACACTGAATAAATAATCAACATTGACAATGCTATTTTACAATAAGCAATTTCTCATACCTTCCACCTTCGTTCATCGTAAAACCAAGTTTCTTCAGATATTCTGAATATTTCACGCTGTTGCCTTCAGCAATCACTTTGGTGAAGCCATCATTGATAAATCTGTTCCTCAAACGAAGATAAATAAATTTTCCGTTTTTGAAGTCACGGTATTCCGGGATCACATAATCAAGGCCTACTGAAAGGCAGTGGTCTTTTTCGCGGTGAGCAAGAAAAATCCCGGCTACGGCCATATCACGCAGAATAAAGAAACTGATGGTATTCATCTCTGGTTTGTAAGAGAAGCCTGGGAAAAAGCCCTGGATGTCTTTGTTGTGAAATTGCAGGAAACGAATTAAATACCGGTTCTCAGCTTTCACCTCCAGGATTTCGAAGACCTCCTTTTTGGAATAGATCGAATAGAGATAGTAAATATCAACAAAGGCGATAAAACCATTCAGAAACCCTACCGGCAGCGCACCAATTAGAAATCCATAAGTCGAGAATGTAATGGCTCCGGCAAGGTTTATCCACCTGAATTTCAGGATTGAATTCATGGTCATTGACGCGGCGATAATGACCGATGCAAGGTATCCCACCCATTGCAGTATGCTGATATCCATATTTGAAAGATTGTACCACCGGAATTAAACCGGGATTATTTAAAACGGCTGCAAAGTTAGGCTAAAGCGGGCAGGCTACCTCATTTTCTGCCAAAGCCTTTCTGCCTGCACTCTGGCTTCCTTCAGTATGCTCTGCTCGTCAACAGTCAGAACATTTCCTTTCTCTACAATCAGCTTTCCCTGAGAAATAACATGTTTCACTTGCCTGGATTCAATTCCGAAAAGGAAATGCCCGAGGAAATTGTCGCTGTTAAATGGGGTAGGGGTGTCGTAATCGAGTACAACCAGGTTGTTGTCTCCGTCACCTTTAAATCCGTTTGATTGCAGGTAGTTGTGCACATTTCTGAATCTTCGGTAAGTTTCTCCGTAGTCAATGTTGTCGAAATTATGGCCGGCGAAAAAAGCAGACCTTGCGCTGCGCAGTATATCGCTGTGCATACCATCGGTGCCCAGCATAATCCGGCTGCCCAATCCTTGAGAGTTGAAAAATCCAACTGAATTGTTGAGGTTGCTTTCCATATTCTGCACCACCCAGGCCGGTGAGTTTTTTACCAGTTTCCGCTCATTCTCATCCAGATGGAGGCAATGACCCAGGATAGTTTTCGGGAAATTCAGTGCTTCGGATTCCGCAAGTCGCTCTATAACCCGGTGACCGTAATTTTTCAGGCAATGCTGTTCATCCGAGAGGTCTTCAGCAACATGAATGTGTATGCCTGCATTTGTATGTTTAGCCAATTCAACTGCCTGTTTCAGCGTGTCATTGCCAACGGTAAAAGAGGCATGTAGCCCGACCAGGCCTTGTCTTTTGGCAAGGTAGTCCTCCGATTCCCTTAGTCCTTTCTGAGCAATAGCCAGTCCATCTCTGTCAGAAATTTCATAGCAAAGCAGATGTCCAACGCCAACTTCATCGAAAGCCCTGGCAATGGTTTCCAGGCTTCCTTCCATTGCAAAGGGCGAAGCATGGTGGTCGATGGCGAAGGTAACTCCGTTTTTGGCACAGGCTATGGCAGTAACCAGGGCGCTTGAGCGGATCATCTCCAGGTCAAGGGCCTTGTCAAGCGTCCACCAGATATATTGCAGAATTTCCAGAAAATTTTCAGGATTTTTCTTCGGAGCACCCATGCCACGGGCCAGCGCTGAATAAACATGATGATGGCCGTTGGCAAATGATTTAGTAATGTATTTGCCCGTGCAATCAATTATCTGATGGCTAAAATCCGCTGGAATTTGTTTTAGAAATTCGATTTTGCCTTGCTCACCTTCATGAACCAGAATGTGGGTTTGCGTAAACTGAAGTGTCTCAGGATTGATGTATGAGCCATTTGTTAGCAGGAGTGACATAACAATGATTTTAATGACGAATTACGAATGACAAATGACGAATTGTAAGTTGAATACTTGAATTGGAAGCCAATGCTTTGAATATATTTTCATATCATTTTTTCAGATTTATTCTTGAAGTTTTAATAGATTGAACTGTAATTGCGAGAAGCTCATCTCCTTCCTTAATCAGAATTTCAATCTTTTCTTTGAAGGTGGAATTAAAATGTAAAAGAAGTTCCAGAAAAAAGATGGACTCATCAAGTTCCTCTTCAACAATCTTCATTTTATTAATGAAATCTGGTGTAGATTTACCCCTGCATGCCGCCCTGTAATTTGCTGCAGATGAGCTTGAAGACCTTATAAGTTGATTACAATAAGGATTATTTACATTGTTAAACGGTAATTCCATAATCAACATGGCAACGTTAATTGCAAACTCTTTGTAACGTTTTTTTAATTCTTCAATACTCATATTTTTTTTGTTTTACTTGCAAAGTAAAATGGATCATATATTATTCAAAAGTAATCTATTCATTTGACTCTTAATTCATCATTCGAAATTATACTAATTTGGCATTCGTCATTTGGCATTCGTAATTCGTGCTCACCTCATCTGCCTTCGGCACCTTCTCCTCAAGGAGAAGGATCTTTCCTTAGCCAATTCGATATTAAATCTGAAACCGTAAATTCGTCATTCATCATTCGTCATTCGTCATTCGTTGATCCCTGAGCTCTCGGTTGGTGAGCTCTTGTCGAACCATGCCGAAGGGCATTCGTCATTTGTCATTCGTCATTCATCATTCGTTGATCCCTGAGCTCTTGTCGAAAGCATTCGTAATTCGTCATTCGTCATTCATCATTTGTTGGTCCCTGTGCTCTTGTCGAAGGGCATTCGTAATTCGTCATTCGTCATTCATCATTCGTCATTCATCATTCGTCATTCGTCATTTGTCATTCGTCCTTTCTTCAATGGCAGCACAAACCTTCTCTTTCCATCAAAATCCGTCATCGCATTCGCGACCGCTGCCGCCGTAGGAACTAGCCCGATCTCCCCCAGCCCTTTGGCGCCATAAGGTCCAACCGGATCCTTAACTTCAACGCCAAGCACCACTACATCGGGCATATCTTTTGCCCGCAGGATTTTCAGATCTCGCAATTTCGTGGAAACAAGCTGCCCCTTTATCATGGGCAAATCTTCAGTCAGGGCATAACCAAGTCCCATGGCAACAGCTCCTTCAACCTGTCCTTCAAACATCAGCGGATTCATAATTTTTCCGGCATCGTGGGCAGCATAAAAAGTTTCAATCTCACCTTTATCATCCAGAACCACCAATTGGGTTGCATAGCCATAGGAATAATGGGTAATCACTTCCTTAACATCGGCTCCGGGTTTGGTTGTCCAGTCACAGGTGTAGTTTCCTTTGTATATTTTGCCGGCCAATACTTTGAGTGAATTCTTGCCGAGGTCAGCCCGTATTTGTTTCGAAGCATCGAGGATGGCATTGCCAAGTAAGGCGGTTGCCCTCGACGAGGTGGTCATGCCTGTTGGAATGCCGGCACTGGTATCTGCTATAACCTCAACAATTTCAGGGTCTATGCCAGTTTCCTGAAAAAGAACCTGTTGCGCAATGGTGTGTACGCCCTGTCCCATTTCGGTCCAGCCATGCTTAAGCAGCACCTGGTTTTCTGAGACAATTTCAATGATAACATCGCTGGAATCGGTCATACCATTACCTACCCCACTGTTTTTGATGCCGCAGGCCAGTCCTTTAATGCGGGCGTTGTCATAGAATGGCTTTATAGCCTCAAGTGTTGCTTTCACACCAACTCCTGCTTTCAAAACCTGTCCGGTTGCAGTCATGCTGCCTTCAGTCAGGGCGTTGTTGTACCGGAACTGCCAACGCTCGAAGCTGCCAAGTCTGCAAAGCTCGTCAATACAGCCTTCCAGGGCAAAGCAGGCCTGGTTAGCGCCAAACCCGCGCATTGCACCACATGGAATATTGTTGGTATAAACGGTGAGTGCTTCCAGGTTCACACAGGGAAAATGGTAGGCTCCGGTAGCATGTCCTGCCACCCTTTCCATAACCTTGGTGCCGACAGACGCATAGGCGCCGGAATCACCAACAGCGTAGAGTTTCAACCCGGTGAGTTTTCCATTTTTGTCACAACCAACGGTCATATCCATATAAACCGGATGTCTCTTTGGGTGCATCCGGATAGATTCATCGCGGCTAAGCACAACTTTAACAGGCCGCTTAAGAAGCCATGCAAACAGAGATGCATGCCCCTGAACGGTCATATCTTCCTTGCCACCAAAGCCACCTCCAGTCGAAACCAGGGTCACCCTTACTTTCTCTTCAGGCAGCCCCAGCAAAGAAGCTACCTGACTGCGGTCAACATAGATGCCTTGCCCGTTTGAATAGAGGTGCAGACCGTCACCTTCAGGCATGGCTACAGCGCCTTCTGTTTCCAGAAATGCATGTTCGATGCGCTGAGTCTGAAAGATGCCACTTGCCATATATTCCGAACCGGCAATTATCTCATCTGCATTCCCGCCTCTGTAAACTCTGCATGTTTCGAGGAGGTTAACATGACTCGGATTAACCTGAGCGGCTCTGGGTTTGATGGCTTCATGCGGATCGGTCACCGGTTCGAGAATTTCGTAACTAACCCTGATCAGTTTGGTTGCTTTCCTGGCAATTTCATCTGTTTCGGCCACCACACCGGCAATTACATCTCCGATATAGCGGGTAGTTTCCCCTTTTCGGATCATCAGTGGCCAGTCTTTGTATATCAGTCCGACATAAAGTTCGCCGGGAACATCATCAGCGGTGAATATCCGGATTACACCCTCTAATTCAGCAACGGCAGTGGTATCTATCTCTTTTAAGACTGCTCTCGGATGTTCCGAAAACAGTAGGGCACCATAAAGCATTCCGTCAAAATCCAGATCACCAACAAATTTTCGTTTGCCGATGGCCATTTCATAAGCTTCGTATTTAGGATAGGAGGTTCCTACATGGCCTGAAATATCGACATTTTTAGTAGCTTTTTTCAATTGCAACCGGTTGGCTGCTTCTGCAATTCCATCAATAATTTTAACATACCCGGTACAGCGACATAGATTCAGGGTCAGCGCGTGTTTGATCTCTCCGCGGGTTGAATTGGGATTTTTTTGTAATAAAACATTCGTCCGCATTAAAAATCCCGGAGTGCAAAATCCACATTGTACAGCACCCTTTTCCAC
Organism: Bacteroidales bacterium; assembly: GCA_038317155.1. Classification (GTDB taxonomy): domain Bacteria; phylum Bacteroidota; class Bacteroidia; order Bacteroidales; family Lentimicrobiaceae; genus Lentimicrobium. The sequence goes on from JBBQBC010000143.1 coordinate 9,182, forward strand.
AAAGGCTTTGGCCAGAACATCCCTGATTTCTTCCGGAATCCCCTCAAGCGTGTTTATCTCAGCATTTTCAAGTTTTCCGAGTTGTGTCAGGCACGATAACTTAGCCTCTCCATTGATTTCTACCATGCAGGCGCCACAGGCACCCTGACAGGAGCAGCCATCCTTTACGGAAGTGATTTTTTTTTCATTTCTGAGATAGTGTAACAGCCGGGTCTCAGGTTTACCGGTATATGCGATATGGTCACCGTTCAGTTTGAACTGTATCATAATAATTCAGATTTTTCCGTTCAGGAATTGTTCAACAGCGTGCATGTCGGGCCTGACAGCCTTCGGAATTTCAAGTAAGGGCTGAACGGCATTCAGGTCTTTGAGGCCACTTCCGGTGAGGAGAACCACATTGTGCGTTTTTTCGCACAACAGGTTTTTCTGAAGGTAAGCCCGATATCCGGCGAAAGCCGCGGCAGAAGCCGGTTCAGTAAAAATTCCGGTGTTTTTTGCCAGAATGGAAGATGCCTGAAGAATGTCGCTGTCGCTCACTTTTATCGATTCCCCTTTATATTTCCTCAGAAAGTCCGCCGTCATGTTGAAATTACGCGGAATATCAACC
>JBBQBC010000144.1:0-9733 GCA_038317155.1 Bacteroidales bacterium
ACACATTTATGGTGGTGAAAATGGGAGGATGAAGGGTTGGGCGCAGAGCGCCCAACCCTTCTTCCTCCCATTTTTTACAAAGCAAATACTTGTCATTCAGAACGCAACGGAGTGAAGTGATGAATCTGTTCCATGTAATTCCCCTGCCATATATTCCATGCCAAATCAGCCTGTTTGAATAACATTCCAAGCCCGTTGCGGGTTTTTGCACCTCTTTTAATTCCGGCTTCCATTAAACGGGTCATTTCCGGATTGTAAACCATATCGAAAATGTAGTGGCGGCTTCTTAAAAATTCAACCGGAATTTCAGGAATATCATTAATCTGAGGAACCATCCCAACCGGTGTGGCATTTACAATAAGGTCTGTATTTGCAAGGATTTCTTTTCCAATCTGAGAATAAAGTATCATGTCTTTAAAATCAGGAGTTTCCCTTCGAACTACCTGATTCATCTTCCAGCCAAGTTTTGTAAGCACGAAAAGAGCTGCCCGCGCTGCTCCTCCATTGCCCAATACCAGCGCATTTCCTGTTTTATTTTCAGTAAAATCCAGTATCTCCGATTCGAAAGCCGGCGCATCGGTATTCCAGCCTTTCAACAAGGTTTTTTCATCCTCAACTAAAAATTCTATGGTGTTGACAGCCCCGATGGCAGAGGCTTCAGGTGAAAGTATATTCAGAAAGTCGATAACAGACTTTTTATAGGGTATAGTTACATTCAGGCCACGCAATAAAGGCTCATCCTTTAGTAATTGATTTAGATTTTGGATATCCGGCAGAGGATAGAGCTCATATTCCGCTTCAATTGCCTCTTTCGCAAATTTCTCAGTGAAATACTTTTTCGAATGGGAATGCCCCAACGGGAACCCAATCAGGCCATATTTCTTCATCATATTGCTCAAATGTGGAGAGATCAGTAAAAATTGCAATTTAAGCGAAAGGCTGAAAGATAGTTCAGAATCTAAGGGCCTGTTTTATAAATAAATGAGATGATAAAAATTGCCATTGAAGCAGAAATCAAACTGATAAATATAAATTACTAACTTACTTTTTTTCAGATGCAAACCGTGTTCTTATTTCCACAACATCCATGTCGTCAAGTAGTTGCGGGGAATATTCAAACAGTAATTTAATGTCATCTGCGTCCGTGGCAAGCAGCGTATTCAACGATGCGAGTGCTTCCTTACGTTTTCCCTGGGCAAACAGATAGGAGATCCCGCGATACACTATAGCTTTGCTTTCCGGCAAATGCTTCAGGCCGTTTTTAATAATCTCACCGGCACGGTCGAAATCTTTCAATTCGGCAAACATTTCCGAAAAATCGATCCAGATATCTTCGTCAAGTGGCTCGATCTGAGCCGATTTTGAAAATGATAGTGCTGCTTCTATATATAAGCCGGTTTGTTTTTGACAAATGGCCAGTGTAGCTAGATATTCAGGATTTTCCGGTTCAATTTCAAGCCCTTTCTGAATGTAACGCAAGGCAGATTTCAAGTTTCCTTTAATCTGGTAACTAACTCCAAGTCCAACCCAGGCATCGGCAATGCCATCGTCCATTTCCACGGCTTTTCTAAAATTTTTGATAGCCTCATCCGTCTCAGAGAGCTTCTCGTAACACTCGCCGATGTAATAGTAGGTAAGAGCTTCGGGTTCTTCGTGTTCGAAGGTTTCGCGGTATGCTTCAATAGCATGACTATACAACTCCATGCCAGCCAGGGCGTTCGCTTTGTTGAAGTAAGCAGATGAGAATGTTGGCTCAATGGCAATTGCGAATTCAAATGCTTCAATGGCCTTCTCGTATAATTCAAGGTTGTTGTAAGCCACACCAAGGTTAAACCAGGCAAACCTGGAATAAGGTATCCTGTCGGTAAAAGCAGTAAAATACGCTATGCTTGTTTCCGGCTGGTTGGTTATTTCGTAGCAGAAAGCAAGCTCAAAAATTATCGTTTCGTTTTCAGGCTCAATTTCAAGTACTTTCTTGAGATATTCAATGGCTTTTTCGTAGTTGCCAAGGTTTTCGTATTCAAATGCAATGCTTGAATAGATGTTCTCCAGGTCTTCATCCTTGTTGATTGCCTTGTTGTATTCGCGGATAGCATCATCGTAGCGCTTCATCTGGCTGTATATGGCTCCTTTGGTGATGTATATTTCACTGTTGGTAGGATCAATATTCTCGACTTTCGAGAGGATACGCAATGCTTTTTCAGCTTTGTTTGAAGAAACCAACAACTGGGCCTGCCTGATCAGAATTCCGGATTGATCAGGATACTGCTCAATGGCAATCCTGATGGCAGTAGCACATTTTGCCATGTCGTTACTGCCCATGTAATGATCGATCAGGTCTTCATATTCTTCCACATCGAAGAAATACCGCGTGTCCTCATTGAGCATGTTATTAAACCGCTCCAGAAGGTCAACCAGTGAATTATCATCTTCGTGATCGAAAAAATCGTCCATTGTTCAGTTTTGGATTTAAGAATCCTGATATCCGGTACAAAATTAGTCAATTTTATCACCTGTATGCTGAATAATAAAAAATCAACTATTGGCAGGGATATTTTGGTTCATTATTGCCGGTAGTGTAATATTACGACTATTCAGAGCCGTTTTTCAAGGCCCTTCGTGATAAGTTATGGACAATCGGTTGTTAATAATTAATATACTTGCGATGTCAATAATTTGCATTGATAAAAAGTAGCATTAATAAGCCCTGTAAAAGCTATAATTCATATACCAATTATGAATGATTTACCAATGTGCTTAATGCAAAATCAACAATTTCCTGTATTTTTGTCCGGATATTATAACTGTATTTGAATTTATGACATTAATCAAGAGTATTTCAGGAATCAGGGGTACTATTGGAGGAACACCCGGCGATTGCCTGAGTCCGATAGACATTGTTAAATTTACTTCTGCCTTTGCTTTCTTACTGAAGCGTGAATCGGAAAACAGGCTAAAAGTCGTGGTTGGCCGCGATGCCCGGGTTTCAGGGGCCATGGTTAATAACCTCGTTACCGGTACATTGATGGGCATGGGGGTTGATGTTGTTGATGTTGGCTTGTCAACAACTCCAACGGTTGAAATGGCTGTGAAGGATCTTAGTGCCGATGGTGGTATAATCCTGACTGCCAGTCATAATCCATGGCAATGGAATGCCCTCAAACTGCTCAATAGGGAAGGGGAATTCATCAGCGCCGAATTGGGCGAGCAATTACTTTCGCTGGCCAACATTGGAAGTTTTTCGTATGCCCCGGTTGATAAACTCGGAACCGTCACTTACGACGATAGTCAGATTCGAAAGCACATAGAAAAAATTCTTGCGCTGCCTCAGGTAAATTCTTTTGCCATTAAGATGGCCAGGTTCAGGGTGGCAATTGATGCCGTTAATTCAACGGGAGGTATTGTAATTCCGCTGCTGCTGAAAACGCTTGGTGTAGAGCTGATTGATGAGCTGTATTGTACACCCGACGGACATTTCCCGCACAATCCGGAGCCGTTGCCTGAAAACCTGCAGGATATATCAAAAATGGTCGTTAAGAACAAGGCCCATGTAGGATTTGTTGTTGACCCTGATGTTGACAGACTGGCCATTATTTGTGAAGATGGTGAGATGTTTGGGGAAGAATATACCCTGGTTGCAGTTGCCGACTATGTGTTGTCAACCCAGCCCGGAAATACCGTATCAAACATGTCCTCAACACGTGCTTTGCGCGATGTTACTGAAAAAGCCGGTGGCCGGCATTATGCCTCCGCTGTCGGAGAGGTTAATGTAGTTGAAAAAATGAAAGAGGTGAACGCTGTAATCGGTGGCGAAGGCAATGGCGGAGTCATTTTGCCGGAACTTCACTACGGACGTGATGCACTGGTGGGTATTGCCCTGTTTCTTTCTCATCTGGCACAATCAGGTAAACGAACTTCTGCATTGAGAAGCAGCTATCCAAATTATTATATCTCGAAAAATAAAATTCAACTCTCACCCGAAATGGATGTAGATTTTATTTTGAAGAGCATTGCTGAAAAGTATAAAAGGCAACCTATTAATAATCAGGATGGTGTAAAAATTGAATTTGACAATGAATGGGTTCATCTGCGTAGGTCAAACACCGAACCCATCATCAGAATTTATTCGGAAAGTGATTCCGAAGCCAAAGCCGAAGTGCTGGCCAGGAAAATTATTGACGACATTAAGGATGTTATAAGAGGTTAACCCACTAGGTTAGCTGATTGGTGTAATTTGGACCATTTTCTTAAACTCAATTCTTCGTTACGCTTTTACAAAAATCTGAAAGCCAGTCTGGTATATAGGAAAGATTTCAATTCATAAACACCTATGAATCAGTCTTTGCGTCGTTGCGTCTTTGCGAGAGATAAAAGTTTACGATCTTTTGTAATCTGATTTGCTGCGTATTAATTATCTGATTATATTCGTGGCATCATTGACTGATATTTTATGGCTCCTAAACGGAAAATTCGGAAAGTCAGAAGGTTTAAGAACGTAATTTTTAAACTTACTCTACAGCAGAAAAAGCGGGTTGACGCTTTCTGTAAGAAAAACAAAACCACGCCAGTGAACATGTATAAGAAAGCCATTTTGCTTTACCTTGACAACCATGGTTATAACATTCAGAAGCACTATCCCCCAACAATCAGCGAGAACCAGATGAGCATCTTTGATTTTGTAGAAGATCCGTTTAAGCAGGATTACAGCTCATAAGCTATTTTAAATCAGCTTTTTATGACAAAGCGGGTGATTTAAGGTTAGAGGATAAATTGCCCTTCTTAGGTTAATTCCACATTAGAAATTAATTCATTTTGCCTTTTGGTTGAATATATTTGCTGGGTATGGCCTGCAATCCGGGTTTCATCTTTCAATACTTCGTTAAAATTTTGCATTAAATTGAAAATCAGATAGTTATTAGAATGATTTGATTATTTACAAATGCTTGAGAATCAATTTCTTGCGTCACTTCGACAAGCTCAGTGCATCGCATTGCGTCATTGCTTGATTCTTAAACTTACCGAACTATTGATCTTTAAAACAGAAAATAAATTCCAGTATCAGATTCACTAATCTAATTTTCAGGCACTTCTATGATCAGAATTTCCGATTTTTCTTTTGCATACATGGAAATTTCATCGATTCCTTTTATTTCTACAGAATCACGCCGACCGGCCCTGTATTCTCCGGTTTCTACTTCACCCTCAATGATGAAAATAAAGATGTAATTGCCGGTATTGTGAACTCTGTAATTGAATTGCAGCCCTTTGTCGGTATTAAGCAGGCTTAGCCAGGCATCCTGATTGATTTGTATAATGTTATCACCTCCTGTTGGAGAAACAATTGTCTGAATCTTATTTGTTGCTCTTTTCCCTTCCAGGTTAATCTGGTTGTAAGCTGGCTGAGAATTTTTTATTTTCGGGAATATCCAGATCTGAAGAAGGTTGAGGATTTCATTGTCTGATTGGTTGTACTCAGAATGTGTGACTCCGCTTCCGGCTGACATATACTGTATCTCATTTTTGGTTATGACAGAGGCATGTCCCGTGCTATCACGGTGTCCTAAAGCCCCTTGCAGCGGTATGGTAATGATTTCCATGTTACTGTGCGGATGGGTGGCGAAGCCACTGCCACCTTCGATGTGGTCATCGTTTAGTACCCTCAGCACCCCGAAACGTTCCCTTTGAGGATCAAAATAGTTGGCAAAGTTGAAACTGTATCTTGCTTTCAGCCATTTATAGTCGGCCGTTCCACGGCCGCTGGCTTTGTGAATGTGTATATTCATGGGGTGTTGTCCTGAATGATGTCTGAACGAAAAAAAAATCGGAATCTCCGATTCTTATCTATTTAACAATTTGTTTGAGAAGAATGTTTATCCGGTATTCAATTGGATTATTCGGTCAGTTTTTCGTAGAGAATCCGGTTGATAATTGATTTGCCAAGTGTTATTTCATCAGCAAATTCAAGCTCATCACCAATGGCAACTCCCCTCGAAATTGCTGAGATTGTTGTTACCTTGTCCTTCAGTTTCTTAAACAGGTAATAATTCGTGGTATCACCTTCGGTTGTGGCAGGCAAAGCCATAATAACTTCCCGGATCTCTTCCGTTTCCGTTCTACTGATCAGTGGTTCTATAGTAAGATCATTCGGGCCGATACCATCCATGGGTGAAATTATTCCTCCAAGCACATGATACACCCCCCGGAATTGCCCGGTATTTTCAATTGCCATAACATCCCTGATGTCTTCAACAACACATATAATTGAGTTGTCGCGTTTCATATCCGTGCAGATACCGCATAGCTCATCATCCGAAATATTGTGGCACCTCGTGCAATATCTGATATCGCTCCGGAGTTTAATTATGGCGTTTCCCAAAGCTTCCGACCGGCTTCCATCCTGCCGCAGCAGATGCAATGCCAGTCTGAGGGCCGAACGACGCCCGATCCCAGGCAAACGGGTAAATTCATTCACGGCTTCTTCGAGCAATTTTGAGGAATAATTCTGCATACGTCATTAAGGCAATAGACAACAGGTTACTTTTAACTAATTTTGCAACAAATTTACAAAACAGATTGATGTTATCTGATGGAATATCATCCAAGCAAAATCTGACCAATATCCGAACAATGAGAACGATTACATTTTTATTTATAATTCTGACATTTTTTCAAAACCGAAACGCAACCGCTCAGACACCGGCATCAGGTTCAGCCGGGAATATAACTGACGCGAAAGGGCTGAAACAGGGCAACTGGCAGAAAACTGACAAAGCCGGCAGATTGATTTATTCAGGCAGTTTTTTCGATGGCAAACCAACCGGACAGTTCATCTATTACGACACAACCGGCGCCGTTAAGGCTAAATCAAATTTCAGGGAAACGGGCAGTAAATCATACACGGTTACGTTTTACAGGTCGGGAAACAAAATGTCGGAAGGATTGTACGTCAATGAAAAGCGGGATAGTATCTGGAATTTATACAATGAAGAGGGAATTCTGATTTCCGAAGAAACTTACCGGATCGGAAAGCCGGAGGGCATCTGGAAAACCTATTATGCCAACAAATCAATTCTTGAAGAAGTAAGCTACCACAATGGCGTTAAAGATGGTCCCTGGAAGCAATACTATTACGATGGTCCGGTAAAACTCAGTGCTACCTACAAAAATGATAAACTCGAAGGTCTTGCTACTTTTTATCATCCCAATGGCCGGGTTATGGTTTCGGGGCCATACTCCAATAACCTTAAAGATGGTGTCTGGATGCACCTGAATGACAAAGGTGTAGCCGAAAAGCGTGAAGTCTGGTCAGCCGGGTTCCTGGCATTGGAAGAGTATTATGATAAAGAGCTGGAGAAGATGGTGAAGGAAGAGAAGTAGTTTAAAAATGTCTAATGTCTAATTTCTAATTTCTAATTGCAAATTTTGTAAATACCTGTGCTGATTACTGAATCTATTGGTAATTGAATTAGATATTAGTCCCTCAATAATGGTTATAATAGTTAGTATGAGTATTACTTTCTTTATGAGTCATGGAAAGGTTAAGGTTAAGCATCTCCAAAGTTAATTTACGGGTATTTAACTATGTCTGACTAGCTATACGAAACTTTTTATTAACATCAATATGTAAATGAGGTTTACCTGACAATCTTCAGTTGGGCAGCCTTCCTAACTGTGTCAAGCAGGCAGGGCTCAATCTGTCACCCTGATGGGCAGTCGAAAGGCCAATCTTAACATAAACCTCAACCGGAGTTTCATTAGAAAAATTAGAACTTAGAAATTAGAAATTAGAAATTATCTGAATATCCTCTCAATCTCTTTTAGACTATGTATAACCGCATATCCTGAAGCTTTTAGCCGCTCTTCCGATTGATGTCCACCAGCTACCAACAAACAATTTATTCCGAGTTCGGTAGCAACTTCAGCATCATGCAGGGTGTCGCCAATGAGGCAGGTCTCTTCTTTTTTAAATCCGGTTTTCTTTATGGCAGATGATGCCAGCGCGAGTTTTCCGTTGGCCAGATGATCGTCTATGCCGAAGATGTGGCTGAAATATTCCTGAATCCCATGTTCATTTACCAGCTTAACCAACTCGTTGTGCTCCATTGCCGACAGTATAATTTGCTCCCGACCTGAGTTTTTGAACCAGGAGAGGGTAGATTTTGCTGCGGAGTGCAACCCGGTAGTCCTTACAAGGTGGAGGTAATGGCCCATAAATTCAACCGCTACTGTTTCGAATGGTTCTTCATTGAATTTGAATCCGGCTATAGCATAATAATCTTTAACCGGGAAAGTGAAAATATCCAGATATCGCGAAATATTTAGCGGTGTCAGATTCCTTTTGTTCAACAACCGGTTGATTGAATCCACACATACCTCAAGATCATTCAGCAGGGTTCCGTTCCAGTCCCAGATAATGTTATAGCAATGGCTTAGAGAAGTATTAATCATTTTTCTGTTTCACTTTTTTGAGTATAATCATTCCAGGTTCTGCACCTGAAATTGAATACCCGTATTTCTGATAATTTTCCGCCTTAACGCTGTCGATGCCAAATCTTCCCCGATATTCATCGGTGATAATAAGATAGTCGAGGTGCAAACTGTCGGCGTATTTCAGGAATGCCGGGCCGGCAAGCTTTTTACCTGCTTTTTGCATTTCAACGATACTCAGATCGCTTTGAATTCGCTTAAAATTTCCCATTTCGTTAAAAATAAAAGTCATGGGTGCAAGTATTCTCAGATTTTCAGTATGTTTACCCATCTGTCTTTGAGCAAGTTCAGAGTTTTTTTTCGGATCAAATTTTTCAAAGGCTATTCCAACATTCCAAACCATGTTTGTGATCATAAAAAGCAACAGTAAAACCAGCGACCATTGGTAAGCCTTGCTTGTATTCAACCCCAATCCCAGCGGCAGATGACTTTTCCGGTTTTGATAAAAATGGTAAAAAGACCTGATAATGATCAGCATAATATAAGGCAGATAAAGCAGCATATATTTTGACGTTGTATGAACAGCTATCAGCGAAAGGAAAACAACGAGCAGCAATAAATATTTCATCAGGTTTCCTTCTGACTTTAGGTTTTTAAAGTTTACCAGCAGCATAAAAAGAAAAAGCAATGATAAAGTAATCTCTTTCGGGCTATGGAAAAACCTGAGGTGCTCGTTGAAAATCTTGCTTAGAAAGCTAAAAGATGAAGGTAGAATGGTTGATTTATGCAAGGCCGGCGAATCATTAATCTGGTATAGCCAGAAATGAAGATCATACTGGGAATTAAAATCATATAAATAGATAGCAAAAGTCGGTAGGGTCATAAGGGAGAATATAACGGATGCCTTAACCCGTTTCCTCAGTAGCAACAAAACCGCCCCTGCTGCCATAAATATCAGCCCGTTAAGGTGGGTTGCCGCGGCAAGTCCGGCAAATAAACCGCTGATAATAAGGTATTTGTAATGGCTCTCGTCAATAAGATATTTCTCCAGAAAAAGGTATGACAGAAATCCAAGGGTCATAACCATGATTTCAGGCCGGTAAACAAAGGAATACTGAAAAATAAATGCATTGACAATCGTTAGAACTAAAGCGAACCAGGCGGCATCATTTCCAAGTTTTCGACGAACATATCCAATGAAAAGAAGTAAAAAAATACCTAACCAAACGAGGCTTACACTCTTTATGGTATAGAGTGAAAAACCCAGAATACTGATAAATAGGGCCCCATTGAGGGTAAATAATTT
>JBBQBC010000145.1:0-9577 GCA_038317155.1 Bacteroidales bacterium
GCGCATACGGGATTTGCACCCTCTGGAAAAATTGCACACTTGCCGCTTATGCCCTTAAAGTAAATTTGTATATTTAAACTTTTTCAAGAGCTTACAGCAAGTGTGCGCTCCTGCTCATGCAGGGCGCACACAAAGGCTATGAAACCAAAGCGGTTGATGAAGAAGGCTGACGCGGACACCAATATAAAAAAGTGTCATTCATGCCGCTGGGGACGATTCATCTATGTCCGCTTCAGTTCATAGCCATCAACCGTTACCAGCTATAGCAGAAAAGACCCACTGCGACAATTTTTTGATAAAATATTTGGATGGAGTTAACTAATTGGTTACCTTTGCTTGATGATTAGGAAAATTATCATTTACAAGACTGATTTTGTTGAGTTTTATAAAAAACAAGACAAAAAGATTCAAGAAAAGATTGAGTATGTTCTTGAATTGATACGTTATGAGAAACAAGTACCGATTAAGTTCTTTAAATTTCTTGAAAGTACTAATGGGATTTATGAAGTAAAAGTAACAACAACTTTTAAGAGCATTAGGATACTTTGCTTTTTCGATGACGGACAGTTAGTTGTATTAACAAATGGGTTTATTAAAAAAACCGAAAAGACTCCAAAATCAGAGATTACTAAAGCTGAGAAATTGAGACAAGATTATTTTAAAGAAAAATTAGGAGGGTAATAATATGAATAATTTGACCGACTTTGAGGATTTACTTAAAGAAAAGTATGGAGAGAAAGGTGAGCCAATGCGAGATAGGTTTGAGGCCGATTCATTAGCATTTAGATTAGGCGTAATGCTTAAAGAAGCAAGGCAAGATTCAAAAATTACACAAAAGCAACTCGCTGAAAAAACGGGAACCAAAAAGAGCTATATTTCTCGGATTGAGAAAGGAAAGAGCGATATACAGATCTCAACTTATCAAAAACTGATAGAAACTGGATTACAAAAACATCTGAATATATCAATTGTATAAATAGCTACAGCTGGTAATAAATAGGACTCTGAGCGGTCTGCAAGACCCAGCGATGAGTCGGTGTTGAGCTACACCCGCTGGATTCAGGTCTATGTATATATTGAGGTTTTTAGATTTTCGTGAAAGGCCAATTTTTCAGTCGTTCATTGACGTATTTCAGGTAATTGTGTTTTTTCCAACAATTTGCCATTTCAAAATAATGTGACTTGGCGATATTATGCAATTTCCTCCCCCACAAGGCATACCTTTCCCGCCTGCACCGGGAGTTGGAGGGCAGAATGGGGAGCCAGGGCCAATTATGTCAAAGGTGTCTTCCAAGGGTTCCAAGACGGTGACCGAATGCGTGGATATTCCCTTATGGTAACCATCCTGCCGGTTTTGCAAACGGGACAAAGGCAAGGGTTTACCCCTGTCAGCCTTGCGAAGCGTTCTATATTGGTTTCTGGCGATTTTTGCGGTTTGATTACCTCCTCAATCCTGGGCTTTTTTTCCGGGATAAACTGTAATTCAAGGTTTCGTTTGGTGGTGTGGTTGTAAATACCGAACCTCCGGATTTTGACAAACCGCCATGGCAGGATATGCATGGTAAATCGCCGTAAGAACTCTACTCCATCGAGTGTGACAGGCTTTTTTACGGCTCTGTCGCGGTAGTCCTTTGCAATAAAAGTTACTTTTCCATCGGCAATGTTTAAAATGCGCTGGTTCGTAATTGCTACGCGGTGGGTATATTGCCCCAGGTATTTTACCACGTGCTGCTCACTTGCCAGCGAAGGCTCACAGTGAACCACCCATTTGGTTTTATAAGCTTGTTGAACAGCATTGTAAAACATCGACAATTCGTTTTGTTTTCGTAAAGTGCGTTTCAGGCTGTCGAGGAACTTTGCTTTAAAGGCTTCACTAAGTTGGTGCACCGGATAAAGGTACTGCCCCGAATGCCCGATGTTTTTCCATTTTCCATCCAGCGTGTATCCTGCGGCTGGGACAAGGCAATGGATATGTGGGTGCAGCGATAAATTCTGTCCCCACGTGTGAAGCACAGCAACAGCACCGGTTTCGACGCCATAATGAGAGTAACCGAACGAGCGCATGGTTTGCCATACGGCTGCAAAGAGCAGGTCGTAATACATTCTTTGGTTGTACAGGCAAACAGCATTCAACTGGTGCGGTATGGTAAAGACGATGTGGAAATGTCTCACCGGTAGGGTATTTTTGATCAGGTCCTCGATCCAGAAAGCCTGTTTTGCAGCCTGGCATTTAGGGCAGTGTCTGTCTCCGCAACTGTTATAGCTGTAGCGTATCGTGCCGCAGTTTTCGCATGCCTCTTCGTGGCCGCCAAGGGCCGCGGTACGGCAAACGGCTATTTTGCCAAGCACCTTTAATCGCAAAGCAGAAAACTTTCCTGATGAAACCAAACCAGTGCCAAACAGATCGACAACATCCGAGAGTTCAAACCTTGGCCTCATTGCTTTTGTAATTATAAAGCCGGTCCAGGGGGCTGTGAGGTTTAATCAGCGGGCATTGTGCCACGTGAAGGTAAATCATGGTAGTGGTAATCTCGGCATGACCAAGCAGCTCCTTGAGGGTTACGATATTCAGGCCTTGTTCCAGCAGGTGTGTAGCATACGAGTGGCGCAGTGAATGCAGGTTAACCTCTTTTGTGATGGATGTCTTTTTCAGGTTTTCGCGCATCACCCACGAGAGGCCCCGCACGCTGTAACGGCCATCAGGCTCTTTCCCGTTAAAAAGCCAAATGTGCGGGTTTTCTGCCCCAAGATACTTTTTCAGTCCAACGGCCATACTTTCGGCCAGCGGCACGATGCGGTCTTTCTTGTACTTGCTCTGTCGGATATGAATGGTTTTTCGCTCAAAGTCTACATCGGAGATTTTCAGGTTAACCACTTCCTGCCCGCGCAGGCCAGCCGAGTAAATCAATGTCAGCACTATCCGTTGTTTAAGCAGGGTGGGTGCGGCAAAAAGCTCTTTTAGTTCCTGCTGATTAAGGATTACCGGTAGTTTTGCATCTTTCTTCAACGAAGGAAGGGCAATTGCATTTTTGTTCATCCCCAGCAGCCGGTAATAGTAACGCAACCCGTAAACCATGTGTTTAAAACTACTGCGCGAGGGTGGTCGGGGATCAAGGGCCAAAGCAGTGAGGTATTCATTGATTTCTTCCGGGTCGATCTGCTCGGGCAACTTACCATAGCGAACAACAAACAGGGCAATGCGCCGGATGTAGTTTTGCAATGTACTTTTGCTCTGCCCACGCAAAGTAACCTGTTGATCCAGTTTGCGCACAACTTTTTCAAACTCAGGAACAAGCACAATAGCCTGCTCAACAATCGTAAAACCCGATTTCTTTCTCATAATCCGAAATTTTAAAGTGAATAATTTCGAAGTATAGAAAGAATCGGGTACTTTTAAAGAGCTATCCGCGAAGGCGGATTTAGTTCAACAAACGGCTTAAAACATAAGGGTTTAAGTAGGAAAGCAACATCAGTTCACGCTGGCTTCTTTTCATCGGGTGACAGGAAAGTGGTTCACGAATTCCCTTCCGTTTCATACCGCCAATCCGTAACACCACCAGTGAGTTCTATCTCAATCTTAGGAACCGATAATCCGGACAAAGGTTCCGGAGTGATCGTAAGAGGAGCAAATCCCAGGTCAGGTGTTTTGGACTCATCGAACTTCTGAACCCAATAAAGAAAAGTGTTTAGCTTGATCTTATTCTTCTCGCTGAACTGTTTCTGGCTTATTCCGCTTTGCTGCCATTGTTCGACCAGCTTGTACATCGTTTTGGTTTTGCTCTTGTCTTGCATGTGTAATGTATTTATGCAAAACTAAACACTCACGCAAATTGAGTCAAGATGGGTTGGTCGGATGGATACAAAACACCTTTTTTGTTCTCGTAAATATTGTAGGCCGCGTAGCCATCGCTTTGTACTGCTCCCTGAAACATCCATGAACGACTGTTCACAAAAAAGAATGGAGATAATTACGGATATTCTATAGGCCAATGGCTAAGCTAAATATCTCACTGATGAAAGGAAAAGATTGACGGTAGGTATAAACTTGAAAGAGGTTTGACCAACGACAGAATAACGTTGGTAAATACTAAGAGACTGATAATACGCTAAACCTCCCTGAAAGTAGTTCCTGCTAAAAGCACCAGAAAACCGATTAACAGCAAGATGTAATTGTTTTCACTCAAAATCTGAACATGGGTATAGTGGCCAATAATTCCGAGGATACCACTGATCATGCCGATGATCCAGGTAATTTTCTTAGGAGAAGAAGGTGCTTTCATAACAGGTTGTTTTTTATTTGGTTGAAAAAATATTCATTTGTTAAATAAGCTGAAAAGAGATAAGTTTTCATTCTGTGTTTCGATTGTTTATTGCCGAATCACTGAAGTGAGTACAAAGGTCACACAATCCTCCGCCAGGAGTGTTATACATTTACAGCTAAAAGTTGCATAATTCACAGATAGGACTGAAAGGCTTTCCTGGTAAGCCTTACAGCGTCTCCTGCCTTTGCCACGACGGCTCACACAGACCATCTCTTTCCGGCCAAAGTATGGCCTTAAACATCGCACAAGAGAAAAAACGAAAAAAATCGTCATTATTTAGCTGATTTTGTTATCCCTTTTGGGATCTATTTTTTGCTTTGTATTTCAGATTTTGAAATTAAAATAATCCGGCATTGGTACGCTAAGGCATTTTTAATTATTGCTTTTACAAAATTTGCTGAGATTCTGCAATTCTTCGGCGTTTATGCGCCGAATTACATTTGATCCTTTTGACATTATTATGTATATTTCAGGTGTTATATTTGCTGTTTTTATCGACAGGCTGATATTTACACGACTATTTTATTCTGGGATAATGAAAAATGAAGCCCTTGAAAAGATGAAGAATAAAGGAATTAATTTATACCATTATCGGAATTTATTAACACACCTTATCAGGAGGAAATTTAATTGCAGGATTAAGTTCGGTTTCAACATTTCTGCATAGAATAAGCTTTCGTCAAAATTAAGAAAACATTGCTCCGGTACCGGCGACAGAAACACACCGCATAAAATTAGTAATCAAACACATGCAATCTAAAAATGAAACCCTCATGAGCAAAAGCTCGCCAAAGGAAATGAATATGGATGAGGGTTCCATGTGGCCATTAAAAAACAAACTATATTCACATGAAAAATAAAAGCATCCTTCTGACAGCTTCATCTTGTTTGTCTTTGTTGTCTGTAATGAGTTTTGCCCAGGAAAAAACACATCCGAATGTTATTATCATTCTGACCGATGACCAGGGTTACGGCGACCTCGGAATAACCGGAAATCCAAATGTAAAAACCCCCGTTATCGATAAATTTGCATCTGAAAGTATCCGCTTTAATAACTTTTATGTGTCCCCTGTATGTGCCCCGACCCGTTCAAGTCTCATGACCGGTCGCTATTCATTGCGCACAGGCGTAAGAGATACTTATAACGGCGGGGCAATAATGGCATCAAGCGAGATTACTATTGCCGAAATGCTGAAACAGGAGGATTACAAAACCGGCTGTTTCGGCAAATGGCATTTGGGTGACAATTATCCAAGCAGACCAAGTGACCAGGGTTTTGATGAATCGTTGAACCATCTTTCCGGCGGAATGGGACAAGTTGGTGATATTACAACCTTTTTCAACGGGGATAAGAGTTATTTTGATCCGGTACTTTGGCACAACAACAAAAGAGAAGCCTACACAGGTTATTGCTCCGATATTTTTGCAGAACAGGCCATAAATTTTATTGAAAAAAATAAAACAGAACCCTTTTTCTGTTATCTCGCTTTCAATGCTCCGCACACTCCTTTGCAGGTTCCGGATAAGTATTATCAAAAATACAAAGACATTGATCCGGCATCCGGTTTCGGGAACGACAACAGACCATTTCCGAAAATGACGGAAAAAGATAAAGAGGATGCCCGAAAAGTCTATGCTATGGTGACAAACATCGATGACAATGTAGGTAAACTGCTGAAAAAACTAGATGACTTAAAAATCGCAGATAATACCCTCGTAATTTTCATGACCGATAACGGTCCGCAACAATCAAGGTATGTGGGTGGTATGCGGGGCCGCAAGGGAGATGTTTATCAAGGGGGTGTCAGGGTGCCATTCTATATCAGGTATCCTTCGGTTTTCGCGAAGAATAAAGATGTTGAAACCGTGGCTGCCCATATTGACATCCTGCCGACACTGGCACAGGTATGCCATGTTGAAATGCCCAAGGACAGAAAAATTGATGGTAAAAGCCTGCTTCCGCTTATTATGGGTAAAGAGGGTGGTTGGGCTGACAGACCATTGTTTTTTTACTGGACAAGAGGCTATCCCGAACTATATTACAATATTGCATTACGGGAAGGAGGTTATAAACTGGTTGGAAAGACAAACTATAATGCCCCGATTAACGACTTTGAACTGTTCAATATTGCAAAAGATCCCTACGAACAAAATAATATTGTTAAAGAAAATAAGGTTGTTGCAAATAAGCTCAAGGAAGAACTGGATAAAACTTACAATGAATTAATTACCTCTGAAAATCTCATCAATCAACCTCCTATTATTGTCGGAAGCGCCTACGAAAACCCTGTTATCCTTAACAGGAATGATGCCGGAGGTGAGCGAGCCATCTGGGATCAGGAAGAAATTTACGGCAAGTGGAAAATTAGCATTGAGAAGGGACACTATGATATAATATTTAAATTCATCAAGCCGGTCAATGCAAACGGAAGGATGTATTTAGAAGCAAATACACTGGTAAAACAAATGCTGAATGAAAAAGAGGGTACAGATATCATTGAGATGAAGAACGTCTTCTTTCCAAAGATGGATTGCGATTTGATGCCATTCTATGCTATCGGCCAAAAAAGAATATGCCCGTTTTGGGTTGAAATGAAAAAGATTGATTGAGGCCAGCCTGTAACAAATACCAACAGATTAATAAAGACCAGAATGATCTTATTTCCAGCAGAAAAGATAGTAATTAATTATACTAAAACAGACAAGACTGAAAGCATCCTGAAATCTGTTTTGAGGCAGGTTATTTATAGCCGTACTCACATAGCTGATGATGTGCTTGAAAACTATCTGACCAGCATACTAAGTTTAGGATAGTTGGTGGCAATAAAAAATGCCCGGATGGAATCTCAGGACGAAGAGGAAGCAAAGGAATATTTAGCACATTTGCATGATAGTAAAGCGTTTATTGTTGAAGAAATTAATGAAAATAAAAATTTTGACACGAATTGCAATTGTTTCAATTGTTAAGGATAATATCTCCTGAAACAAATGCTAAACATCCGAATAAATACAGGCAAACCCAAGTTATGGTTGGGGAACATATTTGCCCTGAACCATCGCAGATTCCGAGTCTTATGAATGAACTCTTTTATCAGATGAGCACTATTTCAAATACCATTGTCAAGTCTGTTTATTTGCACCACGAGATGATTCGGATTCACCCTTTTGCAGATGGCAATGGCAGGGTAACAAGAATTGCGAAAAACTGGATTCTGATGTTTGATTTATATCCGCCTATTTTCATTGATGAAATAAAAGATTTAACACACAGCAAACACCCGAAGACACTAAAACTAAACAAATACAATGGGCTGCACTTACGGCGGACCAGAACGCCGGCACCTGACACCATTTTCATTTCATTGCATAGGGCTTATTAGTCGATCCTATATTTCGAAGATGATGGGGAATCCAACATTTATTGTTAACTTCAACATCTGTCTTTCAATCGAATATAGTTTCGGCCGGACACAGCAACAATTCTCCGGCTAAAACAAAGTCCTGAAAGTTTCCGGCAAGGCAAACAAAACGGACAACATAAGTTAAAGGGAAATTATGACTGAAAAAAATAACATATTCTTCGAACCCAGAAAATTCAACACTATCGAATTGTGGAAAAAAGTGACAGAAGAGCAGTGGAATGATCCTGATTGGCAAATTAAAAATTCAATATCAAGTATTGAACAATTGGCAAAAGTTATAAAATTAAACACCTATCAAAAAAAAGAAATTGAACGGACTATTTCAACCTTGAAGGGCCAAGGAAAAGTACCTTTGCGAATAACACCATATTATGCTTCGCTGATGAATTCCGATCCATTTCACCCTGTTATGTTTCCCGGCGAAAAACAGAACAATCGTCTTGACCCGATTTTCTGGCAAAGTGTCCCCACCCCTGCGAACCTGCTGTTTCCTGATACCGGTGCTGAAGGTGCAATGTGCGAAAAATCGAGGAGTTATGGGGCAGTCTATCAGCGCTATCCAAACAGGGTAGCTCTTTTTGTAGCCAAAAACACAAGTTGTGCATCCTACTGTGTACATTGCCAACGGGCTAAATCATTAGATGGCACAGTTGAAGTCAACAGAGCAGACATAAATAAAGGGTTGTTCTACATCGGTTACAATAAAAACATCAACGAAGTACTGGTAACAGGCGGCGATGCACTAATGATAAGCAAAAGCCATCTGCGATATATTTTAGAAGAATTAAGCAGGATACCGCATCTTCGTGCCATCAGGATAGCTACAAGAGTCCCTGTCGTATTGCCGATGGGGATAACAGATGAATTATTGGAGTTAATCAACGTGTCTGCCAACAAATACAACTCCGGTGCTGAAAAATATGTGTATTTTATGACCCATATTAATCACCACCAGGAAATAACCGAAGATTTAGCCATTGCTGTTAAAAAAATTCGCATGCATGGTTTTACCATCAGAAATCAAACTGTTTTATTAAATCATGTCAATGACTACTATAAAACTTTAGCTGAAACATTGCGAAGAATGTTTTGGATAGGCATCCACCCCTATTATCTGTTACAATGCCATAAAGAAAAGGGAATTGTCCATTTTATTACACCTATTCAGATTGGGAAATTATATATCAAGCACTTACAAGGCTGGATTTCAGGTATTACCATGCCAAGATATGCTGCTAACATCGAAGGCGGGGGCGGGAAAGTGCTGTTAATGCCTTCCGGGCATGATACTTATAATGAAACAAGCAATATAGATGAAAAGATAGCTGAAAGTTTTGCAATGGTGGCTACCTGGGATGGTAAAAAAATATATAAATATGAATCTCTCGGCAGATCTGCGAAGCAAGAGTTTGAAGATGCTGTAAAATTAATGGATAAATTCATTGGCAGAAAAGGAGCATTCTTACCAAGGGTTATTATCGTTGACAATGATGGGAACCATGTTGAAACAACAAATAGGACAAAGCTGCCCGTATTGGAGAAATTAAAAAAATCTCAATTGTTGGATTATGATTTATTCGACAAAGATATGCCTCTCACTAATCCGGCAGATATATTTTCAGAATTAGAACAACAATTTGCCAAATCAAAATATTCAATAGAATAATGCAGATAAATTACAGCCATATTACCAAATACTCAGCGATTCAGCTTATAGTATTTTTTTCTACGGTTAAAGCTTTGCGTTCATTTCGAGGTATGCCATTCCGGTTGGCGGTTTGCACCAACATTCTTTTGCCCAAAAATTTGTCTTTGTTTCTTACCTCCTTTCGC
>JBBQBC010000146.1:0-9536 GCA_038317155.1 Bacteroidales bacterium
ATTCCTCTCTCTCCCCCCCGCTCTCTGATTCCCCCTGTCTTTTAAACCCCTCTTCCCATCTTTACCTCAGAACCCGGATTTATCAATAAAATATGGTAACATTCTCCGCCACCAGGGCCAGTCATGATTTACATCCTTTCCCCAGATATCAACCCAGGCAGGAATTGCTTTCTCTTCCAGGATGGTTTTTAAAGCCAGCGTTTCTGCCAGCATCTCCTCTTCCCAGGCACCCTGACCAACGCAGACAACAATTCTGCTGTTGCGGATATTATGCAGTATTACAGGATCTTCAAGGTTTCTGAGAAACAGGATCGGCGAGTTAAAATACACCAGGTCGTCTGAAACATCACCCACCAGCACGCTGAGGTTGTAAAAGCCACTAATGGCAATCACAGTGCCGAACACATCCGGATGCTTGAAAAAGAAATTAGCCGCATGGTATCCACCCATGCTGAAACCCGTACATCCGATTCTTTGATCCTGACCTGGGAAACGATTACGGATAAACGGAACAACTTCTCCAAGTATATAGCTTTCATACCTCACATGGCGCAAGCCTTTCTCATGAAGAGAAAGATTCCTGTTCGACCACGATTCGTTATCGATGCTGTCAACGGCGATGATGTTGATTCTGCCTTCGTTGATAAAACCGGAAACCGACTCCATCATCCCTTCATCTTCAGCCTGGAAAAACCGGCCACCCTGGGTTGGAAACAAGACAAATGAGCTGCCCGCATGCCCGTAAACTTTCAGCTCCATCTCGCGATCGAGGTTCGGACTGTACCATTTATGATATTCAGTGTTCATCGTTTAAAAAGCTTTTGAGTTGATGAATTGCCTGCTGCACTTGAAAGAGCTTATTAAGATCGGGGCTGCGCACCAGGTAACAGGTATTCCCCATGGCCCGCGACAAGGCATCGTTCACGTTTTCGTGAAAAACCAGTTCTTTCAGATACTTTTCCATCAATTCTTCATGTGTATAAAGATAATCATACTTCCATTTGCGGCTGACAAAACAAACATGATATTTTCTTGAAAAATCAGCAGTCATGGGTTGGTTCGCGATCATCCCTGCCCAGGCATCATACACATCCACATCGGAGGCAAAATTGAACATATCGGTGGTAAAACCGCCCGGTGGCCGCATATTTACCTCAAGGGCAACAAGCCTGTGGGTGGTATATTCACGGAAATATTCAAAGTGAAAAAACCGCCCCCTGACATCAAAGGCGTCGAGCATTTTTTTCCCTGCCTCCTCAAGATCGGCCGGAATATCTCTTAGCGTGTAATAATAAACATGCGAATCTTCGTGCACCACTTCCATCACACCCTTTTCATTTTTCATGGCTGTATAAAAAACCAGTTTCCCCGATTTGTCAACCATTCCGTCGAATGAATAAATGTTGCCCTGTATAAATTCCTCAAGCATATAGTCAATGTCGGGCTTGTCGCGGAAAAAATCAGCCAGTTCTGATTCATTTTCAATTTTCCAGGTGTTGGCAGCTCCCACACCAGAATCAGGCTTGCCAATCAGCGGATAGCCTGTTTTATTGGCAAAATCCAGTGCATTTTCAAAGGAATCTGACAAAATTCCGCGTGCTACGTTCAGCCCGGTTTGTTGAAACACCTTTTTCATCTCCGACTTTTTCCTGATCCTGCCCATATCTTCCGGCTTCAGACCGTCGATGTTAAATTCGCCGCGGAGCCTGGCTTCTGTTTCGAGCCAGTATTCATTGTGCGAATCAATCCCGTCTATGTGGCCATAGCGCTCTTTAAAATGGGCTACAGCCCGAACCAGACCATCGTAGTGGTGAAGATCATCAACCCGGTAATATTCGGTAAGGGCTGATTTTAGTTCCGGATGCAAATCGTCGTAAGCAGCATCGCCAATGCCCAGCACATTGATACCATATTTTTTTAGTGAAACGCTGAACCTGAAGTAATTGGGCGGGAAGTAGGGCGAAAAACAAATGTAGTTCATGGGTTTGCTGTGTAATTGCGGTGAGAGGTCGGAAGTAGGAAGTAGGATGTAGGAAGTAGGAAGTAGGAAGTAGGAAGTAGGAAGTAGGAAGTAGGAAGTAGGAAGTAGGAAGTAGGAAGTAGGATTTAAAAAATCCGAAATCCGAAATCCGAATTCCGAGGTCGGAAGTAGGAAGTAGGAAGTAAAAAATCCGAAATCCGAAATCCGAAATCCGAAATCCGAAATCTGAAATCAGAATTCAGAGGTCAGAGGTCAGAGGTAGGAAGTAGGAAGTAAAAGATCAGAAATCCGAAATCAATCTTACAGCCACATAAATTAAACATCAGGCTCAGGTTATTAGCCTGAGCCTGTGAATGAAACCAAAAGTAAAAAAGTACTTTTGAAGATAATCTTACAATGCGTCCCTCAAACCCTTACCTGGTCTGAATTTAGGAACCTTTGCAGCTTTAATCTGGAGTGTTGCTCCGGTTTTGGGGTTACGTCCGGTCCTGGCAGCCCTTGCTGCTACAGAGAACGAGCCAAAACCAGCGATATCAACACTGCCGCCACTCTTTAAAGCTCCGGTTACTGTTTCGTGGTAGCTATCAATGGCACTTTTTGCCTGTACTTTTGTCAATCCGGCCTTTTCGGCGATTGCATCAATCAATTCAGCTTTGTTCATAATTGTTTTTTTTTGGGTGAATAATACTTTATAACTCACTTGAGTCAATAACGACGCAATATACAACAGTTTTGCAGATGAGTTGTTTCGGATTTCACGAAATTGTTATAATTTCTGTCAAAATATCAAAATCAATGATTCCGGACCGATTTGGCGGGCAGGTTGGTAACATTTTTAGCTTAATCCAGCCCTTTCAGCAATTTCCTGCCGCTCATCCCAGGCATCGGGCGCATCATTCTCAAAAAGCTAACTGCCTGATTAAGGGTTTTACCAGCGTAAAATCTTTCAGGCAAATGAACTCAAAAAATAGTAATCTATGTGACTATGTTTTGAAAAAATGATTAGCAAAGGTTTCTAACACGACTTGTCCCGATTTTCATCGGGATAGAAACATAGGCTAACATAGACACATAGAAAATATTTTTCAGGATTGACTTCATTATATCTCAAAAACCTATGTGCCTGATAAAAGGTTTTCCCAGAATAAAATCTTTCAGTCAATTGAACTCTGACTATAGTAATCTATGTGACTATTGTGTTGAAAAAAGTAGCAAAGGTTTTTAACATATAGACACAATAGATAGATCAACATAGACACATAGAAAATATTTTTCTGGGCAGACATTCATACATATCAAAAACCTACGTGCCTGATAAAAGGTTTTACCAGAATAAAATCTTTCATGCAATTGAACGCTGAATACAGTAATCTATTTGACTATCCCGATGAAAATCGGGAAAAGTCGTGTTGAAGAAAATAGCAATATTTACTTAACAAAACAGTGATCAGCAGTTCCGTTATAAAAGCATTGAAAATATTTTCTCTAATTCTATGCCTTCTTAAAGGATTGTCGAAATTAGGGTTCCTGAAAATCAAAAAACAGGAATTGTTGTTTATAATCTGAAATATCAGATTCAAAAAAAACAAATCACAAAAACCATGAAATATAACCAGCTTGGTAAAACCGGCGTCCTTGTTTCGGAGCTATGCCTCGGCGCCATGACTTTTGGCGGCAAAGGCTACTGGAAAGCCATCGGCGAACAATCGCAGGAAGAAGTCAACCTACTAATACAAACAGCCATCGATCATGGGATTAATTTTATCGATACAGCCAATGCCTATTCCGAAGGATTGTCGGAGATCATGCTCGGCAAAGCATTGAGCAGCCTGGGATTCCCAAGACAGCAACTGGTGATTGCCACCAAGCTGCGCCTGCCTATGGGCAGCGGTGCCAACCAGGTTGGGCTCTCACGGCTTCATATTGCCGATTCAGTTAACGACAGCCTCTCCCGGCTTGGCCTTTCGCACATCGACCTGTTGTATATTCATGGCGTTGACCCGATTACACCACTTGAAGAGACCATGCGCGGATTAGAAGATGTGGTACGTTCGGGAAAGGTACGGTACCTTGGAATCAGCAATCATCCGGCATGGATGGTAGCCAAAGCAAATGGCATTGCCGATAAAATGGGCTGGACGAAGTTTGTGGCTACCCAGAATTATTACAGCATTGCTGGCCGTGATATTGAGCGCGGGCTGGTGCCGATGGCTCTCAGCGAAGGACTCGCCCTGATGCCCTGGAGCCCGCTGGCCGGAGGCTTTATGTCAGGAAAATTTACCCGCAACAATGAAGTAGCCGGCGACAGCCGCCGTGATTCTTTCGACTTTCCCCCGATAAACAAGGCAAAAGCCTACGATATCATTGAGGTACTTTTGCAGGTTGGAGCGGCTCACAAGGTGTCGGCAGCGCAGGTTGCACTGGCTTATATCCTACGAAAACCTGCGGTTACCAGCGTTATTATCGGAGCAAAAAAGCAAGATCAGTTGCTCGACAATATCGCATCAACCAAACTTGAACTTACCGCCGGTGAACTTCAGCAACTGGATAGTATAAGTGCACTTACCCCTGAATATCCGGGCTGGATGCTCGAACGGCAGGCGCAGGGAAGAATACCGCAGGATAAATAATCATTGAAAAATGATTGAAGCGCAGGAAACGACATTGACAATCGTACTCAACCTTTCCATTGCATTTAAGAAACCAATTGATTTTCATAATTCCAATACTTCGTTATTTTTTTACAAAACCCTGTAAATCAATTGGTTATACAAGAAAGATTTTAATTCGCAAACACCTATAAATCAAGTCTTTGCGTCCTTGCGTCTTTGCAACTTGCCCCGCCACTTCGGCGGGGTGAGATAAAAATTTACCGAACTATTGAATTCAGTATTAACCTTTAAAACACTAAAAATCATGCAGGATCCGGTAACCCCAGGCGCAGCAGTCGCAGCAGCCACGGTAAGCAATCATGAAGTTTTTATCAACAAGGTTGTCAACGGGCTGATCAGTCTGACCTACCTTGAAGTCAATACCCTCGTGGGCGACTTTCAATTCAGTAACCCTGATGGCATTGGCTTTGAGAAAATCGACCCGGCCAGCGCCAAAGACAGGATGAGTTCACAGGTCAACCTGATATCAGGCGATATCACGACGGCTATGACTGATAAATTTGTATCGGAATATAAAGACCTGAGAGATTATCATCAGCTTAGGGAAGCCCAGGGCCATGATATTATCAGCAAGAACATCGAAGTACTGAAACAGATACTCAGTGCGCTTCAGAATGAATTTAAAAAATGAGCCGGAAAGTGCCGGAGTTGTGTTATACAGGATAATCAGGCATAATGGATACCGCAATAAGCGCTTGCAGCCTGTCGGAACATTTCCGGCAAGGTATTCAGGTTAATTGCGGTCTCCGGCGCAGATTCATCCTATTTTTTCACTTTGGTATCGGTAAATGGTAATCCTGTCAGGAAAGAACAGGGTTTCATGCCACGATCAACCAAATCAGCGTCAACAGGTAACTGTCGTATCCTATTTTTATAATCCGAGAAGCTATGTTTCAAAAAATGAGGAAGTTTGTATCCCCCGAAAATGATTCGCTGGGTGAGTATATCAAAGAAACCCTTTACGACCTTACCCACCTTGAAATCAACACCATTATCAAGGATGAGATGACCGCATCCAAAGCCCCGTCCAGTCCAAGGCTTATCCTGGATCACCTGGCTGCCAATTACGACCGCAAACTGATTTTATTGGGCGAGAGGTATGCGAAGTACCTCAACCCTAATATAGTCAGGCAATACAGAAAACCCGAAGTTATTTCCCGGGAACAATTGGCGGATGGTACTATGGTGGAACATTCCGTCAAACCAGATTATGAAACACTCTTCAGGGGCATTAAAATCTATGAAGGGTGTGGATATGAATCATTTCACGAATTAAGCCACCGGGCTACAGATGCCTATAATCTTCTGAAAAACAACAAGGAATCTGAAATCAGTCAGCTTACGCAGGATGAAATTACCGCTGATATGATGATGCTCTTCCGTATTCAGACTATTTCGAACGATGTCAGGAGAATATTGAAAACAGTCGGTGAAGCGCCTGACGAAGAAGCTATAAACCTGCATGAAGAAGAGCAGAAATTACACATCGATAACAGGGGGAAAATACACTTAGAAAAACAATTAGTAATAAAGCCATCCAAAAAAGGAGATCTGAACTTTGATAAAAAGGAAGATGTGGAAATATTCCGCAATGCTACCGAAGAAGTTGCGAGAGAAAATGAGCTGGCCCTCGACCTGCGGCAACTGATGGTTATAAAAAAAGCCAACGACATCGGGACCGAAAAAGTAGTTATGCAAACCCTGATCGGGATGGATGGGGATATTACAACCAGAATCTCAAAGTTGTTTGCAGATAAACCTGTTCCATACATCAACGATCTGCATAAGGATGCCATCAACCTCTCCGTTGATTATTGGAAGTCATTGATAAAAATTGTTGTGGACCTTGGAAAAAGTATCCTTAATATTGGACGGGGTAATGAATCTGCCGGGGATAAGTAGTATTCGGACAAGCTACCAGGCCTACAGAGAACTGCTTTACACAGGATCTCTTATGAGTGTGGCTGAAAATAATCAGATTGACATCAGGCTTACAGGCTATGTTACCGGAGATATACTGGTGTGGATAGCCCCAAAAAACAGGAATCAGGATGAATTAATTCAGCAACTGGCTGATGCTGAGGTTACGCATAAGACCCGTGAACAAGCTGTTAAAGGTCTGCGACAGAAATTCGATAGTCTCGGTGTTATTCCTGGCCTGATCCTGCTCATAATCAATCTGATACCTGTCTTCCTGTATTACAAGCTTTTATTTATTCATTTTTGGATTTTCCTGACAACCAACATTCAAATATCCCGTTTGCCCGAAATAATCCTGGGAGTCCTACCCTCTTTGATATTACCGGTATTGACTTATATTTTCAGGCATGGCATCGGTTCAGCTATCATGAGATTTATTTTCAGGTTTTTTTTCAGGGGAAATAAGCTGAAAAGAAAAAATTCCATAGAAGTAAAGGCTGATTAAGACCAACTTTCAATGCAGCCAATTACCGGAGATTCCACTCCGTAAACATTGAACAAATAATAGTTTATTTTCTGAACAATTCAACATATAGTATGTTTTATATATCAAAATTACCATATTCTAACTGATCTTTAATTACGACTTCTGTCATAACCTTTCGATAATATGACTGCGGAAGTGATTACCTACTCTGATCCCCGTACTGCTTTGCAGATCAGAAACTTTTGCAATAGCCTGTCAATTAAGAATCAAAGCATTTGTTCTCCCGGATTGTTGTTTAATATTTGTTGTTTCTGTCATCAGAGGCTGACTTTCATGACGGAGCTTAATTAAATCTCAGAAATCCGGCTTACCAGTTCACTTTTACAATTAACCAAACAACCAAATCCTAAACATCATGAAAACAAACAATCAAAGCGTAAAACTGCTGCTCCTTATTATTTTCGGGTTCACCATTGCATTTACCGCCTGCAAGAAGGATAAAGTTGAGAATCCTCCGTCAAACACCGCGCTCCTCACCTCCTCAAATTGGAAAATGACTGCCTTAACAGTTAGCCCGGGTTTTCCGATATATGATAATGATGGTAATATTATAGGCACAACCACCGACCTGTTTGCCCAAAATGAGTCCTGCACCAATGATGATACCTTTAAATTTAACACGGATAAGACTATTTTATTTGACGAAGGTGCTTCCAAATGCAACGCCGGTGACCCTCAGACTACATCAGGCACCTGGGCTTTTAAAACCAATGAAACAATTCTGTCTATGACTAATGATGGCAATCTGCAGGATTTTACCATTGTGGAATTGAAGGACAATAGCCTTAAACTTAAGTATTCACAAGATATCGGACCCGCTACTTATACCTTAGCACTGACTTTTACGCACTAATTCGCGGGCTAAACCATGATTGAATGCCTGCCTAACGGACGGCCGGGGAAGATTGTATCGGCTTAATTTTCAGGCCAACAGGATATAATCGGTCATTACACTTTGGCTGCTGACACACCTGAATCACCAGGTGCGACAACAGCCAAACTGCATTTAACTAGGGTAGTAAGTCTTCTCAGGCAGTTCGGATCATTACCTGAAATAAAACAGGGCCTGCATCGGAATGTCAAAAAATGAGATCTGATATCAGGGGACCATCCCCTAGCCACTGGATATCTGAACCACTTGAACCGAATAAAATCAAATACAGTGACCCTGTGTGTAAAGGTTTGAATTTAAAGCGCTAATATTTCTCTGATATAAATTTCAGCACAAGGAAAACACAAGCATGATCCTGGGAAAACACAAGCATGATTTCCATAAAACACAAGCATGATTTTAGAAAAACACAAGCATGATTTTAGGAAAACACAAGCATGATTTCTGGAGTTCCTAACTATATCAGGGTTTAAAGCGGTGGAGGTTGTGGTAGGTGAGGAATTCGGGGTCAGGTAGGAAACGGGAAGGCAGTATTATGCTTTTATTATGATATTTGATAAAGTATTCGTTAATTATCTCATTTTTAGATTGTTTCAGCAAAACAGAAGAGATTCTGATTTGATATTCCGGTGTAATCGTCAGGTAACCATTCTCAAATGCTTTATCATGCAAAGCATTCACTGCAATCCCGTTAACAGGATTCAGGCGATTCTTTTCATGCAAACCTCAAGGCCGGATATGACTGGCAATCAGTAAATCAGGCAATTGAATACCGGTAATGCAGCAGGTGTAGTTATAGGATGCCAGAATTGTTGCCCGGAAGAAGGATTGGTTAACTCTCGTTTTTACCATTCTCTCCCTGACCAATCCTTCCTTGATCTCCATTTCAGACGGCAGTTCTATTTCTTGATGCTTCTTTTTAGCCAAAAGAAATTCGCTTTCGAATGCCAATACATCCCAATGATTGAAAAACTCATTCCAGATCTCCTTATCCAAATTGCTGGCATTGCTGGCTCCTCTGATGCCCCGTGCCTGCAAACTTGGATCAAAACTGGCAAAGTTTACCAACTTCCATGATACTGCTGATGGTGTGCGACCAATCAAACCAGCCAATGAAATTACATCTGGATTGCTTCTGTGCAGCTTGCCAAATGGAGTCTTACAATATAAATTAATTGTAAGAATAAGTTCTTCGCGGGACCAAAGAATTCTTTCTTTCATTGCGATCGATCAAATTAGTTATTATAGCGACAATATTAGTTTTAGTGCAAAAAGAACAAAATAAAACAGATTCTGACCATTCTTTTATAACTATTTTGCATTGATCAAAATTTTAACAAACTCCCCAATAACCTTCATTCCAGTACCATTTTCTTCATTGATGATAATTTCTTTATAAGAATCATCAAACGAATTTGGCCTTAAAGCAATTGAAGTGTGTTCCCAACCTTCCTCGGTAATCGCTTTTTCACTGGAATATGTCTTAATGGTAAAAGCGGAATTGAAATCTTGATCTTGAATATC
>JBBQBC010000147.1:0-9404 GCA_038317155.1 Bacteroidales bacterium
GATCGTAGCCGGTAAACAACCGTGGCTTTTCGGATAGTCCTGAGTTAAGTTCTGAAAGAATCGGATATTAACGAAGGTTCGATGGGCAGGAAAGGATATAAACCTATAAATGAAAACAGCTACTTTTAATGTGCGGCAAAGGTAAGTATAATGTTTTGATATTACACAATTATTATCAACCCAGTGTTTTAACCCTTGATTCAGAATTTTATAGGTTATATTTTACACATCATATTGAGAAACAATATTTATATATACTTGAATTACATTTATTTAGATATTAATGCTCTGTAAAATTCCAATATCTAAATCAATAAAAATCAAATGGTAATCCGTAAGTTTATTGATAAGATCAACACTTCAGGAAACATTTAATCGGCTATTGCATGATAATTTTAGACTGGTAAACTCAGTTAGTTGCAGCAATCCGAACTATATAAATTTCCACATTTGCCCATCCGAGATCAAAAATTTCAGTATCCTGATCAATGAATTCCCGGGATTACACCATTGAGCATCACGCTCAACTGTCCACTAATAATTGGAAGTCACTGTAAATGTTGTACATCCGACTTCTGCAGAAATATTGATTGGAGGAGGTTCAACTGCAGGATTAGCCTCTACCCGTGCCTGACATATCAGGGAAGAATTGCACCGATAAATATTGACTGATTATTATCAAGTAAAGTTTGGTCAGCATTATCGACATATCCATCACCATTTACATCCTCAGGAAAGTATCCGGTTGAATAGGAATTTGCCAGGTTATCAACCGGTGTAAAATCTTCGGTATCAACTATTCCATTCTGGTCTACATCACTGCTGTAAATAACATAAATACCATCAGGCATCAGATGCAGATTGTTTCCAAATACGGCTGATGGTTGATTAAAACTGTAATTAATAACCTGATTTGCAAAGGAAACAGGACTTGCAGAGGCCGTTTCAATAGAATTGCGATGCTTAATAGTGATATAATAATTCCCGTTTATTCCTGAGGGAATATTAACAGAAGCCTGACCGGAAGTACTCAGTTCAACATTCTCTGCTGAGTAAACAATCGTCGAATAGTTGGCTTGATTGTGAAGTTCCACTACAATCTGATCTGCAATTCCAGGGCCATATTGTGGACCGTTTGCACCGGTGACCTGTATCATACTTCCGTTTGAAAAATAAAGGCCCTCAAGTAATGCATTAATATTCAATACCTTGACCACATTCCCATCCTGAGTTAAATTAATGTTTACAGAGGGTAATCCTGATACATTAACTGTAATAATTGCGGTACGCATACTGGAGTTATTTTCAGCATAATTAGCTGATAATATCCCATTCCCGGATCCGTTGGCGGTAACTGAGCACCAGCTTTGATTGCTGGTTGCCGACCAGGCTGTATTGGAAGAAACTGTGAAATTGACTGATCCGGGTGAGGCTGAAACATTCGCATTTACCGGAGTAACACTGAGCGTTAGTCCTCCCTGCTCGTAAGCAATGGCTGCATTATAAATTTCATTAACGAATTGAGGAGCAATAAGTTCGGTTGCTGCAGCATTCGGATGACTATCCCAGTTACTGACTGCATATTGAGGCAATTCATAACCATTCGCATCCGTAAGTTTTGCAAAATAATGAAAAACATAAATATTTGGCGGGAAAGCGCCCATTTCCGGATCAAGCCCCACAGCCAATGTATCTTTAACCCAGGTTGTAAATTTCTTTGATAAAGCAGCCTCAGTAGGATTGGTTGCCCCGGCAACGAGAGGGGCGTTGGTCCATAATGCGAAGAAATTCTCAGGGTGCTGCGCCATCACACGCACAATCTTTCTCATATGCCATTTATGATTATACATTGTTTTTCGTGTATAGTGCAATGTATCTGACGGCGACCCCATCCCCGTCATCGCCGACGAAGGGTAACATGACTTGATGACTACTATTTTATTGG
Organism: Bacteroidales bacterium; assembly: GCA_038317155.1. Lineage (GTDB taxonomy): Bacteria > Bacteroidota > Bacteroidia > Bacteroidales > Lentimicrobiaceae > Lentimicrobium. Next base: position 1,946 of record JBBQBC010000147.1, read on the forward strand.
CTGCCAAAATGGGCAAAATGTTGGCATCAGGATCCTGATTATCAAAGATACGGTGCCAGCGCTCCCATTCATTATCGTTTGAGATCGGGGCTCCCGGCCACCACTCCTCATTCATAGAAACAGCATTGCTTCCGGTATATCCATGAGTGGCATTGTAAATAGCAATTTGTTGCGGAATAATGGTTGAAGAACCGTTAGGTCCCCAGATAAATCCACCGGTAGAATGGTGTAAAAACTTTCCACTGCGGAATAGTGTCTGAGCATTTCCCAGTAAAGGAATAATTAACAGAAGTATCAGGTATAATTTCGTTTTCATAACAATATGATTTACATTCAAAAAATACTATTTTTAACAACTGCGTCAAAAATCTTTCTCCCGGAAATTTCTTATTCAAGCCCGACACAGCCCGGATTTCCGGGCTGAAGATTACCTCCCACTAATTAACTTGCTTAAAAGTTACCCCTAACTTTCTTTTATAACAATAATCCATCCCGCAAAATCCAAAGATACATCAATTTATATAAAAGTCAACACTCATAAGTTATAAAAATAATCAAAGAAAATTCCTGAATTTATAAGATGGTTATTGGAATTATACTATAACCTTAATTATCAATATTTTGCCCTAATTGTAACATGAAATATCCGGTTTCTGTTTCTCAGTATCCAGCCGAATAATTAACAAAACATTAACATATCATGGCTGTCACCAGTAAGTTATGTTTTTTGTATCTCCTAAAAGGGTAATCCTGATAAATTCCACTCTATCCAGCCATAAGGCAGGAAGAAGTAAACCCTTATTCAGTGGTTAAACCAGCCAATACCAGTTAGTAAAACAGAAACTAAAATTATAATCCGGCCTGGTTTTCACCAGTGCCGGATTATATGTTCAGACTAAATATGTGATTTTAAATTATTTACTTAATGTCCTTTTCAATCCAGCCTGATCTGTCAGGTGGGGTTGGTGATAAAACTTTCTTCACCGGGTTGGCTTCCAGTTCCTTCAACAGCACCTCAACTGCTTTTTCAATTCCAGGATCTATCCCTTTAGCCAGTTGTTCAGGGCGATCTACCACTTCGATGTCAGGGTAAACCCCGACTCCTTCGATAACCCATTGGCCGTTTTCGTCAAAAATACCAAATCGCGGCACAGAAATGTAGCCACCATCAACCAGTCCTGCATTTCCTGAAATTCCGACCAGTCCACCCCAGGTGCGGGTTCCGATGAGTTTTCCTAACCCTGATTTCTTGAAATAATAAGGGAAGGCGTCACCGCCCGATGATGAGTAACCGTTGATCAACATCACTTTAGGACCATCGTGCGCGATAGCCGGAGCCCTGCCTGGCAGTAAGCCATTCTGGTGCCAGTAACTGAGTGTTTTCCTGTCGAGCAGATCAGCCATACGGTCGGGAATAAATCCACCACCGTTATAACGATCGTCTATAATCAGCGCTTCTTTACCGTGATAAGTATACAAGCCACGGAACAATTCACGGTTTCCTTCAAAAGAGGTATTGGGCACATGAATATAACCGATTTTTCCGCCTGATAATTTATCAACCATTGCACGCCGTTCATTTACCCAATCGAGATAAAGCAATTCAAGTTCGCTTTTGATTGGTGAAACAAGATAAGTCCGTGCACCATCATCACCTGCTTTTGAATTTACCTGAATTTCAACTTTCTTTTCTGCCAGGTTCTCTAGAAATTCGTAAGGATTGGCTTTTGTGGTAACGTCTTTACCACCTATGCTGATAAGATAATCACCTTCCTTAACGTTAACACCCTGATCCGCTAATGGGGAAAAGCGATCCTTATTCCAGTTTTCAGAATCATAAATTTTAGCAATCCGGTATCTGCCTGCAGTTTCATCGGCAACCAGTTCGGCACCTAAAAGACCGCCATCAACCCTTTTTACCTGTTTAAAGTCACCCCAGTCAACATAACTATGCCCCGTATTGGTTTCCGCGACAATTTCGCACAGGATGTAATCCAAATCAGCCCGATGGCCAACGTAGGGCACAATGGCACCATACCGTTGTTTTAATCCGGCCCAGTCAACCCCATGCATATTGCTTACGTAAAAATAATCACGGAAAATCCTCCAGCCATCGGTATAAATCTGGTTCCACTCCTTGCGGGGATCAATCTTCATCTCCATCTCGTCAAGGTTAAGCTTTCCGGTACCGGGTTTCTGACCGGTTGCCACCTTGATGATATTGTAATCACCGCCTGAATTATACAGTATCATTTTCCCGTCATTTGACACTACATAATTATTCGCCTTCTCCATGATCTCTTCGGATTTTTCTTCTTCAATGTTGTAGCGCATCATCTTCCCACCACTCTCATAAAGCAGGCCTCCGTCAACTGCAGCCAGTCCGGAATAATCACCTGCATCCATAGGTAGGACAACTATCCTGTTTGCAATACCATCAAGGTCAATGATAACTTTAACATTTTCGTCTTTTTTGCTTTCAGCAGCATCGGTTTTCGCTTTTGCCCCCTTTTTGCTTTCTGCAGCATCGGTTTTCGCTTTTGCCCCCTTTTTGGTTTCTTCAGGTTTGGCATCTTCCTTCACTTCTTCAACATCGTTCTTGTCCTTTATCAGTTTCGGACCATCGGCCTTCAAAATGATAGCATAAATTCGGGTGGCCCTGTTATAAAGATAATCGAATTCAAAACTGGAAAATGAAAGGTTAAAGTCGCGGTTTGATGTAAAAAAGATATATTTACCATCTTTCGAAAATACCGGGGAAACATCATCGAAGGAATTGTCGGTAATCTGATGGTTTTCCCCTTCTGCAATATTATAAATCCAAATAGCGGCCTGCTCATTACTACCCTCCTTCTGGTAAGTTATCCATTTTGAATCAGGTGAAAAACCATAGGCGCGTATTTCACTGTTGGCTGCAGTTGCGACTTCTTTCTGTTGCCCTGACACTATATCAAGCAACCAGAGTTTCAAAGTGCGGTCGGAGTAAAGTAGAAATTTACTATCGGGCGACCATTCCGCTTCGTATTTCCATGATTTTGAATTTGTTGTAAGCTGACGAGGGGTCGAACCCTTCTTATTCTCAAGCAGGTATATTTCATACTCGCCTGATGCATCTGAAAAATAGGAAATGTATTTACCATCGGGCGACCATGCAGGATATATTTCACGTACACCTTGTGTTTGCGTCAGATTTTCGATCCTTCCGTTTTCGGCAGGAACTGAAAAGATATCGCCACGGGCATCAAACAGCGCCCGTTTGCCTGTGGGGGATATGTTAAAACTATTGATATCCTCTTTTACATTTTTAAAATAGGGAACAACATTTGGATTGTCGAAATTGATGTTGACAGTCATCTTTTCCGACTTCCCTGTATTTAAATTCAGCTTGTATAAAAACCCGCCGTTTTCATAGATTAACTGCCCGTTTTCACCCGAAGGCCACATCACATCAAAATCCTTATGAAAGGTAAGTTGCTCAGTTAGCTTTGATTTGGTGTTATAACGATAGATGTTCAGCCTCAGGTCGCGGTCGGAAGCAAAATAAATATTGTCGCCAAACCAGGTCGGGCACTGATCAGTGCCTACAAAGTCGGTGATCCGTTCTGACGTATTGTTTTCGAGATCGTAAATCCATAAATCTGAGGCCCGACCACCCTTGTATCTTTTCCAGGTCCGGAATTCGCGATCGACCGGCGTAAAACAAACTTTTTTGGCATCGGGCGATAACACTGCGAGTCCTCCGTTAACGATCTGAAGTGGTTTTTCAAGACCACCCTCAAGGCCAACCAGGAAATACTTACCGTTTCGTTCACCAAATTCAGTCCGGTTTCCTCTGAACATAACCTGTTTGCTGTCAGGAGTCCAGTCGAGTACCACATTGTCCCAACCACCGCGTGGAGGCATTACCCCAACTGAATTATAATAGGTCAGTTGCTTTGGGGTACCCCCTTCCGAAGGAATCACATAAACCTGCCGGCTGCCTGAATATTCTGCTGAAAAAGCAATCCATTTCCCGTCGGGAGAAATTTTCGGAAACAACTCGAGTCCTTCGTGCGATGTTAAACGCCGTGCATTGCCTCCAGTGGCTTCCACCGTCCAGATATCGCCTGCATAAACGAAGGCTACCAGATTATTATTGATATCGGGGAAACGCAGCAAACGTGCGTCATCCATGGCATTCACACCGGTAGCAAAAGCAATTATTGCTATCAGAATTAATAGTTTTCTATGCATCATTTAGAAATTTAGCTGTTTGATTTAAGGCGTAAAATTATAATTTTTTCGGAAAATAAACTCTTCGAAGATTCAAATCGAAAATACTTTGAATGAATACTCAGGACAGATCGAATTTTGAGCCCACACCACAAACTAATTATTTGACATAAAGCCATAAAAACACTATCCGCTAGTTGGCGGACATCAATTTTAATACGTTGATATAAAATATTATGCATAAATTAGTGTCTTGGAGACCTGGTGTCTATTCTTCTTTTATTGACTTGTCGGAGCTGGCTACATTTTAACTCCTCCAAAAGAATCAATTTTTCCAAATTCTTTCAAAGCACTGGAGGCATATAACCGGATTTCATCAAGATTCCCTGAAATTACCTGCTTGTTACTCCTTATGCAACAAGTTTTTCAGGGCTTGCTCGAGTTCCGGGTAATGGAAGTTAAATTCCTCTTGCAACAAGCGCGCTGGAATAGCCTTCTGCCCGTTTATAAGCGCTGTAGCACCTTCACCATAAACCAGTCGCAGTGCAAAAGCAGGAACGGGTATGATTGCAGGGCGACTCAATACTTTGGCCAAAGTATTTGTAAATCCGGCATTGTCGGTAATCTCCGGGGCAGTCAGGTTAAAAATACCATCCAGTTGCTTTTCAATAACAAAAAGATAAGCCTTAACCAGGTCGTCAATATGAATCCAGGAGAAACCTTGTTTACCACCGGCAACTGGTCCGCCCAGGCCCATCCTGAAAGGAAAAAGTAATTTTGAAAGCGCACCACCATTTGAAGCCAATACCACTCCCAGCCTGAAAATGGCCACTTTGGTCTGCGAAGACGCCTTCATGGCTTCCGCTTCCCAATCAAGGCAAACTTTAGCCAGAAAATCATCACCATAATGGGCATTGGCTTCAGTAAAAACTTCATTATCGGGATAAATTCCAACGGCTGAAGTTGAAATAAACAGTCCCGGCTTTTTAGCAGACAAGGTGATGGCGTCAACCAGCAGGGCGGTTGTCTTGATACGGCTTTCAATTATTTCCTTTTTGTAAGATTCTGTCCATCGGGCAACAATTGGCGCCCCACTCAGATTAATTACGACATCAGCCTGACTTACCTTAGCTATTAAAGCATCCTTACTTCCGTTAAAATCAGCTCTCCCGACAGGAATCACCTGATGACTTTTACTTAAGAATGCCGCCGTAAGGCTTTTACCTACTAAACCCGATGACCCACTAATTAAAACCTTCATATTTAAGTTTTTGCATGTATTATAAAAACGAATTATCCTCGTTTGTAATAGACAAATTTAAGCTTTATTACATTGGCAGGATAAAAAAACCTATACCTTTGCAGCGTTTATAGTCTGAACAGAAACAAATAAAAAATATAACAGTTTGTTATCAAACCCAATTCCATATATTCACCATGGGCAATACAGAAAAATCGAACAAAACCGATAGACTTCTTTCAGAATTTCCTCCTGTAGAGACGTCAGCATGGGAAGCCAAAATCAAAGAAGACCTGAAAGGGGCCGATTATGAGAAAAAGCTCATCTGGAAAACCGCTGAAGGTTTTAATGTTAAGCCTTATTACAGGGCTGAGGATCTGGATGGTATTCAAGGCCAGCTTGCTTCCCTTCCGGGCGAATTCCCTTATCTGCGCGGAAGCGGATTAGAAAAGAATGATTGGGAAATATGCCAGGATATCGAGACTCCAAATTTACAACTTTCGAATATTCAGGCTTCTGACGCATCAAAAAAGGGGGCGAATGCACTTTCGCTCAATGCCAAAAACCTGACCGGAGCTCCCGAAGTAGCCATGATGCTAAAAGGGATAAATGCAGCCGGAACCAGTCTGCACTTTAACTCATCCCGGTCCTATATTCAATTTCTGGCCTTTCTGAAAGAAGGTCTGGCTATGCTTGGAAACGATCCCGGCAAGGTAAAAGGCTCAATTGATTTTGATCCCATCAGCTACATGCTTCTTAAAGGGAATTTTCATTACTCGCAGGAGGATGACCTTCTGGAGGCAGTTGACCTGATCGATCTGGCTGAAAAAGAATTGCCGGGCTTCAGGGTAATCACTGTGAACGGCCAGTATTTCCACAATTCCGGTTCTACCCTCGTTCAGGAACTTGCTTTTGCCCTGGCATCAGGCAATGAATACCTGGCTTTCCTTACCGGGAAAGGGCTGAAGATTGATCAGATTGCTCCCCGGATGGTATTTACTTTTGCCACCGGATCCAACTATTTTCTGGAAATTGCCAAATTACGGGCAGCCCGAATGCTATGGGCACGTATAGTTGAACAATACAAACCGGCAAACCCGGAATCTGCGAAAATGCACATCCATGTTACCACAGCGAACTGGAATAAAACAATTTACGATCCTTATGTCAACCTGTTAAGGACCACCACCGAAGCCATGTCGGCTGCCATCGGCGGTGCTGACCTTATCACCGTGCTGCCTTTCGACCTTGACTATAAGGAACCCGATGATTTCTCATTGCGCCTTGCCCGCAATCAGCAAATCATTCTGAAGGAAGAATCGAGCCTGGAAAAAGTGGTTGATCCTGCTGCAGGCTCCTACTATGTTGAGTCAATTACCGCTGCCTTTGCCGATGCTGCCTGGAAACTCTTCCTTGCCGTGGAAGAAAAAGGTGGAATGATCGATGCTGTAAAAGCCGGATTTGTACAAGACCTGGTGAATGAAAGCGCAAAACAGCGTGTAGCTGAAATCGCATCCCGTAAAACCATCATATTGGGAACTAATCAGCATCCCAACACCAGTGAATCAATGTTGTCGAAAATTCAGGTAGAGGAAGAAATGGAAGAACCTGAATTGCCGGGCCTTTCACCTGAATATAAAACAATTGAAGTTTTCCGTGGGGCTGATGGATTTGAAGACCTCAGACTGGCTACAGAAATCTGGGAAAGTGAAGGCAACAAGCGCCCGCATGTTTTCTTGCTGACCATCGGAAACCTGGCAATGCGCAAGGCAAGAGCCGGATTTAGCACGGGTTTCTTCGGCTGTGCCGGTTACAAAGTGACCGACAACGCCGGCTTTCAAACGGTTGAGGAAGGTGTAAAAGCCGCCATTGCAGCCAATGCCGATATTGTTGTTCTGTGCAGCAGCGATGAAGAATATGCAGAAATAGCACCAAAAGCTGCCCATGCCCTGAAGGAATCAAATCCGGAAGTGCTTTTGGTAATTGCAGGTTACCCAAAAGAAATCC
>JBBQBC010000148.1:0-9393 GCA_038317155.1 Bacteroidales bacterium
GTGCGTTTCGGGTAGGCGAATTTTGCAGCAATATTTTTACTCACTCGAAAATGAAACCAGAAAATAGCAAAAAACCAGATCAGGTTGAAAAGGAGCTTAAGGGCCTGATCGATCAACTCAACAGCGAGAATGCAGCGCTGAACAAGATTCTTTCGATGGTAGAACCAAAGGAAGTTGTCAAACCGCAAAAAACTTCAGGTGTAAGGGAATCAAATAATAATAAAGATAAAAAGAGTAAATAATCAATTACAACTAAACGTAAAATCATGAAAAAGTTGACGTTAGGATTTGCAATCATAGTTTTAATCATGATCATATTCCCGCAGGGCAGTTACAGCCAGCTGCAGGTTGTTGGTCATATTGACAGACCCGTGCAAATTTCTGCCAATAGAAATGGCCCGGCCTTATATAGCCAGCTCAATCCATTGGGCTCCGGCTTTATTTCAAGTCAGGAATATAGCGATCCGGCATTTGCAGCCAATACCAGTTTCGCGGCAGATGACTTTATAGTTCCAGAAGGAGAAACCTGGACAGTGAAATATGTGGATGTGGCCGGAGCTTACTTCGAATGGTCAGGTAATCCGATTTATGCCCTGAATCTTATTTTTTACACAGATAATAACGGGATTCCCGGAGAGGTTGTTCATAACCTGGCTTTTCTGTCAGATTACAATGAAATCGAAATTTCAGCGAATCCCCGCATTTGTAAATACGAGATCACCCTTCCTGCAGCAATTGATTTTGCCGCGGGTCATTACTGGATTTGCGCCCAGTCGGTAGGAGATGAAACCAACCGTTGGGGCTGGATGACAAATCCAGTTCCGACCATTGAATATGAATATCAATGGAAGAACCCCGGTGATGGCTATGGAACCGGCTATACCGACTGGACTCCCGGTTCCGCTATATCCTGGGGAGATTCTAACCTTGCATTTGCACTTTACGGAGCCGGTCTTCAAGGTGATCTGGCCATGGTTAGTATTGATAGCCCGATAACCGGTGCCGGATTAACATCGGCTGAGCAGGTGACTGTTTCAGTAAAAAATGAAGGTACGGCAGTTATGTCGGGCTTTGATCTGAGTTATTCTGTTGACGGAGGTGCATCCGTGGTCGAAAATGTCGGATCCTTTTCACTTCAGGCAAATCAGACAGAACAGTACACCTTTTCTACTTTAGCGAACCTTTCGACACCCGGACTTCACCACATTGTTGCCACAACGATGGCTGCAGGCGATCCCATAGCCGGAAACAACACTGCTGAAAAGGAATTATATAATCTGGGTAACATAAATGTCATGCCTGACACCGGTACGCAGATCATCACCATTTGTGGTGCTTCATTTACCGATTCGGGAGGACCTGATGGTAATTTCGGAGACAATGATAATGCTGTGACAACCTTATTACCTGAAAATGCCGGTGACCGCATAAAACTTACTTTTCTTGAATTCGATGCAAGCTGGGGAGGCTTTAGTATCTATAATGGCTCTGACACCCTGGCTCCGCTGATAGGGACCTGGTTTGGCACCAATAGCCCCGGTGTGGTAAATGCCCTCAATCCTTCAGGGTCGCTCACTATTCATTTTATGGGCCCGGGATGGGAAAACACCGCTGGCTGGCTGGCCTTTATCTCCTGCACAACACCGGTAGCCGATGATTTTGCCGTTCTAAGCCTGAATTGCAGCCTACCCACCATTTTTGTGGGTGATGTCCCGCAACTTTTGGCCAAAATCCAGAATTATGGCTCATCTTCCCAGGAAAAAACAGTTACTTTCAAAGCCAATGGCGTGGTAATCGGAACTCAGCCTACCGGGTTACTCGGCCCCGCCGATATGGCCTTAGTAAGTATTCCATGGGTTCCTGCCGAAGCAGGCAATTATTTGATTGAAGCCAGTGTACCGGCAGATTCAGGTCCCGATCCAAACGATTTCATAACCATTGAAAAGCAGGTATATGCGTTTGGTGCCTTTTTTGAGGACTTCGAAGGTGAACAATTTCCGCCTGAAAACTGGAGAAGCGGTGGATTATGGGCCAGAAATACCTGGGATCCTTATACCGGTGCCGGTTGTGCAGAGAGCTTTTTTGGTTATAACCAATCGGATACATTGATAACTCCAAGGCTGAATGTTGAGCCCGGAGGAGTATTGTCATTTGCCGCCAAAACAAGTATGTGGTGGCCTGGTAACATGGACCTTTACTGGTTGGATGAGGCAACAGGCATCCGCAGTTTTATACAGAATATACCACTTGGCTCTTTCGGTTATGATAACTTTGAAGTGGATTTGTCAGCTTTTGCCGGCATCGGTCGTATCGGATTTTTCGTGAATGTAACCGATCCCTATTCTTTTGCAGGAAATGTGCTGCTCGACAATGTCCTTGGCACTGGAATCACAATTTATTCAAACGATTATGATCTGAAAGCCAAAGAATTTGACGGAAGCGTTTTCTACAATGTCAATGAAGAAGCCACATTTACCTTCAATATCCGCAATGACGGATTACTGGCAGTTCAATCCGGGGAATACATTGTCAGGCTATTGAAGGGAGGATCACCTCCTGAAGTTCTTGTTTCGATTCCGGGCAACCAGATTGCTAGTTTTGAAACTCAGACTTATAACTTTGCCTATACTTTCAATACCATTGGTGAATTTCCGGTATATGCTGAAATTGTATATGCTGCCGACGAGTATCCGGTAAACAATAAGAGTAACACGATCAATCTGCACGGCCTGGCTTCTGCCTCTGAAGTAGTCGGCGTTGGAAACGATATTCTAATTGTCAACTGGCCAATAGAATTTACAGTAAAAAAGAGCCTTTCTGAAACCATTTACGCAAGTAATGAAATTAACCGGACAGGCGTTATTTTCGGCATTGGGTACGAATATAATTTTAAAGCTGATGAACAGGATGCACCGGTTCGCATCTGGATGGGCGTAACGGATACCCTGAGTCTGCAAACCTGGATTCCGGCAACGGAAATGACCCTGGTTTATGAGGGCCTGATCAGCTTCCCCAAAGGAAAACAATCCGTTTATATTCCTTTCCAGATGCCTTTTAATTATAATGACGGATCTAAAAATCTGATCATTATGACTGAAAAGGTTGGAACTCACAGCCGGCCTGACCAGAACTATTATGGATATGGTTCAATGCAAACGTCAACCCTGGTAACGGCCAGCGATGTTTCAATTCCCGATCCGTACAACCCTCCGACAACAGGAGGACTGAGCACCAACATCACTCCGAATATACGGTTCGTGTTTAATGACAATCTCGGATTCGCCGGAGGTACGGTAAGTGAACAGGGAGGTGCTCCGATCGAAGGGGCTAAAGTGGTGGTAAACAACCTTAATATCACCGCATATACTGATGCATCCGGAAATTATTCAATGCCATTTGTTCCTGCAGGTAATTATAATGCTACTGCCGATAAATTTACCTATATGCCTGTGAGCCAGCCGTTGGCAATAAGTCAGGGTGTTGACACCGACCTTGATTTCACCCTTGGACTACTGGAACTTGTTTCTGTAACCGGTAACATTACCGGCGACAATAATCCCGGAACCGGAATTGCCAATGCTGTAATCAGCCTCACCGGGTACAGTAATTTTTCGACTGCTTCAAATGAAAACGGTGATTTCACTATTGGCGGTGTTTATAGCTTCCAGACCTATCTTCTTAAAATTGATGCTGATGGTTATGATCTTTATACTGATGAGATAGTTGTTTCAGATTCAGACCTTGATCTTGGCAACATTGTCCTCATGGAAACTATGCTCATTCCTTATGCAGTAATTGCACAGCCTGAAACTGAACAGGCTGATATTCAATGGTCTGCACCAGCAGCTTCTGCTCAGTATGTACTGGCTTTTGATGATGGGGAGCATGAGAATGGCTATGCCGGTGAACCGAATGAAGAAGTATGGTTGGGTAACTATTTCCCGGTAGAAGAGGTGTCAACAGTAACCAGTTTTGATTTATACTGGGCAGGTTACGGAGTCAACACCCCGCAAATGATGCGTCTTGATGTTTTCGATGATCAGAATAAAATTGTGATCAGCAGCGAAGAGTTTTTATTTGGCCTCGATGAATGGGTGAACATTGACATTCCGAATATAACGCTTCACGGCAATTATTATGTGATGATCCATTGGAGCGGATTGTTTGCCCAGTCAACTTTTCTTGCAATTGATACCACTTCCACAACCCCTGATTATGCATTTTATCGCTATCCGGACGGAGACTTCCAGTTGCTTTCCGGCCTGACCGGACAACACGGAACATTCCTGATCCATGCCAATGTAATGAAAGAACCGGCTAACCGGGAAAACGGCAGATCGGTAAATTCCTATAACATCAGCATGGGGCTTCAGGAAGATATAAACAATGCCGGGAACTGGCCATTGTTGAATCAGTCACCCTTAACCGTCAATACCTACACTGATCTCAACTGGCCCCCGATGGCAAGCGGTAAGTATTTGTATGCGGTAAAGGCCTTGTACACCAATGGCGAATCGGAACTGTCCTTCTCGAATATTCTTGATTTCGTGTATGTAAACAACTCCTATGTTGCTGCGCCTGAGTTGAATGTGTATCCGAACCCGGCTACCGATGTGGTAACAATTACCAGATCTGCTGGTGCTGAACTTGTCGTGGTTGGAATAGATGGAAGGTTATATGCTTCAAGTACCATAGATTCTGATAATTATCAATTAGATGTAAGCCGTTTTGCCAGGGGATCCTATGTGCTTGTGGTAACAAGTTCAACAGGGGTAAAGCGGTTTAAATTGCTTGTGAATTAGTTGTTCGGGATGATATAATTGAAAACAAAAAACCCCTGAAGAATCTATATCTTCAGGGGTTTTGCTTTTGCACCCTACCCTGGCTATACATCTAACCGGGAATTTGTTTGAGCTATTGTGAAGGTGGTTGATTTTGTGCGATATTTGAGAATGCCTTACCAATTATTATCCGTGTTAAGAATTCTTAGTAAAGATTATTTTTAAAATAAAAACTTCGAAAATCACCAGTTAAATCTATTCAGCCAAAGTGGTTCAATTGTGTATTCTTCTTTTACAATAGATGACTATTTTGAGATCAATGCAAACAATTATAGTCCAGGTTTGTATATCTTTATAATATCATTGGTTGGTAAAACTACAAAAATCAAAGGCAAAATAGAAGTTGAGCACTAAATGAAAACAAGCATAAAATAGTTGTCAGATTTTTCATTTTCTACGACGAATATAAAAATAGAACAAGTAATGAAACTCACTATCAGCATAATTTATGGTTCAGTCCGGACCAATCGGCAGGGAATTCTGGCTGCAAAATATCTGGAAAAGAAATTAAATGAACGGGGCATAAAAGTTCATTTCATCGATCCCCTGGAATATAAGCTTCCCTTGTTGGATAAAATGTACAAGGAGTTTGCCCCCGGTACGGCTCCTGAAGCCATGCAGATCATTTCAAATTACTTAAAGGATTCTGATGGATTTTTGGTGGTGACCGGTGAATACAATCACAGCATACCTCCAGCATTAACAAATCTACTGGACCATTTTCAGAAAGAGTATTATTTTAAGCCTTCTGCCATTGCCTCATATTCGGTTGGTTCATTTGGCGGAGTGAGGGCTGCTGTTCATCTTAGGGTTATTCTTGGTGAACTTGGTATGCCTGCTATTTCGTCCATGCTTCCATTTCCTTTGATCGGCAATTCATTTAATGACGATTTAACCCCGAAAAATGAAAGAACTGAATCTTCAACCAAACGATTCATCGATGAATTTGTTTGGTACACAGAGGCACTCAGGAAACAACGTGAAACCGGAGTTCCTTACTAACCAATCAACAATTTAAAACAAAATACAATGAAAGCAATTTGGAATGGAAAAGTCATAGCCGAAAGCAATGACATCGTAAATGTGGAGGGAAATCAATATTTCCCGGTTGAATCGGTAAAAAAAGAGTATCTGGCAAACAGCGACACACACACAATTTGCCATTGGAAAGGTACCGCATCGTATTACAGCCTTGAAGTTGATGGCAAGAAAAATCAGGATGCGGTTTGGTATTATCCAAATCCGAGTGACCTGGCTAAAGGAATCAAGGACCGCGTGGCTTTCTGGAAAGGCGTTGAGATTAAGAAAGATTAATTCTTGCGTTTTATCAATCTTATAAAATCTGGTAACATTGAAAAATAAGGTTCATCAAATATCAACTTCCGGATTACAGGCATTGCTGAATGATCCGCTGGCACAAATCGTTGATGTTCGCCCGGTGGCAGCATACAATGGCTGGCAGCTTCAAAATGAAGATCGCGGCGGGCATATTGCCGGGGCACGCAGCCTTCCTTCAAAATGGTTAAATTACATCGACTGGATTGAAGTTGTGATGCAAAAAGAAATCCTGCCTGAACAAGCAATTGTAGTTTACGGCGACCATAGCGAAGAAACAGATAAAGTTGCTGATAGATTCTTGAATTCAGGGTATGATAAAGTTTTCACATACCATCTGTTCAATGAAGAATGGGCTTCAAACCCGCAATTACCTATGCAGAAACTGGAACGTTTTCAGAACCTGGTTTCGGCTGAGTGGGTGCATTCCCTTCTTTCAGGTGAAAAGCCCCTGTATTATCACAACGATAAGTTCGTTGTTGTTCATGCCCATTACCGCAACCGCTATGCCTACCTGAGTGGCCATATTCCCGGGGCAATCGACATGGATACGCTGGCCCTCGAAGCACCCGAAACCTGGAACCGGCGAAGTCCGGAAGAACTCCGGAAAGCCTTGGAAGATCATGGCATTACGGCTGACACTACCGTTGTGTTGTATGGCAAATTTATGCACCCCGACAATGCCGATGAATTTCCCGGCAGTGCAGCCGGTGATATCGGAGCCATCCGCAACGCCTTTATCATGTTGTATGCCGGTGTGAAGGATGTCAGGATTCTGAATGGCGGCTTTCAATCATGGCAGGATGCCGGTTTTGAAACTTCTTACATCGATGAACCTAAAAAATTTGTCAGCAACTTTGGCGTAGTAATACCGGTTCATCCGGAACTTGCGGTTGATACACCCGAAGCTAAAGAAATATTGAATGCGTCGGATGCAGAACTTGTGTGTGTGCGAAGCTGGCGCGAATACATTGGCGAAGTAAGCGGATACAATTACATCCAGGCAAAAGGACGCATACCGGGCGCTGTTTTTGCCGATTGCGGCAGTGATGCTTATCACATGGAAAACTACAGGAACCTTGACCACACAACACGTGAGTTTCACGAAATCGAGGCAAATTGGATTAGAAACGGGATCACTCCCGACAAACACCTGGCTTTCTATTGTGGTACAGGATGGCGTGGCAGCGAGGCTTGGTTCAATGCATGGCTCATGGGCTGGCCCAGGGTCTCAGTGTATGACGGTGGCTGGTTTGAATGGAGCAACGATCCTGATAATCCTTTTGAAACAGGCATTCCGGAACATTACAAAGTAGAAAAGTAAACCAATGGAACAACAAATACTTCTTTCTGAAATGGCTACTGATACTATGCGTGGCCTGTCAGCAAATCCAAAATTTTTGTTGCCGAAATATTTTTACGACGATATCGGAAGCGGCATTTTTCAGGACATTATGAACATGCCTGAGTATTACCTGACCAATTGTGAACATGAAATATTCACAACCCACAAAAAGGAGATCACAGATGCTTTTATAAAGGATGCTTTACATTTTGAGCTAATTGAACTTGGATCCGGTGATGGACTGAAAACGAAGATATTACTGAATGCAATGGTCAGGCAATCTTCAGGTCTCAAATATGTACCCATCGATATCAGCCCGAAAGCAAACGAAGAACTGGTTGAAAGCCTTGCAAAGGAAATTCCTTCATTAAAAGTAGATGCTCAAACCGGTGATTTTTTTCGTGTACTGAAACAATTGAACGGTCATTCCGTGCTACGGAAAGTTATTTTATTCCTGGGTTCCAATATTGGCAATTTCGAAGATGCAGAATTGAACTTGTTTTTAAGCCAGCTCTCCGAATTTGCGCACAAAGGCGATAAAGTAATGATTGGTTTCGACCTGAAAAAATCACCCGAAATAATTATGAAAGCCTATAATGATCCGCATGGCCACACCGGGCGATTCAACCTCAATCATCTTGCCCGCCTGAACAGGGAACTGGGCGCAGATTTTGACATCAGCAATTTTAAACATCATACTGATTACAATCCTCAAACGGGCACTGTCAAAAGCTTTTTGGTTTCAACAAAAAATCAGACCGTGTATATTGAATCCCTGGCAGAAAATTTCCGCTTTAACCAATGGGAAGCGATTTACATGGAACTTTCGCGTAAATTTGATTTAAAAACGATTGAGAAATTGGCGACAAGCCATGGATTCAGGGTTGAAAAACATTATTCAGACAGCCGGAATTATTTTGCAGATTCACTCTGGGTGAAAGAAAAGTAGTTTAAATCAGGATTTTCTGTATGTGGTCATTTTTACTCCAGCGAAAGGATTATTTGTTTGAACTGCTTCTTCAGCACATTTTGCTGTCGCTTACGGCCATATTGATTATTGTTGTCATTGGAGTCAGTGCGGGTATTGCCCTGGTCAGGTATAACCGAATCCGGAATCTGGTATTGGGAGTTGTAAATTTTCTCTTTACCATTCCCTCGATAGCCATGTTTGGACTATTCATTCCTTTAATAGGCATAGGCTTTTTAAATGCGCTGGTGGTTCTTGTTATTTACGGACTGCTTCCTATGATCCGAAATACCTATACCGGACTGATTGAGGTGGATCCCCGTTTATTAGATGCAGCAAAAGGCATGGGCGCCACTCCAATGCAGATATTTCTGAGAATTCGCTGGCCGCTTGCTTTTCCAACTATCCTGAGCGGGTTCCGTACCATGGTTGTGATGACCATTGCTCTTGCCGGACTGGCTTCCTTTATTGGAGCCGGTGGATTGGGACAGGCCATTTACCGTGGCATTAACACCAACAATTCTTCACTTATACTGGCAGGCTCAATTTCCGTGGCTTTGCTGGCACTTGTTACCGATCTTACAATCGGATTTTTCGAGAAGTCATTAAAAAACAGCAAACATCATTCAACCAGATACAGTCGCTGGCTTACCTATGCCGGTTTGGCAATAGTAACACTGGCAATTGGTTTCACCATTCTGTCAAAATCCGCTGTCACAACCAAAAGAGCAATCGTTGTTGCTTCAAAACCTACCGCCGAACAGTATATCCTGGGTGAAATTATTTCTCAAATGATTGAAAAGAATACGGATATACCGGTAAAACGAATGTTTGGAATCGGTGGTGGCACTTCCAATATTCAACCGGCGTTATTGTCGGGCGAAATTGATATTTATCCTGAATAT
>JBBQBC010000149.1:0-9357 GCA_038317155.1 Bacteroidales bacterium
TTCTACCGATGTTTGGATATTCCAGATTGCTGGAACACTAAAAATGAGTTCTTCAGTGAGAATTACTTTAGCAGGTGGAGCACTTGCGAAAAATATATTCTGGCAAACATCTGGCGCCGTAACTTTGGGAACGACCAGCCATTTTGAAGGAAACATATTAAGCAAAACTGCTATCAATTTGCAGACCGGTGCATCAATAAACGGAAGAATGCTGGCACAGACTGCAGTAAGTCTCCAAATGAATACAGTAAATAACCCATAAGAAATCAGAGAAATTTTCATCATCAAAAGAGGCGGTCACTTGAGTGGTCGCCTTTTTTTAGCATATTTTCAAAAGGTGTGAATTTTGCAACTATCCTTAAGAGTTGTGTAACTTTCCCATGTTAAAAGACATCACTTTTGAATCGTGACAATGAAGTCACAACCAAATATCACACCATGAACCATTTTAAAATATTACCAGTTGCTGTTATCTTATTAGCAGGATTAGTTTTTGGTTGCAGTAAAAGTATGGATAACTCTTATGCTCCGGAATCTTCGCTGCTAAACGCATCAGTTCAAACTTCCGAAAAGTCTTCTTCTCTGAAGAGTGCCACTATTCTGCCGCAGGAAGGTACACTTAAAGGATTAAACCTTGGAATTGCAGGCGATTTTGCGATTCTTTCAAAAACCGGAGTTACCGATGTTTATAAATCATCAGTTGTTGGCGATGTCGGTTCAAGCCCAATCACAGGTGCGGCTGTTTTACTTAGTTGTGCCGAAGTGGTAGGAACAATTTATACCGTTGATGCTGCCGGTCCTCTGCCATGCAGAGTCACAAACGCAACCCGCTTAGGTATTGCAGTACTCGACATGCAAGCTGCCTACACGGATGCAGCAGGACGTGTTAACCCGGACTTCCTGAATTTAGGTGCCGGTAACATCGGAGGCAAAACCCTTACTCCGGGTCTTTACAAATGGACAACTGCCCTGATTATCCCAACAGACATAACCATTTCGGGTAGTCCAACTGATGTTTGGATTTTCCAGGTTGCCGGAACTGTTAATATGAGTTCAGCAGTGAGAATTACTCTTGAAGGTGGTGCATTGGCAAGAAATATTTACTGGCAGACTTCCGGAGCCGTTACCATAGGAACGACCAGCCATTTTGAAGGAATTATTTTGAGCCAGACAGGAATTAACATGAAAACAGGAGCAACAATCAACGGAAGAATGCTGGCACAAACAGCTGTTACTCTTCAGATGAATGCGGTTACCCAACCCTAAGATATTTAACAAATCAGATTCTTCAAAAAGGCAGTCACTTAGGTGATTGCCTTTTTGTTTTAGTTAAAACTAAACAAGTGTGAATGATGTAATTCTTCAACGGAATTGTGTAACGATTCAGGGTAAAAAGATGCTCACCTTTGAATAGTGAAAATACATTCACATTAAAAAATTCGTCAGATGAAAAAGTTTACTCTTGCATTAATGACAGCAACCATGCTGTTCTTTTTTTCTCCGGGTCAATTGATGGCCGGTAAAAAAACCGATAAGGTAACGTCAAACACAACCACGAATACAGCAGTAAGGTCCGCTGAAACTGAAGCCAGGGTTGCCAGATTTAACGAAATCAAAGCGATGGATAATTCAACGCTAAGTTCAGCTGAAAAGAAAGAACTCCGCAGCGAAACCCGCTCGATAAAAAAAGAAATGAAATCTAATGTCAGGGAGAGTTCCGGTGGACTTTATATTTCAGTTGGAGCAGCTATCCTTATTGTTCTCTTGCTGGTTTTACTACTCTAAGAACTTCCAAGACGAAGCAAAATTTAGTTTCAGATTAAATCATTAGTTAGATTAATACCAATTTCAAATTATTTAAAAATTAAAGATCATGGGAAATTTACTTTATGTCATTGCAGTTATCTTAATCATTGCATGGATCATTGGTTTTGTTGGTTACAGTGCCGGAGGCATCATACACATTTTACTTGTTATCGCCATTATTGCGATCATACTCCGGGTAATCCAGGGACGAAGAGTCCTCTAATAAATTTGGGTTATACTTACATAACCCCAGATCATTTTTCCATTAAATGTTTGCCGGATTTTGATCCGGCAGACATTAATGGGAGACTGCGTTTCAAAAAATCAAATACTTAAAACATATCAGGATGAAAACACTTGGAATTGTTTTGGCTGCAATCGGTTTAATAATGATGATTTACACCGGATTCAATTATGTGACCAAAGAAAAAGTGGTGGACATTGGTCCGATTGAAATTAACAAGGAAACGAATCACCCCGTGCAGTGGTCACCCATTATAGGTGTAGTATTGCTCGTTGGAGGAATTGTAATTATCGTAACCAGTAAAAATGCAAAGGCCTAGAAACTGACTGATTCCATCTATCATTACATTTTAGACATTAATTCAACAGGCGATTGAAGCTAAATACCAAAATCCAAACTATTTATGCATAAAG
The DNA here is from genome assembly GCA_038317155.1 of Bacteroidales bacterium. Taxonomy (GTDB): domain Bacteria; phylum Bacteroidota; class Bacteroidia; order Bacteroidales; family Lentimicrobiaceae; genus Lentimicrobium. The sequence goes on from JBBQBC010000149.1 coordinate 2,464, forward strand.
AAAGAGAACCAGTTCTTGAAAAGTTTAGTATCGCTTTTCAGGTTTTTTTAACACTGCTATGCTTTCGGGGTGCAATGCAGATAACGAATGCCCTTTTCGAACCTATCCAGTGGCATTCACCACACTATAAGATTCTTTCATTTCTTGTTGTATTACTCTGGTTAATACTACTCGACAGGTCAAATATGGGACGATTAATCCGGATTAAAATGGATTCGGTCACCTTTACCGAATATTTAACCGTAATTACCGCCGGGATTTTTTTGCTTCTTGCCACTATTGTAATTTTGGACCTTAACTCAATTTCCAGGATCGTCATCGGTGTATTTGCAGTCATAAACTTTATAGTCCTGTATTCCTTTAAGTTCGTTTTATCGTCCACCATGGGGTTCATCCGGAGAGAAGGATTGAATAGCCGGTTAATATTAATCATTGCCGACGAAGATTCCACTTATTTTATTGACCGCCTGATTGAAACCAAAGATTGGGGATACCGGATATGGGCCATTATGTCGGACGACGTTGCTATAAAAGAAAAATATGGCTGGGAATACCTTGTTATTCCTTACGAACGCGATCTTTCGTTAATCATCGATAAACGGGCTATTGATGAAGTATTCTATTGCAAAAGTTCGCTGGAGCAGCAGGATATTCAGAATTTTATTTATTCATGCGCCGAAGTTGGAGTAGTATTCAGGATGCAATCGCCTTTACTGAACTATGTAAAGATGCAATCATCCCTGTCTTTTCTGAATCAAATGCCTTTTCTGACCTTCAGAAATACACCGGACGACTATCTGGCTCTAAAATTTAAAGTTGTTTTCGACTTTACAATTTCCATTCTGATTCTCATAGTTATATCACCGATAATGGCAATTATCGCTCTGCTGATAAAACTTGACGGTGGACCAGTCTTTTTCCTTCAAAAAAGGATAGGATTGAACGGAAGGCAGTTTTTCTGCTACAAATTCAGAACAATGGTGGTTGACGCTGAAAAGCAGCTGGAATCATTAAGCGCTCAAAATGAGCAGGAAGGCCCTGTTTTTAAAATTAAGAACGACCCCAGGGTGACCCGGATTGGTCGGTTTCTTCGCAGAACTTCACTGGACGAAATCCCTCAATTTATCAACGTGTTTAAAGGTGAAATGGCTGTTGTGGGACCCCGGCCACCAATTCCTAAGGAGGTTGACCAGTATGAACGCTGGCAACAGCGCCGCTTAAGCATGAAACCCGGAATTACCTGCATCTGGCAGGTTTCAGGAAGAAACAATATTCCATTTGAGCAATGGATGAAAATGGACATGCAGTATATTGATACCTGGTCATTAAAACTGGATTTCGTGATTATACTAAAAACGATTAAAGTGGTACTTTCCGGCAACGGACAATAGCAAAAGGTTCTATTTTCAGGAAAACTTAAAGCCTGAAGGTTTCCTATCAGTGAAAATTTACAGCAGCATATTGCTGCTAAAACAAATGACCTTCAGGCCAGAGGCCAGTTAGCCAAACGCATAAAATGTGTGAATGATGCAACTTAATTTCAAAATAATGTAACAAACAGGTGAAATAAGTGGATTAAATTTGAACTTAACTTTTAAAATCATTTATATGCCACTGTTAACTATTTTACTCGTAATTATTATTGTTGGAGTTCTCCTATGGCTCATCAATTCTTTTATCCCGATGGATCGCAACATTAAAACCATCTTAAATGTGGTGGTTGTGATTGTACTTATTGTTTGGCTGCTCAAGGTTTTTGGAATTCTTGGCTCCCTGACGAACATACATATCTAAAAAAATAATGCGATGAATTTGAAAAGAATATTTGGGTCATTACTCACAGCTCTCGGGATTGGTGGTCTTGTTTATGCCGCCGTAATATTCGTCAACTCTTCAAACGGGGAGAAAGAGATTAAAACGCTTGTAATTTATGGGTTGCTCGGTCTATTGTTTTTTGTCGCCGGCATTAGCCTGATTCGCACAACAAAGGACGAATCATAGAGAACCTTTTCTGTTTAAACTTAAGGATCGAACTCATGCAAATAAATGTGATCAGAAAAAAGCTGGTATTTTCTCCGGATCCTTCCAGAATTATCGCCCGGTTTCTATATTTAACTGATGATAGGTCAGCTGATATTATCAGGAAGGTACTGACGATGCCTGAAAAGGAAGTAAATATCGCAATGAGTCAATTGCTGAGAGGATACTCAAGGCGGCACCGAAATATATCGCGAATATTTGAGAAGCATTTTGCCCGGCTTGCCCCAATTTTTGACAAGATCGAAGTGAATGAAGAGGATTTGAGTCTGGCTCAAAAAGCGCTCATAGGTTCATATTTTACCATGGAATATTCCATCGAATCGGCAGCATTTTTTAACCCTTCGGTTGTTGAAGACCCCGACCAATCGGGAATAAGATCCGATGAAAAAAGGGTAATTTTTAGTTTCCGGGCGACCGGCGAAGGACATGTTTCGTCCATTGTATTCCGGACCGGAATTCTTGACCGGAATAATAACCTGAGCATCGAACCTGTTGGTAAAATGTTGGCCGAAGCTGATGTAATTAAACGCAATTTCTACGATAAAAAAACTTTTACGGAGAAATTAGATGAAATGACCTTAGCGGAAAGCACTGTTTCTCCTGCGATACTGGACAAACCCATCGAAATCCCTGACCATGCAAATGTAATTCCGCCGGTTATCGCTGACCAGCCCAAAGTTTTGAAAACGCCAAAAAAGCATGTTTCTTCGGCGTTTATTTTAGATATACTTGGGGCCAACTTTACCTATGGCGAACTGATGAAGAATCTCGCAATAGCCATAAAAAATCCTAACATTACCGAAGGTCAGATTAAAATATTAAACCAGATGATGTGGCTTGCTTCGTCGCACTACGAGATCAATTTTTCGATTGATTCAGCCATTTCAGAAAGGGTTATTTTCCCGGTTTCGGCAACCGAGCAGAAGGGTATTGAAGACGCACGATTTGTTCGATTCACCGAAGATAACGGGGATGTGACCTATTATGCCACCTACACCGCTTACGACGGAATTGCTATTCTTCCTAAGTTAATTAAAACAACTGACTTTTATAATTTTAAGATTTTACCTATCAATGGTGAGCTTGCCAGCAATAAAGGGATGGCCTTATTTCCACGAAAGATAAAAGGTAAATATGCCATGTTGTGCCGGATAGACGGTGTAAATAATTATATCGCATATTCTGAAAATATTAATATCTGGCGCCAGGCAAAACTTATACAACAACCGAAATACCCTTGGGAACTCGTACAAATGGGCAATGCCGGATCACCGATCGAAACGGAATTTGGATGGCTGGTTATTACCCATGCTGTTGGTCCGATGAGGGAATATACGCTGGGAGCCTCCTTGTTTGAACTGGAGAATCCGGAAATTGAAATAGGCAGACTAAGCAGCCCGCTGATGGCCCCCAATGAATCGGAGCGTGAAGGTTATGTACCAAATGTAATTTATTCGTGCGGTTCAATTATTCATAACAATGACCTCATCATACCTTATGCCATGTCAGACCATTCATCAACCTATGCTACAATTAATTTATTGGAATTGCTTGATGTATTGAAGACTTCAGGAAAAGCTCCCCAGAATTAAGGCATCATCCAAAACCAATGGCGTTTACCGCTTTAGGTTCTTTCCTCCCGGTAACAATTGCAATAAAAAAGACTTCCGCCTCCTGAAATTACATTCCTGAATTTTTTCCATCTAAGTTAAGTGTGAATCATGTAATTATTCCGCGAAATTATATAACATTTTAAGCCATTAAGACTTCAACTTTGTAAGGTAAAATGTAACCCTATAAAAATTATACAAATGGAAACTTCCGTGCTTAGAGTAAATATGAATGAGGAGAAAGCCAAACTTAAACAGAAACTTGCATATCTGATGGAAGACGATTTGTTGCTTGAAGAAGGCAGGAAAGAGGAACTATCTGTAAAGCGCCAGGCCTTGCTTTTCCAGACAAAAGAAGAATTTGACAAAATTCTCATGTCGCTTTAATCTCGTATCTGAGATTTGTACAACTGACCTTAAATATGTTGATGTGTGAATGTTGTAAGTCTTAATTAGAATTGTGTAACGCTTTTCGTGAGTAGTTCGCCCAACTTTGCATAGTGAAAATTTATTCACCTCAAGAATTAGAAAAGATGGAAAATAAGAAATTAGCGGGAAGATGGGCCAAAACAAAGAGCAAGCTAAAAAAAAAATATGCCTTCTTAAATGATAATAACCTATTACTTGAAGTAGGAAAAAAAGAAGAAATGCTTAAAAGACTTCAGATCAGGTTAGGCAAAACAAGAGAAGAATTACAAAAAATAATTGCAGCACTCTAAATCTTTAAAAACACACAAATGAAAACAATGAAAATGAATGCCCTGGCGTATAAGATATTCCTGGGAGTTTTTGTCCTGCTATTTCTATTTGCAGTTGACACATCGGCAAAAAAAGTAAAGTTCCTTCCATCAACCATTGCTCCGGCAGCAAGAGGTACTGTGAAGATTAAAAAGGACAACAACAAAAACAACAACATCAAAATTGAACTATTTGATTTAGCCGAAGTTTCAGCGCTTACCCCCCCGAAACTTAATTATATTGTTTGGATGGTTACTGAAGATCAATTAGTTAAAAACATTGGGAAGATTGAAAGTTCTACCGGATTTCTCTCCAAGAAACTGAAGGGATCATTCGAGACTTCGACTCCATTTAAACCTATGAAAATTTTCATTTCTGCCGAAGATGACCCAAGCAGTCAATATCCGGGAGATCAGGTCGTATTAACAACACAAGCATTTAAATATTAATTATTCATCTCTTCATAAGAAAACAGCATACCATTAAATTTCATCATATTAATTATTAATCATTTAAAAATTACACCATGAATTCAGGAAAATTATTGTTAGGAGTATTGGCTGGCGCAGCCACAGGCGCATTATTGGGAGTTTTATTAGCACCGGACAAAGGTACAGCAACCCGCCAAAAAATATCCAAAAATAGCGGACAGCTCGCTGACAAGGTGAAAGGCAAATTCAATCAGTTTGTCGACAACCTCAGTGAGGAATTTTCGAAAGTAAAAGAAGATGTTCTGGAGTATGCCGATGAAAAAATGCCCAAAGATCATGAACCGTTGAAGGTGACAAAAAACTTTTAAAACGGTCATTAAGAGGAATCGACCGATAAGTTAGCTCCGCGAAAGTTTTATTTTGAAGTTTTTCATATTTAGCTTTTTCGGAGCTGGCTAAAGGTCATACCAGATCAATTCCGAGTGCTGCCTGGATCTGGTAAAAAGCAGATTCCACATGTTTAAAGAATATTTTTAATACAGAAACCATGGAAGAAATTACAAGCTCTATAGAATCATTCATTGAAAAAGCAACAGAATATGGCAAAACAAGTTTTGAGTTAGAAAAACTTAAAGCAATTGAAAAAATGTCTGCCTTGGTCTCTTCGCTTATGTCCAATTGGCTTGTGCTTGTCCTTCTCTCGTCATTTATGCTGTTCCTTAGTATTGGTTTGGCGTTGTGGTTGGGTGAAATCCTTGGAAAGATTTATTTCGGATTCTTTGTGATAGCCGCCTTTTATGGGCTTACAGGCCTTCTGATCCATTTCTTTTTACATGGATCGATTAAAAAAAGGATCAGCAATATTTTCATTAAACAGGTACTAAATTAAACTCTATGGAACCTATAACTACAAGTACCGAACTTAAAAAAGCCATTCAGATTTTAGAATTTGAGCAAGCGCTTAAAAAGGAACTTTTAAAAGAACAGGTCTACCAGATTTACGAAAATTTAAAACCGGCTAACCTGATTAAGAACACGTTATCCGAAGTTACTTCATCGCCCTATCTGACTAATAACATTTTAGGGGCTACAGTTGGTGTAGCATCGGGTTATCTCACAAAAAAGATCGCTGTTGGCAGATCCGGTAATCTGTTCAGAAAGCTTTTTGGCACAGTGCTGCAATTTGGAGTAACTACGATTGTGGCCAAACAATCTGTCCCAATTAAATTAGTTGGCCAGTATATCTTTCAACATCTACGACGCAAAAAAGAGGTGAATTCTCAAAATTCATGATTAATAAAGAATTGACATTTCCATTCGTTGCAAAGGCAAGCCTTTTTTTTGTTGGGTTAGTTGCTTTACTAGCTATTCTATATATCGCTCAGGGCATTATAGTACCTTTTGTCTTTTCCATCATTATTTCAATACTGCTACATCCGCTTGTAAATTTTTTTGTTCAAAGAAGAATAAACAGGGTGCTGGCAATTGTCTTTAGTTTACTCATAACCTTTCTAATTATTGTCGGGTTTGTCGCTTTGCTATTCTCTCAGGCAAGCCGGTTCAGCGAATCGTGGCCACTTCTGGTCGAGCGGTTTACCGACATCATCAATGAAACCATTGCCGCTGTATCAGGCTATTTCGACATTAATCCACAGGCCATTTATGGTTGGATTACTAAAACACAAGGAGAACTTCTCAATTCAAGCACGGAAGCAATCGGGAAAACACTGGTTACAGTAGGTACAGCCATAATGATCATCTTACTGCTTCCGCTTTACATCTTTTTGCTGTTATATTACCAACCCCTTATCATTGAATCTATTCACCGGATTTTTGGTCTTAATAATCACAGTCAGGTAAGCCAAATTGTTACCCAGACTAAAATTGTTATTCAACGTTACCTATCCGGACTAATTATTGAAGCGATACTGGTAGCCATCATGCAAATTGCAGCGCTATTGATTCTGGGAATTGATTATGCCATTTTACTGGGTATCATAGGTGCAATACTCAACATGGTTCCTTACATCGGAGGCTTGGTGGCAGTTGCATTACCTATGATGGTTGCATTGGTA
>JBBQBC010000150.1:0-9342 GCA_038317155.1 Bacteroidales bacterium
GACCTTTCTCACTTCGGTCGCTGGCCGGATATGGTATCTCCGTTATTTTCTTTCTTTATGGATTAAGGCTAAGTATTCGTCAACTGCTCGGCTGTCTGTCGAAATGGAAGCTTCACCTGATCATTCAATCTGTCACTTTTATCCTCTTTCCTGTCCTTGTGCTGTTATTCAGGAACCTTTTCCGTTCAGGCCCTTATGAAGAGTTGTGGCTGGGAATCTTTTTTCTGGCGGCTATGCCTTCAACAGTTTCATCGGCTGTTGTTATGGTTTCACTTGCAGGCGGTAATATTCCTGCAGCCATTTTTAACGCCAGTTTTTCAAGCATGGCGGGTATTGTTATTGCTCCGTTGTGGATGGGATTGGTTCTGGCCACTGGATCTGAAGGATTTGACATCAGTCCGGTGCTCCTCAAACTGGCCTACCAGGTGCTTATACCTTTAATAATTGGCATATTCCTTCATAAGTGGTTCGGAGAGAGAGCGATCCGAACACGGAACTATACAAGGTATTTCGACCAGTCAGTAATTCTTGCCATTGTCTATACCTCCTTCGCCAGTTCGTTTTACAGTGGTTTGTTTGCCAACCTGGGCCCAGGGGTGATTGTGATTTTAATCCTGATTCTTTTGATGCTTTTTGTGATGGTAAGTAGTATGATTTACCTGATGACAAAGAAAGCGGGCCTTGGAACGGAGGATAGGATAACCGCTCTTTTCTGTGGGTCAACTAAATCGTTGATGCATGGTACGGTAATAGCAAAGGTAATGTTTGGTACTGCCGGCCTCGGAGGAATCATCTTACTGCCAATTCTTATTTATCATGCTTTGCAGTTAACCATAACCGGCATGATGTCTCAGAGATTTTCGAAAATCACGAAGGTTGTAGTGAAAAAATAGCCGGAAGGAATATGCGGAATTACCTGAGTATAGCGATCTGTCATTTCGCTCAAATCGCTCAGTTTTGGAAACAGGCAGGAATAATTTACTCCGTTTATCAGGATGCCAGAATATCTATAAAAGGTTCTTTATCAACGATATCGAATGAAAGGGTGATGGATGATTTGTTTATAAGACCCATTACCCAGGCCTTTGCTTCAGGCATCGAGGTAAAAACTCCGATTTCAGGGTTTTGCCCGAACGTAGCTTTATGTTCTGCCATGTCCTTGGGGAGGCTTTTCACACAAAATGCAATTTTTTCTATTCCAATATGGTTCATTTGTGGGAACAGATAACGCGAAACCCACTCATGCATTTTAAAATCCATGTGATAAACTTCGGAAGGAGCCATCACCAGTAAATTAGTTGCTTTTAGCCGCTCAGCCTCATCCAGGAAATTAATCAGATTCAGAATATAGGTAGAAGGGGAGACCACCAAATTCTCATTTACATGATTGATCAGAATGCTATGATCAGCCAGAAATTCAAATTGTGGTTTTGTATTTGTAGATTTTTTCATCAGCGTCAGGTAGCAGGTATAGAAAAATAAGAGATAGGTCACTAAATTAATTGTGGAAAATAATTTACAACAATGAAATTATTCCGGCACAACCAACCCACCTCTTGCAGTGATTCGGGTATAGTTAATCAAAAAAAAGAGAAAAGGTAATACAGGTCAGATTTCGACCAGAATTTTGCCTGTTGTCGAAGCTTTCAGCATTTGTTCGAGTGCTTCGGGCACTTCCTGAAGAGAAATTGGATGGTAGATTTTATCCAATCCTGTGAACTTTAATTTCCCGGAAATCAGGTTCCATATTTCAAGTCTTCTGGCCATTGGTGTTTCAGCGGAAGCGATGCCAACAAGCCTTACAGCCCTCAGAATGAAAGGAAAGACTGATACATCGAGTTTGTTGGATGCAAGCATCCCGCAATTGGTTACAATTCCTCTGTCGGCGGTTGAACGAATTACAGTTGATAATGTATTTCCGCCAACCGTGTCAATTGCTGCAATCCATCTGGGGGGTAATAATGGCTTTTCTGTCAGGTCATTGACTTCATCCCGCCCGATTACTTCATCGGCTCCGAGTTTTTTTAACCATGAAGTGGCGGCTGTTTTTCCCGAAGAGGCGACTACCCTGTAACCAGCTTCAGCAAGCATGGACACAGCCATTGAACCAACGGCTCCACTGGCACCTGTTACCAATATTTTCCCTGACCCGGGCTCTATTCCATGCTTTATAAATTCATAAACAGCACTGGCAGCCGTAAAACCTGAAGTCCCTATGATCATACATTCCTTCAGGCTCAGGTTGGCAGGCTTGTGCACAGCCCATTTTGCAGGCACCCTGATATATTGGGCAAATCCTCCACTGGTATTCATACCCAGATCATATCCGGTTACAACTACCTCATCGCCCTGCGAAAAATCCGGACTCACAGATTCAATCACAATGCCGGCAGCATCAATACCCGGTGTGTGCGGATATCGCCGTGTTATACCTCTGTGCCCGGAAGCTGATAATGCATCCTTGTAATTAAGTCCTGAGAACATCACCTTAATCAGTAACTCACCCTGGGGTAAATCAGTGATCAGTTTGTCTTTTATGGTGGCGACAAATTTACCTTCTGATGTTTCTTCAACAACTAAAGCTTTGAATGATAGGGAATCTGGTTTAGTGGCTACCTGCATTGTCCAAGATTATGATATGCAATAATATACATGTGATAATTTTACCCCTTTGAAGGGATGCCTACGGGTTAAAATGGTTAAATTTGTCGGGTATTTCAGCCTGCCGGTTTGCAAAGATGTAAACTTAATCGTTATGACGGTCGGTCAGGAGCTGTATTTTTGATTTGACACAAGGCAATAAATATTTTTTTTGTACTTAAACACACAATAATGGCATTACGTTTTATTTCGGCCGAAGAAGCGGCCAGTTATATCAACCACGATGAAGTGGTGGGGTTTAGTGGTTTTACACCGGCGGGTTCCGTGAAATCTATTCCTGTTGCGATTGGTGAAAAAGCTAAACTGGAGCATGCCCAGGGCAGGCCATTTAAGATTGGCGTGATTACCGGCGCCTCTACAGGCGATTCGCTGGATGGTTCGCTGGCAAGGGCTGAAGCTGTAAAATTCAGGACTCCCTATCAGTCGAATCCCGATCTTCGTAATTTGATCAATGCCGGAAAGGCAGATTATTTTGATTCACATCTATCTGTTGTAGGACAGAATATCCGGTACGGTTTTCTGGGCAAAATCAACTGGGGCATTATTGAAGCCTGCGATGTAACTGAACAGGGAGAAATTGTGCTGACGACAGGAGTGGGTATTTCGCCAACGATATGCAAAGTAGCCGATAAAATTCTGATAGAACTGAACGCTTACCACCCGAAAGCGCTTAAAGGAATGCACGATATTATTGTAGTGGCTGATCCGCCGAACCGCCGCGAAATACCAATTTACAAACCATCTGACAGAGCAGGCGTTGAGGTAGTTAAAGTAGATCCTTCAAAAATTGCAGGGATTGTTCTTACAAATCTTCCCGATGAAGTTGGCGGCTTCGCCAAAACAGATGAAGTAACCGAGCAGATTGGGCAGAATGTGGCTGATTTTCTTTCCAGTGAAATGAAAATCGGAAGGATTCCATCATCCTTCCTTCCGCTGCAATCAGGTGTTGGTAATATTGCCAATGCTGTTATGTCAGCTCTTGGCGCTCATAAAGGTATCCCTGACTTTGAAATGTACACCGAAGTTATACAGGATAGCGTAATCGACCTGATGAAGAAAGGCAGGATAAAGTTTGCCAGTAGCTGCTCACTCACGGTTTCGCCTGAGATGCTCAAAAGTATTTATGATAACCTTGACTTCTTTCATAAACGGATTGTGTTGCGACCCCAGGAAATTTCCAACAGTCCCGAGGTTGCCCGCAGACTTGGCATCATTTCATTAAATACCGCCATCGAAGTTGATTTGTTCGGTAATGTCAACAGTACCAACGTAATGGGCCGCAAAATGATGAACGGAATTGGCGGTTCAGGTGATTTTACAAGAAATGCCTATATCTCCGTATTTACCTGTCCCTCCATCGCCAAAGGCGGTAAAATAAGCGCTTTTGTCCCTATGGTTTCACACACTGACCACAACGAGCATTCGGTTCAGGTAATTATCACCGAACAGGGCATTGCCGATCTTCGATCAAAATCGCCAAAGGCAAAGATGCAGACCATTATAGACAATTGCGTACATCCGGATTACCGTCAGGCCCTGAGCGATTATGCACATCTGGCCGGCGATACACACACGCCCTGCACCTTGTCGGCTGCATTTGGCATGCACATGGAATTTGAAAAATCGGGCGATATGCGGAATATAAACTGGGGCGATTGTTTCCGGAAGTAGGGCGTCGATAGCAAGCAGTTTGCAGTTTGCGGTCGGCAACAAAAACGATTTCAATTAGTGTTGTCCATTAAAAATCAAGACTAATTTTTACACAAAGTGACCATCCCGATCCTGTACATAAGGTATCGGGATGGAGGCCTTCCTTTTTATCCGGATATTAGTCGTAAAGTAAAAAACTATGGAATTACTTTTGATTTTTAAATCAATTAACTTTATGAGGGTTAAGTAAATCATCTCAAAGTGAATCATTTGGGATATACCAGATGAACAGTTTGTTGCATAAATCCTAATAAATAATACTTTTGCGATAAATGACCACATTAATGAAAAATAAAGAAGAGTCTCCATTATCAGGCTCCGACTTTGCTTCTCCGGGAAAAGCCGGACAGGAAGATATCATAGGCACTTATGCTAGACTGGCAGCGGATCAGATGCTTAGCCTGATAACGGATGCAATGCCCGATGTCGCCATGATTCTGAATAAACAAAGGCAGGTAGTTTTTTCGAACAAAGCCTTGCTTTCGTTGATTGGCGGATTAAATCCCCTTGATTTACTGGGAAAACGCCCGGGAGAACTGCTCAATTGCATTCATTCTGCAGAAACCGTGGGAGGTTGCGGTACGACACAATCTTGTCGTTATTGTGGTGCCGTAAATGCTCTACTTGAGTGCCAGCGAACAGGGCTTCAATCGCAAAAGGAATGCAGGATAAGCAGTCTTGTTGATGACCAATCCGTTTCTTATGAGCTTCAGGTAATTGCAACGCCATTCAGGTTTGATAACCAGGAATTTACAATTCTGGCAGTAAAAGATATCAGCGACCAAAAACGTCGCAGGATGCTTGAGCGGATGTTTTTTCACGATGTTCTTAATACAGCCTCAGGATTAAATGGCATGTTGGTTGCATTAAAAGAGGTGTCAAACCCGCAAGAGATGCAGGAGTACCTCGAAATGGCAGGAAAAGCGAGTAATGACCTGATTGAAGATATTGTCTCGCAAAGGACATTGAGTGCTGCTGAAAACGGGGATCTTCAACTTAAGATTGTCCGTTGTTCTTCGCTGCAGATCCTACATGACGTTGCTGCATACCTTTCGCATCATGAGATTGCCGAAAACAAACGAATTCACGTGGATACGTTTTCACATTCAGTGCAGATGGAAACAGATCCGCAATTACTTAAAAGGGTATTAATAAACCTGGTTAAGAATGCACTTGAAGCAAGTCCTGAAGGATCAGTTATTACCATTGGTTCAAAAGTGAGTGATAAAACCATCTGGTTTTGGGTAAATAACCAGGGACAAATGACGGAAGAGGTACAACGTCAGATTTTTCAACGTTCGTTTTCAACCAAAGGGACTGATCGCGGGGTTGGTACTTATTCTGTTAAGTTATTGACCAACAGGTACCTCAAAGGTAGTGTCGGATTAGAATCTGACGAAAGCACGGGAACTACCTTCCGTATCGAACTTCCATTGGGCTTATCCTGAATAAAAATCCTGCATCGGAACGCCGGATCCTGAGATTGTAATGTTAAAAAACTTTCAGGATAAGTGACTCATAATCATGTCAATAAGTTCATTAGCCCTGATTGGTTTAGGGATATAATCATCGCAGCCGGCTTTTAGAAATACTTCGCGATCACCGGGAATGGCAAAAGCCGTCGTAGCGATGATGGGAATCATGGGTTTCATTTTCTTTATCTCACGGGTAGCTTCAACGCCATTCATTACCGGCATTTTAATATCCATGAGGATCAGGTTGATTTTGCTATCAAGTTCAACATATTCAACTGCTTCGAGCCCATTATTGGCCCTTAGCAAATCGAAGCCAGCTTTTTTCAATAATTTCTCGATATAACGAAAGTTTGATTCCTCGTCTTCAGCTACAAGAATTTTGAAGCCCGGGTTCACCTGCCTGCCATTTTGGGGTGTGCTATCCAAATGATCAAATTCTGCCATAGTTGCTGATGTTTAACTTAATAACCTGCTTAATATACTTTATAGTAACTTTACCATTAAGTAACTCCCGTATGTTAACTAATGGCCCGAATATTCCGGAAACGAATATACAAATATAATCCAAATTGAGCGACTTAAAAAAGAAAATAGCTCAATCGATTATGAAATTGTATGCAATTCAGGCTGAATCTTATTTTGATGTGCTGGCTAAGATATGATCTATTTCACGCAGGTATTGAATTATACTTTATTCAATAACGTCGTAATTATAAATTTGTATCACCAATGAGAGACTTTTCACGCTTAATATTTGACCTCAGCACATTTATTCTTTTACTTTTTGCAAGATCAAAAAGTAACAAAAAATCTCGGCTTCGTAAAAATTGCTAAAAACAGGCGAGCAATTTTGGCAAGAAGAAACGAGGTTGAAACAGTATTCCTCTTCTTTAAACCGTTGTACACTAATCTTTTGAGCTTTACTACACTTTATCGGTTGCGTTTCTTCTATCTTTTATGCTGCCTGTTTTTTTAACGCAATTTTTACAAGGCCGGTCCTTCTCCCTTAATTTGAACAAAATCAAAAAGTAAATATTAGCCTTATAGAATTAATGTAAAATACCTAAAGTTTGCATTCGCATTATTTATCATTGTAAAAAGGAGATTTAGTATATGGCAATGTGTCATTGACAATTATAATCCAATTTTTCAGAATGTGTCTCTTTTTATGCATCTGGAAGCCACAGAGTGGCGCAATATTGGTAGAAAATTAATGACAACTAAAACTTAAAGGTGCAGAGCACCGTAACATAGATTTAAGCTAAAAAATTAGAGATTATGGCAAACACTATTTATTCCATGAATTTATGCCTGACAAAATTCATCATCTTTCAATAAGATAAACTCCAGCACATCAAAATAAAATGCTGCCGTAATTCACAGTAAAACAGTTTCATGACGGTGGTGAATTGCAACAATTTACAAATCGGGGTTTACCTGAGTAAAGCGCTTTTTCGCTATGCTCAAATCGCTCAACTTAGGTATAAGTTGAAAATTGAGGACTTTAACAGAAGATTCCAGAATCATAAAACCCGGAATCTCTTACATGGAGTTGATAGAGATTGATTGGTTGGGAAAACCAGATTTCTTAATGCCTGATCAGCAGTTTTCCTGTGTAAGCACCATTGCCTGAGATCAATCTTACGAGATAAATTCCATCTGGTAAATAGCCTGGGTTAACGCCGTTTCGAAGGCAGGATGGGTCGGTAGTTGAATAAATAATATTTCCGGAAGGGCTTATGATTACCAGCTTATCAGGCTTTTCAATCAGACCATTCGCAATATTTATGCTGAACAGACCACTTGTGGGATTGGGATAGATATTCAGGCGCGTGCACTGTTTTTCAGTTTCTTTAATCCCTCCCGTAAAGGCTACACAGGTATCTTCGATTGAGAGGGTAAAACTGTTGATTGACAATGTGGTACTTACCGGGTTTCCAATATCAGAAGCCAGCGTATTAAAATTTTCAAATATGGCTGTATAAAGTTCTGATTGCTGAATAAGGGGATATACGCACTCCGAACTGTTTCCTGTTTCATCAGTTTTATAGGCCCCGATCTGTGGAATATAGTCCGGAGCAGTTTTAACGCCGTATATAGGACCATTCCCGAAAACCATATAGCCGCCATCGCTTGAAATGGCAACATCCACTGCATCCATAAATACTGCCTGAAGCCATTGGGGAGTGCCTGTGTCATCTGCCTTTAGTAATTGCCCTTCCATAAACCCAGGTGAAATCAGGACAAAACCACCATCTGGTGTCCCGGATAAGGTACCTCTTGAGTTGGTCCAAATAGAATTAATATTAAGAAAGTTGTTTATAGCCCAGACAGGGCCGCCGTTAATATCAAGTTTAATGAGGCCGGAGTTATTATTATAGAAATTGGCAAATAATACAATGCCATCCTGAGTAACAGCAATGTCAACACCTTCTGACCCGATGTATGAAACGGATTCCGATAGGGCTTCAGACCATAGCACATTTCCATTTTCATCGGTTTTAATGATCAGTAAATCATCCCGATTGGTTTCATTGTTTCTTCTGTAGCCTGTTAATATCAGATTATTATCAGATAACTCCCCGACCGATGTGAGAAAAATCATGTAATCGTTTGATGTGTATGTCTTCGACCACATCAGGTCTCCGTTTTCATTTATTTTAAGTGCAAGGGTAGATACGTTTGAAAGCGAATAATAAAAAGAATTTGAAGCAACAATCAGGTAACCTCCGGTTGATGACTTTCTGATTCTGATATCCTCTATTGAAGCTAAACCCTCCAGGTTAACTGACCACAGGGTATCACCGTATTTATCCCATTTAATAACAGTTATTAAAGCATCAGGCATGGAATAAACGAAACCGGCAGTAACAATCGTCGAATCGGGATTACAGACTACATCGTCTATTTCAGCATAATTGCCCGTTCCGCTCAGTTGCCTGGTCCATTCAACGCTGCCTGCAGAATCAATTTTAATAAGGTGTCCGGTATCATCATATTTTTTTCCAACCATGACATAACCCTTATCGGGAGATGTGTCGGAACCAAGAACATGGATACCCTCATCCAGATAATAGACCTTGTTAAATACAGTTTGTTGGGCTGTAGAAGTTGATACAATAACTAAAAGGCATGCAATCAGAATCAGGAATAGAGGTTTTGCTTTCATAGAATAGTAATAATTAGCGGTTAAATAATTGCATTACAGAATATTCAATCAAATCAAATAATCAATATCGCACTTTATAGCGTATTCAAAAGTAGGGAATAAAACAATCTTATCGTGTTTTTTTGAATATTAATTTATTAAGGTTGAGCTAAACATTAAGGTGATCAAATAAACCGTGAAGGGACACGACATATCCTGTCCCTGTCTGTATTTTTATTCATAACTATCAATTAGTCAATCATCCCATACAACAATCTAATCTCCTCCGCCCAGATTTCTTCGTTGGGTGTTTCGAGAATGATGGGCATATTGTTGAATCTGGGTTCG
>JBBQBC010000151.1:0-9333 GCA_038317155.1 Bacteroidales bacterium
CCTTTATACCGCTGGCAGATTTCGGAAGTGTAAATTTATTTTTGCCTGATTTATTCTCTTTTGGTTGCTTCATAACTGTTTGATAATAACAATGGTTCACAGGGAATTCTACAAGTCAAAATTAGAAGTATTATCAGGGGGTTTTGTTATAGAATTTGTGAAAAGATTTCTATAATTCACAGTTTTCAGCCGGCAAATGCAATCGAATCGACCAGGTGAAAGGAGATTGCCTCCGACGACGGGTATCAGGCTGTTAGAGAAGGTAAAGCGTGAAGATGAATTTATTCCTCTATTGATGCAGTCGGGAGACCTTTAAAACTGACTTGCAGTCCGTTGATTTTCAGGACCTAGAGGAAATATACCGTCTTATTTTTAATGCCAATCATAATCTATGGGGCAATAAGGCCAGCCGGATGGTTGTCTGGACCTTTCATACGCCAGAGCAACAGAAAAAGTGGATGGCAACGAGGTGGTAATGGCAGGTTGAAAGTAAAAAGTAAAAAGTAAAAAGTAAAAGTAAAAAGTCTAAAGTTCAAAGCTCAAAGCTCAAAGCCTGTCTGCTTGACGCAGTCAGGCAGGTAAAAAGAAGTAATCAGATTGGGTCTTGGAACTTTCATTCGATACGACATTTTACACTTGACATTGCATTAGGGAGTATAGGACTGGTTTTTTGGTTATTGTTTAAATCAAATTTAATATTCTGTTTGATTAAAGGAAATAAGCCTAATTGTTCTTCTGTCGCAAAAAGATTTCATTGTCACTGAAACCTTCATTTCTGATATACTTCTTAAACTGTTTTTTGGTCGCTTTAAACTGGTAAGGCAGGGTGGTGTCCTGAACTGTTTCAGCAATGGCCTTTAGATTGTCTATATCCGATTGACCTGATATACTGCTGACTACAAGTTGTCCTTTGGAAAGTTGTAATTTTTTAACTTCCCATCCGTTTTTGCCGAAGCGGGTGTTTAAAAAATAATAACCTTTAAATTTCCTTACGACATTGTCGTAATTGATCAGGAAAATAGTATCAGTATAGTGCAGACGGTATAGGATACTGTCGCCATCAAACATGACAAGGATTTTTTCATTGGTTGCCTGGTTGATCAGCGTGTCTCCAGAAAGCTTTTCATCAGCGCTGAGCTGGCTGGGATGAATTTTCTGTTCATAATCATAGATTCTCTGAATCAATTTATTATTGATTATAAGCGTTGAGCTATCTTCCATACTCAGGTACTTACCCTGTATTCGTCTGGGAAAATCTGACAGATTTTTCATGTTTAGGGGCTGAGGTTCAGTAAAGGACACTACCGGATCACAGGATAATAAACTGGTCAGAATTATTCCTGCAAAAATAATTTTCAGTGCTTTCATCATTGCAATTTAGGTTTAAATATCAACTATAAAAGGAAATTTAACATCTGAATTTTATCGAAATCGCTTTGGCCGTAAACCCATCCAAATTTATAAAATTATCAATACAAATTTTTTCTGTTTTCAGAAAGTTCCATCAAATAAATCAACCAAAGCAAATAATCCATATGAAACTTTGAAACTCTTTGTTAATCAAACCTGTAGAATATTATTAAAGGGATTGGAACTTGATTAAATTTTGGATAATATGTATTGTTTATTCTGCCTGAGTTCGTTGTTTTGGTCTGTTTCTGCCCACAGGAGCCTGTTTTTTTATTGACATTTTTTCCCGGATGCTCTGAAAATATATATTTTCACCGGAATATGCTATTTTTGTAATTACAACCTCAATTTATGCCCAACTCTCCAGATTCACTGCTTTCAAAGAAGTATTTCTTCGATGATACCGCTTTCACCAGCCTGATGAAAAGGCGGATTTATAACGTTCTTCTTATTGCCAGCAATTACGATTCCTTTGTTTTGGAAGGAGATGGTCGCATCGATGAACAGATTTTCAATGAATATGTATCGCTCAACTTAAGATATCCCCCTCAGTTTATACAGGTTTCTTCCGAAAAGGATGCACTGCTAACACTTGAAAATCAGCATATTGACTTGATTATTACCATGCTAAGCATGGGCAAGAGCGATAGCTTTGATTCAGCCCGTCGTCTGAAGCAACGGTATCCGAATATTCCGATTGTTGTGTTAACCTCATTTTCAAGAGAGGTTACCATGACCATCGCTCATGAAGACCTTTCGGCGATTGACTATGTGTTCTGTTGGCTTGGTAATGCCGATATCCTACTTGCCATCATTAAGCTGATTGAAGATAAGATGAATGCCGAGCACGATATCCTTGATGTTGGCGTGCAGGCTATTCTGTTGGTAGAAGACTCCATCCGGTTCTATTCGAGCTACTTGCCCAACATTTACAAGATCATCTTTAAACAGTCGAAAGCCTTTATGACAGAAGGCATCAATGAGCACCAAATGATGCTTCGCATGCGGGGTAGGCCTAAAATTCTGTTGGCTACCAATTATGAGCAGGCTATCGGATACTACGAGAAATATAAAAACAATCTGCTCGGGATTATTACTGATACTTCATACCCCCGCAACGGCAAGGAAGATCCGATGGCGGGTATCAGGCTGATAGAGAAGGTAAAGCGCGAAGATGAATTTATTCCTCTTTTGATGCAGTCGAGCGACCTTTCAAACCATGCCCTGGCCCGGGAAAGAAGGGCTGGCTTTATTCATAAACTTTCGCATACCCTTTCGATCGAACTCCGGAATTTTATCATCCAGTATTTTGCCTTCGGCGATTTTGTTTTTTCCGATCCTGCAACAAAGCAGGAAGTAGCCAGAGCCGCTGACTTAAAAGCATTGCAGCAGAGGATTTTTGAGATACCTGACAATTCATTGGAGTACCACGTTTATCGAAATCATATTTCAAAATGGCTGTATGCCAGGGCTCTTTTCCCATTGGCTGAACTCTTCCGCGATTTGCGGCCCGGTGATTTTCAGGATCTTGATGAAATACGCCGGTTTATTTTTGATGCCATTGCTACTTTCAGGCTCAACAAGGCCAGGGGGATTATTGCTGAGTTTAACCGTGAAAGTTTCGATGAGTATCTGAGTTTTACCAGGGTAGGGCAGGGGTCTATTGGCGGAAAGGCCCGCGGACTGGCTTTCCTCGATTCAATGATCAAGCGAAACCGCCTGCTCGATAAATGGAAAGATGTCATTGTTGTTATTCCCCGAACGGTGGTACTTGGCGCAGATATCTTCGATGAGTTTATGGAAGATAACAGCCTTTATGAAATAGCGCTATCATCTGCAAGCGACGAGGAAATCCTGGACAACTTTATTGCTGCCCGGCTGCCTTTCAGGTTGCACGAAGACCTCTACACCTTTATTAGTGTGGTTAAGAAGCCCATTGCGGTCAGATCGTCAAGTATGCTTGAAGATTCTTATTTCCAGCCGTTTGCCGGGATTTATTCCACCTATATGGTGCCTAATTTTATAAATGATGAAAGGCTTACCATCGAGAATCTCAGCAACGCGATCAAGAGTGTATATGCCTCGGCATTTTTTAAAGATTCAAAAGCTTATATGGTTGCTACTTCCAATGTTATTGACGAAGAGAAGATGGCTATTGTACTGCAGGAAGTAACCGGAACACCTTATGGTGAAAGGTTTTATCCGTCACTTTCAGGGGTAGCCCGTTCAATCAACTTTTATCCGATTGCACCAGAGAAGTCTGAAGATGGGATTGCCAACATTGCACTTGGACTTGGCAAGTACATTGTTGACGGCGGATTAACACTTAGATTTTCACCCCGTTATCCTAAAAAGGTATTGCAACTTTCAACACCGGAACTGGCCCTTCGAGAGACACAGAAACATTTTTATGCGCTTGATCTCCGGCCCGGAAGTTTTACCCCCTCAACCGACGATGCCTGTAACCTACTAAAATTGAACCTGCCGGAAGCCGAAAAAGATGGATCTCTACGCTTCATTGCTTCAACCTTCGACTACGAGAGCCACATGCTGCGCGAGGGCATGCTTGGTGATGGAAAGCGCATTGTTACTTTCTCAAACATACTGACGCATAATATTTTTCCTCTTGCTGAGATACTTGCAACTGTGCTTGAAACCGGTCAGCGAGAGATGAGCAAACCCGTAGAAATTGAATTTGCTGTTGACTTAAACCAACCCAAAGGGCAGCCTGCCATATTTAATTTGCTGCAAATCCGGCCAATTGTCGATAACCGTGAAACAATTGAAGCCCATCTTGAGGAATTAAAGGAAGAAGACACGCTGATATACTCCCACTCAGCCCTTGGAAATGGTATAATCCGCGATATTTATGATTTCGTTTACGTAAAGCCTGAATCATTCAACCCGGCTGTTAACATGGAAACAGCACTTAAAGTCGGAGAACTGAATGACCGGTTCCTTGCCGAAAAAAAATATTATGTGCTGGTTGGTCCGGGCCGTTGGGGAAGCAGTGATCCATGGCTTGGAATCCCCGTTAAATGGCCGCAGATATCAGCAGCCCGGGTTATTGTTGAATCAGGCCTTGAACATTACCGCATCGACCCAAGTCAGGGAACCCATTTCTTCCAGAATCTGACTTCATTCAGGGTTGGATATTTTACCCTCAATCCGTTTATTAAGGATGGTTTTTATGACCTGGATTTCCTTTCGAAACAACCCGTGGTTTATGAAGACGAATACATCAGGCATATACGGTTTGAAAAACCGATCGTGATTATGATTGACGGCAAGAAAAATTTAGGGGTGGTGATGAAACCTCGGAAGGATAAGGTTGAAAAAAATGTCTAAAGACCAATCTCTAATCTCTAATTTCTAATTTCTAATTTCAATTTAGCCGTAGACGCGAAGCATCGCGTCTCTACAATCTGTAACACTGTCACACTGAAACTCTGTAACCCTGTAACACTGTAACACTGAAACTCTGAAACTCTGTAACCCTGTAACCCTGTAACTCTGAAACTCTGTAACCCTGTAACCCTGTAACTCTGAAACTCTGTAACCCTGTAACTCTGTAACTCTGTAACCTTGTAACCCTGTAACTCTGTAATCCTGTAACTCTGTAATCCTGTAACCCTGAAACTTTTTACTTTAGACTTTTTACTTTTTACTTTGAGCTTTGAACTTTGTGCTTTAAGCTTCCATCAATTCCCATCCACCAGGTACGCCCTTAACTCCTCTGTCTGTGGGTTTTTAAATAGCTCCTCCGGTTGCCCCTGCTCGATAATTTTACCTTCACTCATAAAAATTACATGGTCAGCAAGGCGCATGGCCTGGCGTAAAACATGGGTTACAAGAATGATTGTATAATGCCTCTTCAGGTCTTTAAACAGATTTTCAATAATTTTACTTGAAATGGGATCGAGTGCGGAGGTTGGCTCATCGGCAAGGATGATGGTAGGTTTTACGGCCAGTCCGCGAGCCAGGCAAAGGCGCTGCTGCTGACCGATTGAGAGGCTGGTAGCCGGAGCATTCAGGCGATTTTTTACCTCTTCCCAAAGTCCGGTTTCACGCAGGTGTTTCTCAACACTGAATTCAACCAGTTTTTTATCACGAACACCTTTCAATTTGAGTCCGTAAGCAACATTTTTATAGATTGAAACCGGCAAAGGATAAGGCCTTTGCGATAACAATCCCATTTTTTGCCTGATTGATGGGATGTTGGTGTTAGTGTTCAGGATATCATCGTTTTCAATAAAGATATTACCGGTCACTTTCAGCTCTTTATAAAGGTCGGTCAGTTTGTTTATACACTTCAGCAAAGTGGTTTTTCCACAACCTGAAGGCCCCAGCAGTACTGTAATCTTATTCCGTGGAATATCAAGATTTACATTGTCCAGAATATGATGATTGCCGGCATACACATTCAGGTTCCTGACCCTCAGGACCGGGAGTACTGATTTTTCAACTGACATTGATAAGACTTCCTTGTCTGACATGATTTCTGGTTCTGACAAAAACATAGTGGTCTATTTCAGATTGGTTCTTGAATATCTCTTGGCTAAAAAACGGGCTCCTAAACTCAGGGCCAGTATAATGACTGTCAGGATTACTGCTGATGCATAAGCCCGTTCCCTGACTTCGGGAATTGGTGAGCCAAGTTGGAAAAAGATGGCAAGTGGCAAGGTAGCTGCCGGTTCATCGAGGTTAACCGGTACATTATCAGTATAACCTGCTGTGAACAACACCGAAGCGGCATCACCAATTCCCCGTCCGAACGAAAGTAAAACGGCGGTGATAAATCCTGAAAATCCCTGCTTAAACATCACCCTGAAGGCAGTTTCGGTCCGGGTTGATCCCATGGCCAGCGAGGCTTCGTGCAGCCCTTTGGGGATGGTACTTAAAACTTCGTCGAAGGTGCGCACCATGATGGGAGAGATAAGCAAAGCAACTGTAATAATACCGGCGAGTAGTGAGGCATTCATGCCAAAGAAAAGCATGAGCGCAAAACCAAAGGCACCATAAACGATCGAAGGAATTCCCCACAGCGCATCGAGAAAATATCGGATAGTATTCTGCGTTCGCCTGTACCTGACCAACTGAACATTGATGTATAAAGCAGCTGGCATACCAATAAAAATGGCGATCAATGTAGCCCCAAAAGCAATATAAAGTGAACCCATAATGGCATTCAGCACGCCACCTTCACCACCATAATAATAACCGCCTTTAGGTGTTTTGAGGATCATATCCCAGTTAAGAGCGTTAAAGCCTTTTACAAAAATGACCATGATTATAAATGCCAGTACCGCAATCAGCGAGTAGGCCATAAAGGCGGAGAGATAAACGAAGAATTTCTCTTCCAGAATTTTAATTCTTCTCATTGCCTTTTGGTTTTATGAATTAAATATCTGAAAATAAGATTGAAGACAAGTATGATTGCCAGCAACAGAAAGGCGGCAAACATCAGCGCTGAATCATACATGGGTATGGAAAGCATCTCGCCATAATTGTTCGCGATCAGTGCAGGCAGCGGATAGGCTGCATCGAAAGGATTGCCTGATACCTTGACCACATTTCCAACCACCATCATTACGGCAATGGTTTCGCCAAAAGCCTTGGCTATGCCCAGCCCGTAAGCAGAAATTATTCCCGGGTAATTCCCCCTGATTACCACATGCTTAACCGATTCCCAACGGGTGGCACCCAACGAAAGCGAGGCTTCTTTGAGGCCGGAAGGAACAGTATTGAAAACTTCAATCAGCATATTAAGGATATAGGGAATGCACATGATGGCCAGTACAATGCCGCCGGAAAGCACTGAATACCCTGAGGATGTGGTGTTAAAGAAAGGTGCAATGTATCTGGAAACCATTGGGACGATAATCAGGATTCCCCAGACGCCATAGATTACAGATGGCAATCCGGCAAGCACATCAATCACCGGGTGCATGATGCTGATCAATTTTTTCGATGAGAACTGGGTAAGATAAATGGCTGCCAGCAAGCAGACAGGCAGTGTAAGGATAAACGAAAGCAGTGTAACGTAAAGAGAGCCAGATATAAAAGGCCAGAATCCGAATTCCCCTTTCGAAGGTGCCCATTTTGAAGAGAAAACCAGGCTTAAAAACGATTGCTGACCAAACAACGGTTCTGCTTTCAGGTAAAGGCCAGTGCCAATAATCAAAGGCAGAAGCAGAATGGTTACCAGGGAGGTAATCATCCAAAAGCCTGTGATTTTGTCGAAGAATTGCCTTCTGAATTGCATGTTTTTAAGGATTCAAAGATTCAAGGATTCAAGGATTCAAAGATTCAAGGATTCAAGGATTCAAGGATTCAAAGATTCAAGGATTCAAAGATTCAAGGATTCAAGGATTCAAAGATTCAAAGATTCAAGGATTCAAGGATTCAAGGATTCAAGGATTCAAGGATTCAAGGATTCAAAGATTCAAGGATTCAAAGATTCAAGGATTCAAGGATTCAAGATTCAAAGATTCAAGGATTCGCAGAATGTTTGCTTGCCAACTATCTTTTGCCAATTGCCAACTTCATTTATTGAATCAAACTTTTTACTTTTTACTTTTTACTTGTATTACCAACTGCCTTCTATAACTTTTGAACTTTTGAACCCATGAACTCTTGAACATTTTTTTGTCTTATTTTCTTTGCCAACTGCCAACTGCCAACTGCCAACTGCCAACTCTCTTATTCAAGTTTTTCCAGATATTCATCAATCTTTGTCTTATCAATAGGCACATAACCGGCTTCAGTTACAAATTGCTGTCCATCGGTAAGGCACCAGCGGATAAAATCGAGGGTGGCCTTTTTTTCGGGCTTACCTTTTGAAACAAAGTAGAGTTCACGGGCTGGAGGCGATGGATATACACCATCTGCTATTGCTTTAAGAACCTGTTCAAAGCTATCGTAAAAGTTTTCTTCAGGGTCGAGGATTCCATTGCCATTGATATCGATAGGTGCAATTTCTATTCCTGTCCTTTTTTTGCCGGTTTTTATATCGTAAGCGTAGGCTGTATTATTGAATCCAATACTTAACTTGTCTTTAGCTACAGCATCTGCCAGTCCCGGGTCACCGAAGATGCCGATGCCGAGCAGGTTTTCCTGTTTCCCGCCAAGGTACTTTGCCCAGGTTTCAGCCGCGCCACATGCGTCGGATCGAGTATAAACTACCATTTTTCCTTTCCCGGATATCTTGAGCATTTCTCCCCAGTCTTTATCTTTATCTTCAGTAAAAATGGTGGTAAAATCTTCTTTGGTTAAGCCTTTTTGCTTCAGGGAAGCAAGAAATGGATTCTGATCGCTGATGGTTGGAACGACGGCGTCGATGGTAAGTCCGACCCACCAGACACCCTGACTCTTTTCTTCATCAGCAATTTCTCGCGAGAACATGCCCAGATCAACCGTTCCGGCCAAAGCATCGGCCATTCCCTTGCCGGCTCCACCACCCGATACATTGAACCTTATATCCGGATTGACTTTCTGGTATTCTTCTGTCCATTTAACCGCTAACGGATACAATGCAAAAGCACCTGAAAGGCTGATGGTATAGTCTTTCTTTTTCTGCGAAGCACACGATGAAACCATGATGGACGCAATCAGGATACAGAGAAATCGGGCCTTTTTCATAGGATTTGGTTTATTTTTCAGGGTTTGGGGTTTGTTTGAACAGATTCGGAGTAAGGGTAAGCTGAATGTAAAAAAATTGTGAGAATTTATTATTGGGAACATTCTGGATTGTTTTCAACGATTCGGTAGGCAGGTAAAAGCAATAGCCGCTTTCGAGGTCACCCCATTCGCTGAATTTATACTTCAGGATTAAATCGTTTTCATATCCTAATTCTTTATCGGTTGGGGTAGCCGGATTTGTTTGCGCAAGGGCAAAGTAATGAGTTATATTCCTGATACTCA
>JBBQBC010000152.1:0-9328 GCA_038317155.1 Bacteroidales bacterium
GGGAAAAAATCGGGTCAATTACCTCCGGCTTTAGTCGGGGGGTCAGGCAAGAGCGGAAAATAAGTAAGGGGCTTTAGCCCAAAAGGTAACGCTCGTAACTAACCAAATAATCCCGACTTTACCCAAATGAGGAACTTAAACACACTTAGACTGAAGTCCGGGGAAACGAAACTGGGTCGGGAAAAAGATCGGGTCAATTACCTCCGGCTTTAGCCGGGGGATTAGGCAAAAGCGGAAAATAAGTAAGGGGCTTTAGCCCAAAAAGGAAACGTTCGTAACTAACCAAATAATCCCGACTTTACCAAAAAAAGGAATTTAACCACGCTTAGTTTGAAGTCCGGCGAAACGAAATTGGGTCGAAAAATAAAACCGTGTCAATTACCTCCGGCTTTAGCCGGGGGATTAGGCAAGAGCGGAAAATAAGTAAGGGGCTTTAGCCCAAATTGTAACATTAGTAGATTTTCATAAAATATAGGTTTCACCCGAAAGAGGTATTGAAAAAAAGTACTATTCCCTATAATTTCAATCGAAGGGCAAATCATACAATTTCACAAATCCATATCTCGCTACAAATTCATCTACTTCATCATTAAATGTTTTATTTTTGTGGTGTTCCTCCTGATTTACAATGTATTGCCTTACTTTTTTCACAATTGATTGAGAAACTGAAACCGCATAATATTCGTCCTGCCATTCAAATTTAGTTTTACTTAATTTGTTCTTATTGATCCAGTAAGCGGATTCCCCTTTTATTAGCTGCATTGTCTTGCTTAAGGTCTGGTCATAACCAAGAGATACCAGACAATGACAATGATTATTGTGACCACTTACATAATCGACAAAAATTCCTTTTGTGGCAGCATTTTCCTTTATGTGAAGCCATACTTTCTCCCTAAGTGCAGGTGAATTAAGAAAGGGGAAACCATTTTTAGTCTGCCAGACGAAATGGATGTAAACGTTGATGTAGGGCATAGTTTGGATATTTTGAACGTTCATTACAAATTTAATGATTTTAGCAACCTGATTTGCGATTCAAATACAACCAGACGTACTTTTTCGGCTAAAGCCAGAAAGAATATACCAAACAGAATCCTACACCGGGCTAAAGCCCGGCGAAATTGAATTGAGGCGGGAAATAAAACCTGGTCAATTACCTCCGGCTTTAGCCGGGGGGTCAGGCAAGAGCGGAAAATAAGTAAGGGGCTTTAGCCCAAAAGGAAACGTTCGTAACTAACCAAATAATCCCGACTTTACCCAAATTAGAAACTTAACCACGCTTAGTTTGAAGTCCTGAGAAAGGGAGAATAACCCAACAAACCCAGGATATTGGCCCCAAATGTTAAATTTTTGCTAAATCCTCAATTTTACGACTTCCTAATTCAACAAGAACATCCTGATTTCTGTTATATTATAAATCTGTTTCAACTCATTTTTCAGCCTGACTCCCATAGGACAGTCCACCTTTGCACTTTCACTATTCCAATGACAAATTTGCAGATTTTCTAATCTTTGTTAAAGTTGAATGAACATTAAATCTTAACTGAAGAATAAATTTCAAAATTCAGAATCATGAGCAACTTGAACAAACAAAAGATAACCCCCTTTCTTTGGTTCGATGATAAGGCCGAAGAAGCGATGAATTTTTATGTCTCTGCGTTTCCAAATTCGGAAATCACCCTGTTAAAAAGATGGCCTTCAAGCACCCCCTTCCCCACTGAATCGACAAAACCCGGGTCCGTGCAGTCAGGATCGTTCGTTCTGGATGGCGTCCAATTCTATGCTTTTGATGCGGGACCAATGTTCCGTTTTAACTCATCCATTTCTTTTTTTGCTGTTTTTGAAACGGATGCGGAAGTTGATGCTGTCTGGAATAAACTTATTGAGGGCGGGGAAGTGATGATACAAATAGATAAATATAAATGGAGTGATCGCTACGGTTGGTTAAATGACCGCTTTGGCGTTTCCTGGCAGCTTTATAAAGGCAGGCTAAAGGACGTTGGCCAACGCATTTCGCCATTACTCATGTTTTCAGGCAAACAACGTGGAAAAGCAGAAGAAGCAATGAACCTGTATATGTCCCTTTTTGAAAATTCTTTAAGCGATGGCATTTCAAGATACACTGCATCTGATCCGGGCCCTGAAGGGTTGGTTAACCATGCCCAATTTAGGATAATGGGGCAAACCTTAATGGTAATGGACAACGGTTTTGAAAACGAGATGCCTTTTAACGAAGCCATTTCGTTATTCGTGAACTGCAAGGACCAGCAGGAAGTGGACTACTACTGGGATCAATTCACCAAAGAAGGAGAAGAGTCCAGATGCGGCTGGTTAAAGGATAAATTTGGGGTGTCATGGCAGATAGTTCCTGAATTCCTATCTGATACTTTTGAAACTGATGATCCCATTCAGATTAAGAACGTAATGGCCGCCATGAGTCAAATGAAAAAATTGGAAGTGGCAAAATTAAAGGAAGCGTACAACCAATAAATCTCAAAATTGAGCCTGCTCCGAAAAGTCAATAAAGAAGAACAGACACCAAATCTCCTTCCCGATCCCGTATGAGCAGGATCAGGATAGTGTCAAATTATTAGTTGTCGGAGTGGACTCAAAATTTAAAACTAAAAATCATGAAAGTAAATCCATATCTGAACTTCGATGGCCAGGCTGAAGAGGCGTTCAACTTTTACAAATCGGTTTTCGGTGGTGAATTCGCCGGGAAGATGAAAATGAATGAAGCCCCGGGAGGGAACGAACTTACTCAGGAAGAGCAAAACTGGTTAATGCACATTGCACTGCCTATAGGGAAAGATACTCTTTTAATGGCCTCAGATATCATTCCTTCAATGGGCCAAATCCTGAAAAAGGGAAATAACAATTATATTTCGCTCCACCCCGATAGCCGGGAAGAAGCCGATGAACTTTTTAATGGTCTCTCAGCAGGTGGTGAAATAGAGATGCCCATGGATGACCAATTCTGGGGCGATTACTTCGGTAGTTTTATGGACAAGTTCGGCATTGGCTGGATGATTAACTTTAATCCGCAATATTCATGAAAGGACATAAAATTATTATTCAGGCTGATATTTCGGCCGATCAGAAAAAAGTGTGGGACTATTACACAAAACCCGAACATATTACCAAATGGAATTTTGCTTCGCCCGACTGGTGCTGTCCGAAGGCAGAAAACGATTTAAGGCCTGGTGGCAAATACATCGCCCGAATGGAAGCCAAAGACGGAAGTTTTAGCTCTGATTTTGAAGCCATTTATGATACGGTAAATGTGCCAGAGAATTTTACTTACACTGCACCTAATAACCGACAGGTATCTGTCAAATTCGAAGAGCGAGGTGATAAAACCAGGGTGACTGTAACTTTTGATCCCGAAAATGAGAATCCCGAAGAAATGCAAAGAGAAGGCTGGCAGGCCATACTTAATAACTTTAAGAAATATGCTGAAAACCAGTGAAAGAGCTAAAAAAAAATAATCATGATAGAGAACAGTAAGAAGGATTTATCCCCGGCACAGCGGGAAGAACTCATGAACACTTTAAAAAAGCGTTTTGAAAAAAACAGGCATCTTCATAAAGAACTTGAATGGGCAAAAATAGAAGCCAGGCTTGATGCAAGTCCTGAAAAGTTTTGGTCGCTCAATCAAATGGAGGAAACGGGCGGTGAACCCGATGTAGTTTTGTCAGATAAAAAAACAGGTGAATATATTTTTTTTGATTGTTCACCGGAAAGCCCCAAAGGCCGAAGAAGTGTTTGTTATGACCACAAAGCATTGGAATCAAGGAAGGAAAACAAACCTAAAAACAGTGCGATGGGTATGGCAGCCGACATGGGCATTGAGCTTTTAACGGAAGAGCAATACCGCAACTTGCAGCAACTTGGGGATTTTGACACAAAAACATCCACTTGGATCATAACTCCTGTTGATATCAGAAAACTTGGCGGAGCTCTGTATTGTGACCGCCGTTACGACACAGTTTTTATATACCACAACGGCGCAGATTCTTATTATGCTGCAAGGGGATTCCGGGGTTCGTTACGGTTATAATTTTGTTTTGCAGTCTTTAAGCTACAAACAGCACCTAAAAATTTAAACACCATGACACCATGACAACAAAAGAACTCCTAGACTTTTACTACAAAGGTTTTACAGAAAAATCAACAAGTTGGGAAAGTGTGATTGCCGACGACTTCCAATATATCGGCGGCGACATGACGAATACTGAACCCATCGTTGGCAAACAAGCCTATATTGATGTGATCAAACGGTTTGGACGGGCATTTGAAAAAATGAGGGTTGAAGAGATGATAATCCTGGGTGACAAGGCATGTGTAATCGGTAACTATGATTTTAAATTCCCAAACGGGAAAGAAATCAACGGCAATGTAGCAGAAATCTGGACCATTAAAAACGGCAAGCTGAAATCGTTGAGAATTTACTTTGATACGCTGACCTTCGCCAACAATTTAAAGTAAACAGATATTTCACGGCTTACGACATCCAACTTGCTGACAGGGTGAGGGATTATCCTGCCAACTTCTCAGCTTCAAAATTTCCACGACAATCTAAACAACAGAAATAAATAATAACTTCGCTAAATAATGGAGACAAAAGACGAAATTCAAACGCTGTATGTAAAAACTACAGAAGAATGGAGAGAATGGTTGAATAACAATTGTAAGACCGAAGCGTCTATTTGTTTAATTGTTTACCACAAAAATAGCAAAACACCAAGCGTACATTGGCACGATGCAATAGAAAATGCTCTTTGCTACGGTTGGGTTGACAGTAAAGCAAACAGCAGAGACAAAGAAAGTTGCTATTTGAAATTTACACCACGAAATCCAAAAAGTAATTGGGGAAAACGAAACATTGAAAGAGCAATTAAAATGACCGAAAGTGGGCTTATGACCAACTATGGACAAGCACTTATTGACACAGCAAAAACTACAGGAAAATGGAAAACTGAATGAAGAAAAAACACATACGCCTGACAGATTTATAGATAAATTGCGGGTTCTGTGCTAAACTAAACATTTTGGAATTCTAATGAACTATCATAAACTTTATTGCTTTTCCTTGCTGGTATGGCATATTTATTGAACCTTTACACAATTGTTCGTGCAACTATTTTTAGAAATAACCATCTAACTATATTATTTACTTTATAAATCAGAAAAAACACCCTATATGAAACAAACTTTCCTGCTTGTTGTCTGCTCAATATTGCTGTTTAGCAGTAATTTATTTGCCCAGGACATGATTATGAAGAAAAACAACGAGTTAATCAAATGCAAAATCAAAGAAATCGGCCTGGACGAGATTAAGTACACCCTGCCTGAATATTCCGAGGATGTTTTGCTGTCTATCGATAAAGATGATATCGTAAAAATCATTTTCGAAAATGGCAAGGAAATGGAGTTTCAGCAGAATATGACCAACCCGGAGTCTTATAAGGACAATAAGAAGAACATCTTAAAAATAGATTTTCTTTCACCACTTACCGGCAATACTACTTTTGCCTATGAACGAAGCCTTCGGCCAGGAAGAAGTGTGGAAGTCAGTCTTGGCATCATTGGCCTCGGGATTGACCCCGGAGATGAAAATCCGGGAGGTGCCTTTATTAAACTGGGTTATAAATTTATCAAAGACCCAGATTTCTATCTGAGGGGAATGCGGTATGCACACATTCTAAAAGGCGGTTACATTAAACCTGAAATTGCTTTTGGTTTCTTTTCCCGCGATTATTACGATTATAGAGACTTTTACAACAATAAAAAAAGTCGGGAAGATGTCTTCTCAGGCACATTCCAGCTTGTCTTTGGCAAACAGTGGGTCTTTGACAATGCCTTTGCGGTTGACACCTATACCGGAATAGGTTATGGGTTTTCAACCGATGATGGCTATGACGGATATCATTACGGATACATGATCGCTGACCAAAGTTTTCCAATCTCATTTTCAGCCGGACTAAAAATCGGCTACTTGTTCAAATAACAAGCTAAGATTTTTTTTAATGAAACAACCCGGAAGTTCATGCAACTATCCGGGTTGTTTATTATACCAAAGTTGAGCGATTTGAGCAAAGCGAGAAAGCGCTTTACTCAGGTAAATCCCGATTTAGAAATTGTTGCAATTCACCAAAGCCATGAAACTGTTTTACTGTAAATTGCTTACAATTTCCTTTTCGGTTGAGCGATATTCTTTTTCATATCGCTCAATTTGGGTTCAAATCGCCCAATTAGGGTTATAATTTGGTTTGTTTGACTTTTGACCCTAAATAGAAAACATTCTCAAAAAAATTGTTAGAGCCGAAAATTTCATTCATCAATAAAAAAAACATTCTACTGATAATTTTAAAGCCGTTTAAACCGGGAAATCAAAATTATTTTTTCAGTCATCCATCTTTTATTCTACCGAATTGAAAACCATATCATTACATCAATTAAGTATACGAATACCTGTTATGTATTTTTATCAACAATAAAGTGTCAATAATTTATTATATTTTTTTTGCACTGTATTATGTTTGTTTCCGTAAATTCGCCGTAAGGATTTTGTATGGAATTGGCGCTATCAATTGCACTTGTTTACTCTTTTTCTATCAGACCATTGACAAAAGCAACCATCTTAAACAAATATTCAGATTTAAAAAGCATCAGAAAATCGCCCAAAAAAAATTTTTATGGATTAATACATTACGTGTATTATTGAAATGAGAATTCATTGCTTCTGCGTGCAGTCGGCAACTGTAAATAATTGATACGGGCGATATCCGGCAGGTGACAGCCTGTTTTGTTTTTCAGCTAATAAAAAAAATGAATAAGAAATACTCACAGCTACAGAATATGAACCCAACTGCAAGCAATTCCGGCTTCAGGCCGGCTGGTGTATTACTGGCCGTGCTGTTAACCATCTTTTTCTTTATAGCAGATTCACGCAATGTTAACGCTCAGAATGAGGGCAAACAATTGTTTGAAAAAAACTGCACTGTATGCCATAAAATTGGAGGTGGCAAACTGGTAGGCCCTGAATTAATGGGTGTTACACAACGCAGGGACAAGGCCTGGATAATGAAATTTATCAGGAACTCAAAAGAACTGATAGATGCCGGTGATCCGATAGCTGTAAAAGTTTATGAAGAGAACAACAAGATTCCAATGCTTACTTTTACACAGTTATCTGATGCTGAAATTAGCAGCATTATAGATTATATTGACAAATGGGAGCCTGAGAAAGAAAAAGTGTTTACCGTTGATGTTAATAAAAGAGAAGGGTTCGCGCACACCGAAGTACTAAGAGGGGAAAGGATGTTTTATGGACTTATCCCTTTTGAGCAGGGAGGTACCACGGCCTGTAACTCTTGTCACAATACGGTTACAAGCGACTCACTCAACTGGAATCCTTCCGCCAAAGCACTGGCGGCTAATTTTATGGCTAAAAATGGAATGAATATATACAAATCAATGGGCGAACCAACATCTGACGTGATGCGTAAAGCCCATGGAGAGTATAAACTGACTGATCAGGAAGTTTTTTATATTGCTGCTTTTCTTTCAGAATACGGACATAAAAGTGAAAAGGCTCACAGAACATTCCCTAACAAATTGATGCTCTTTATCCTTTTCGCGGTTTTAATGACACTCGCCCTGGTTGATCTGATATTTACAAAAATAATTAAATATAAGATCGTTCACCTGGTAGTAATCCTTGCCGGACTTGGGGTTCACTTTAATCTGGCGGTTGTGGAAGCCCAGTCGTTGGGTCGTACAAAGGATTATGCTCCCAACCAGCCTATCAAATTCTCACATAAAATTCATGCCGGGAACAATAAAACGGATTGTAAATACTGCCATTCGATTGCCGATTACAGCAAATCTGCCGGTATTCCATCAAACAACGTATGCCTCAATTGCCACAATGTTGTATTGAGCGGACGGAATTCAGGCAAATTCGAAATCAATAAAATACACAATGCCGCCAAAACGGGCAAACCGATTGAATGGATCCGGATTCACAACCTACCGGAACATGTATTCTTCAGTCATGCACAGCACGTAAATGCAGGCAAAGTTGCATGTGAAACCTGCCATGGTGCTGTAGCTGAGATGAATATTATGAAGCAGGTTTCAGACCTGTCAATGGGATGGTGCATTAATTGCCACCGTGCCACGAAGGTTAACTTTAAAGGTAACCAATACTACTCTACTTACCTGAAACTTCATGAAGAGTTGAAGTCGGGAAAAATAGATTCGGTGACAGTTGAAAATATCGGTGGATTGGATTGTATGAAATGCCACTATTAGAATGACGAATGAAGAATGAAGAATGAAGAATGAAGAATGAAGAATGACGAATGACGAATGAAGAATGACGAATGACGAATGACGAATGACGAATGACGATTTTAGATTTACGATTTACGATTGACGAATGAAGAATTTACGGTTTTAAATTTACGATTTGGAATTTAATACCGAATTTCCCAGGGTGATGTCCTTCTCCTTATGGAGAAGGTGCCGAAGGCGACTGCCTGCCGAAACGCAGAGCAGGCAGGGATGAGGTGAGGACGAATTACGAATGCAGAATGACGATTACAAATGTAGTATTTTACTTATTGCCAACTGCCCGCTGCCAACTGCCAATTTTGAATGAAGAATGACGAAGGCAGAAAAATATAATTAAAGAGTTAACAAAACGAAATCAGCATCCAAATAAAAGCGTTTTTAAATGGAAAAAAAATACTGGAGAAGCACGGAGGCATTGGATAACCAGGCCATGCAATCCAACACCGAAGATTTAATTCCTGAAGGAAAAAACCTCCTTGATATCATCGATGAAGAGATCGCTCAGAAACCATCATCAAGGCGCAACTTTCTGAAATTCTGCGGTTTTAGTTTTGCCACTGCGGCTATTGCAAGCAGTTGCGAAAATCCGGTTACGAAAGCAATACCTTACCTGAATAAGCCCGAGGATGTTATCCCCGGTATGGCCAGCCATTACGCTTCGACCTTTTTTGACGGATCCGAATATAACAGTATCCTGGTTAAGGTTCGCGACGGACGCCCCATTAAGGTAGAAGGCAATACACTGTCTCCGATTACCAGGGGCGGAACAACCGCCAGAGTTCAGGCCTCAGTATTAAGCCTTTACGATGGTTTTGCCCGACTCAAAAATCCGCTTAAAGATGGTGCCGACTCAAACTGGTCAAGCCTTGATGCTGAAATTACAGCATCTCTCCGTGAAATAAGTGCAGCCGGCGGAACAACTGTTCTACTGACCTCTAACATCATCAGCCCTTCAACTAAAAAGCTGATT
>JBBQBC010000153.1:0-9303 GCA_038317155.1 Bacteroidales bacterium
CGGTGTTCAGATATCAGAAAGTGTCTGGATTATCTCTAAAAGCATTGCCATGGTACAGTATGCGCGCATTGCCAATTGCGCCGATCCTGTTTATGCCCGTGACCTGACAACCGCTTTTATCAGAATAACTACCTTGCTGACATTGGCAATGCTGGGGGTTTTGTTGTTGCTGCCATCCTCTTTCTTCGTCCTGATTTTTCGCAGTGATTTCAGCAACTTGCATCAGGTTATTCTGAGCCTTTCTGCAGGAATACTGGCCGTTGCCATTTCATTGATGCTCAGTCATTATTTCTCCGGAAGCGGCAGACCGTGGCACAATACGGTTTCATCAGGCATTGGTCTGATTTTTACAGTAATTCTCGGATTCACGCTGATTCCGCGCCTTGGAATAACCGGGGCCGGCATAACAGCATCAGTAGCTTATGCAACCGGAATGGTTTACCAGTTGATGGTTTTTATGAAGACCAGCGGTGCGAAATGGGGGAGTGTATTGTCATACCGCGCCGATTTTTCAATGATTTTAAAACTTCTTACCAATGAGGATGGAAGAGAGAAAGAAAAAAAACGATGATTCAGGATCAAGTAATCAATATGCAAAATGAAGATAAATAAGGAAATACCCGAACTTGTGGAAGCCGGAATTATTTCACAGGAAACGGCAGATAAAATCAATGACTACTATCTCCTGAAAAGTAGCCAGTCACCAAACCGGATGTTCCTGGTTTTTGGCATACTGGGGGCAATTCTGATCGGACTTGGCGTGATGCTGATTATTGCCCATAACTGGGACAATCTTTCGCGTTTGACAAAAACCGTATTTGCTTTTCTTCCGATGCTTATCGGGCAATCACTGTGCGTTTATACACTGATCAAAAAAGCAGATAATAAAACCTGGAGAGAAAGCAGTACGGCGTTTTTGTTTCTGGCGGTTGGCGGAACCATTTCTTTGGTGAGCCAGGTTTATCACATTCCCGGCAATCTGGGCTCATTTCTTTTTATATGGATGCTGATTGGTTTTCCACTGATTTATGTCATGAAATCTTCCACAGCATCTTTGCTTTTCCTTTCCGGGATAACCTGGTATGCCTGTGAAACCGGATACTGGACCTATCCGTCACAGGAACCTTATTACTACTGGTTACTTTTGATACTGCTGCTTCCACATTATTATCTGCTTTTCAGAAGAAATCCGGATAGTAACTTTTCGGCATTTCACCACTGGATGATACCTCTGTCGGTGATCATCACCCTGGGGACATTGGCAGTTGCCAATGAGAAATTCATGTTTATCAGTTATATAAGCCTGTTTAGCCTGTTCTTTTTGATTGGCAATCTTAGTTATTTCAGAGACTTAAAACCTGTAAACAATGGTTACCGGATTCTTGGATCAGTCGGTTCCATTTCCCTGTTGTTATTCTTAAGTTTTGATTGGTTCTGGAAATCTTTACGGAAAGAAGGTTTCCTTTTTTCTGATGTCATCTTAACGCCTGAATTTATCTCTGCACTACTGATCACTTTGCTGGCCGGAGTGCTGTTTTACCGGCGAATTAAAAGGTTACAACTGATTGACATGAATCCGGTTGAGGTGATCTTTATTTTGTTTATCGGTTCATTTATTTTAGGGGTGTTTACCCCTTATGTTGTTGTACTGATAAACATTTTAGTGCTTGCAATCGGGGTTATTACCATAAGAAATGGTGCGAAACTGAATCATCTGGGGGTGCTTAATTATGGCTTGTTAATTATAACTGCGCTGGTTATTTGCAGGTTCTTCGATACAGATTTATCATTTGTGGTCAGGGGTGGCTTGTTCGTTCTGGTAGGAGCCGGGTTTTTTGCTTTAAATCTTCAGATGCTTAAAAAGAGAAAAAGAAATGAATAACAGAAAACTAATGCTTGTTGCATTCATCGCTGTGGCATTGATACAGTTATATATTCCTGCCAGCATGATTTTCGGCAGGGAACAAATACTTTCATCTGGAAAGGAGTTTAAGTTCAGGGCGGCCCCGGTCGATCCGAATGATCCGTTCAGGGGAAAATACCTGACACTGAACTTCCTGAGCAATACCGTTGAGGTCCGGAATGAAAAAGAATGGACCCTGAATGAATCTGTTTATGTTATTCTTACAACAAATCAGGCTGGTTTTGCTGAAATAAAAGCTATTTCGAAGAAAAAACCCAAAGATACCCGCGATTTTGTTAGGGCAAAAGTTGGGAACCTGATTTTCGATGATGCTCATAAACTGACGATTGAATATCCCTTTG
Organism: Bacteroidales bacterium; assembly: GCA_038317155.1. Taxonomy (GTDB): domain Bacteria; phylum Bacteroidota; class Bacteroidia; order Bacteroidales; family Lentimicrobiaceae; genus Lentimicrobium. The sequence continues at coordinate 2,266 of JBBQBC010000153.1, forward strand.
TCCGTTTCTATATGGAAGAAACCAAAGCCCCTCTGGCAGAAATTAAATACAACAATGCAGTACGCGATTCCACCGTGGTAACCTATGCATTGGTCAGTGTTAAAAATGGTGAGGCTGTTATAAAAGATGTTTTGATTGATGGAGTTCCTATTGACAGGTACCAGGTTGATAAACCTGCTCATTAAATTAGTATTGGAGTGGGAGAAATATGTTTGTTGATATGGTTGTTAGATGTAGGAGCGCCGAAATATGAAGAGGCACCATAGGGATTGCGTTTTTGAGCAGACTTTGAGAAAACACCTGACTTTGATTTTACTAAAATGCGATTATCATTTACTTCATTGCCGAAGCGTTAAAATTCGTAATTTTGAAATTTCAAGCATTTTTGCAGCTAATAAAATGACAATCAGATTTATAAACAGGATTGCACTTGCATACCTGGTTTTGCTTGCTTTTGTGGCTAACGGCCAGGTTATTGACCTGGGACCTGTTAAAGACCATTGTGCCACCACCGAAGAAGTTGCACTTTACAATCTGATAACCGATTACCGTCGCATTCACAATCTGCCTGTGGTTCCATTTTCAAGATCACTTTCATACGTAGCCAGGACCCACGCCATGGACCTTACCTACAACAGGCCTGATTTCGGAGGATGCAACCCCCTCAGTTGGTCGGCAAAGGGAAAGTGGAAAGCCATTTGCTATTTCCATGACCCGAACCGGATAGTTGGCATGAATGATAAACCTAAAGAAATCACTGGTTATAAATTTAAAGGATGGGAAATGGTTTATTCGGGTGGCGAAGAAGCCAGAGCTCCCGATGCGTTTGATTTGTGGAAGGGTCTTGGACTTACCAATGATTATCTGCTCAATACAGGAAAATGGATTAAGCCCTGGAAAGCGCTGGGAATTGGCTTTTATGGTGAATATGCCTGTGTTTGGTTTGGTGAAGGCGATGACATCGAAAAAGGATTCGGATTATGTGGTGCCGATACATTACCTCAGCCACAGGAACCTGAGGAACAGAAATTGTCGGATCAGTCAGGTAATAATCAGAAAATCAGCAACGCATCAGATAAGTATTACATTATCACCGGTAGCCTGAATGTGCTCGAAAAAGCAAACCGTGAAGTAACCAGATTGCGCAGCCTTGGATACGGCAAGGCAAAACTGATTCCTTCCGGAAACAATTTCAGAATTTCAATTGATGAATTTTTAACCGAATCTGAAGCACAGGCTAACCTTCCATCCATTCAGCAATCGTTCAACGGAGCATGGGTTCTCAAACCCGGCGATTGAATGAAATAACTTTTCAACAACCCGTTTTTAATATTAACATCGCCGGTTACCTTCGGCTACTATTATCTATATTTGTGCCCTATGGAAGATTTTGATTACACACCTAGCAACCCAGGACAATATTCTGACGACAGCGTACGCACACTTGACTGGAAAGAGCACATCCGACTGAGGCCGGGTATGTACATCGGAAAATTAGGCGATGGTTCTTCGCAGGACGATGGTATTTATGTGCTCATCAAAGAGGTTATTGACAACTCCATCGATGAATTCGTAATGGGCAATGGTCGTACCATTGAGGTAGCCATTAAAGATCAGAGGGTAATCATCCGTGATTATGGCCGTGGAATGCCATTGGGTAAGGTTATTGACTGTGTATCTAAAATTAACACCGGCGCCAAGTACGATTCAAAGGTATTTAAAAAGGCTGTCGGACTAAATGGTGTTGGATCAAAAGCTGTGAATGCCTTATCGCAAAGTTTTGTAGCACAGAGTATTCGCGAAGGTAAAACAAAGATTGTTGAGTTTGAGCGTGGAGAAATCATAGCAGATCATACAATCGAACCGAGTACATTGCGCAGTGGAACACTTATTACTTTTGTTCCCGATGAGCAGATATTCGGCAAGTATTATTTTCTGCCGGAATACATCGAACAGATGTTATGGAACTACGTGTTTCTGAACAACGGGCTTACAATTTGGTTCAACGGGATCAGGATGCAGGCCAAAAACGGTCTGGTCGATCTGTTGGAACGAAACAACAACGGTAACCCGATTGTCTATCCCATCATTCAGTTGAAAGATGAGGATTTTGAATGTGCATTTACCCATAATTCCAGACAATATGGAGAAGAGTATTACTCTTTTGTGAATGGACAGCACACAACTCAGGGAGGAACCCATCAGGCTGCCTTCAGAGAAGCTTTAGTTAAGACCATCAGGGACTTTTACAAAAAAGATTTTGATCCGGGTGACATCCGTCAATCACTGACAGCGGCGATAAGCATCAAGGTGCAGGAGCCTATTTTTGAATCACAGACAAAAACGAAACTGGGATCAATGACCATTGAGCCTGAAGGTCAGACTATCAGGAATTACATTGGCGATATCCTTAAGAAACAGCTTGATAATTATCTTCACATGAATTCCGACACGGCCGAATCGCTGCTGCGTAAGATTATGATGAGTGAAAAGGAGCGGAAGGAAATGGCCAATATTAAGAAATTGGCCAGGGAGAGTGTGAAAAAAGTCAGCCTGCATAATAAAAAGTTACGCGACTGCCGTATTCATTACAACAGCAATGATCCACTCAAGCTGAATACTACCCTGTTTATAACTGAAGGTGATTCGGCCAGTGGATCCATCACTAAATCGCGCGATGTAAACACACAGGCAGTTTTCAGTCTCAAAGGAAAGCCGCTCAACTGTTATGGACTAAGCAAGCGGGTAGTCTATGAAAATGATGAATTTAACCTGCTTCAGTCGGCTCTCAATATAGAGGAAGGTGTTGAAAACCTGAGGTATAACCAGGTTGTTATAGCCACCGATGCTGATGTGGACGGCATGCATATCAGGTTATTACTGCTTACTTTCTTTCTTCAGTTTTATCCGGATGTGGTTAAATCGGGCCACCTTTACATTTTGCAAACACCATTGTTCAGGGTTAGAAACAAGAAAAAGACCACCTATTGTTATTCCGATGCCGAAAGATTAAATGCCATCGCAGAGTTGGGGCCAAATCCTGAAATTACCCGGTTTAAAGGTCTTGGTGAAATATCGCCTGATGAGTTCAAGCATTTTATTGGTGGCAGTATGCGTCTCGATCCGATAATCCTGCGAAAGATTGCTGAAATTCCTGAAATACTCACTTTTTATATGGGTCGTAACACGCCTGAGCGTCAGGGATTTATCATCGATAATTTAAGACTCGAAGAAGATTTGGTGATCGCTGAAACTAGCTGATTTTCTTAAACGCTTTTCCGAGATTTTCAATCATATCGCCGGGAAGCATAGCTTCCTGGCTCATTTTTTTGGCAGTGAGATCCCCTGCTTTGCCATGCAGCCAGGTACCCAAAATGCAGGCATCGCGCGCCGGGTAGCCCGAAGTGAGCAAGCCCAGGATTATTCCGGTTAAAACGTCGCCGCTTCCACCAGTTGCCATTCCCGGGTTTCCGGTCGGATTAAAATAGATGTTTCCGTCAGGACAGGCGATTGCAGTAAAAGCACCTTTTAGCACAACATATACCTTATAGCGTTCTGCAAAAATTCTCAGCAATTCAAGTCTGTCGAACTGGTTTGCTGTGGCACCTGCAAGCCGCTCAAACTCCTTTGGGTGCGGGGTAAGTATGCTTCCCGGGGGCAGGAATGAAATCCAGGTTTTATTTTCACTCAGGATGTTGAGGGCATCCGCATCTAATACAAGCGGTACAGTAGCTCCCTGAATCAGCAGTTTTAAGGCTGCCTGTGTGCCGGAATTTTGCCCGATACCAGGGCCAATACCTATGGCATTGTAGGTGTCCAAAACCGGAAGTGTTGAAAAGCAGGTGTCGTCGGGGTCAATGCTGACCATGGCCTCATGAACCGAGGTTTGCATAATCAAAAAGCCATCACCGGGAATGTGTGTGGTAAGCAAACCGGCACCGGCCCTCAGGCAGGCTTTGGCCGAGAGCACTGCAGCACCCATTTTGCCTGTGCTGCCCGCGATCAGCAAAGCATGACCATAACTACCCTTATGGGAAAATACCGACCTTGGTCGGTAAAGGCTCCGGCAATCGGCCTTCTCAACCAGCAGGTTGCTGCTTTCGCAAATTTCAAGATAATCCTGATGCAAACCAATGTCAAGTACTTTCCAGCTACCTGTATAGGATTCATTTTCAGCCATCAGAAAAGCGAGTTTTGGCAGTTGAAATGTAAGTGTATAGTCTGCACTGATGATCACCTGCTTTTTATGATCGGCCGGGGTATCGGCAAAAAGACCCGATGGAATATCGATGGCTACAATGAGCGCATTACTTTTGTTTATTTGTTCAATAACCCTGGCTATCAGTCCGCTAACAGGTTTGTTTAGTCCTGATCCGAGAATGGCGTCAACTACAATGTCATCCTCATCAAGGTCAATTTCAGGATCGGTTTCAAACACATCGGTGATCACCAGTCCCGGGAGGTCGCCTAATAATTTCAGGTTTGTAACAAAGTCGGCACTGGGATTCTCCGTATGTCTGATAACCTGAACATCAGTTTCATAACCATCGTTGCACAACATTCTTGCTATGGCAAGCCCATCTCCGCCATTGTTACCCATGCCGCAAATAACCCTGACCCTCCGGTCTTTGGTTACCTTTTTTGAAATCCAGCGAAAACAGGCCGTGGCTGCTCTTTCCATAAGTTCGATTGAAGAAATGGGCTCGTTGGCAATGGTATAGGCATCGGCCTCCCTTATTTTTTCAACGGGTAATATTTTTAGTGCACACATTGAGGTTGAGATTGAGGTTGAGATTGAGGTTAAGGTTGAGGTTGAGGTTAAGGTTAAGGTTAAGGTTAAGGTTGAGGTTAAGGTTAAGGTTGCCTTTCTGACAATTCAGTTTCAAAAGAAAAATTAGTTATTCAGTCAGACTGGGTTAAGGTTGAGATTTAGGTTGAGATTTAGGTTGAGATTTAGGTTTAGGTTTAGGTTGAGATTTAGGTTTAGGTTTAGGTTTAGGTTGAGGTTGAGGTTTAGGTTGAGGCTATGAAGGAACTAGAAATTAGAAATTAGAAATTAGAAATTGAAAACTCTCCCTCAAATCCCCAAAGTATTGAGGTTCCCGAGGCTGACAGTCACAATCTTTTTCTGGCTTTCGTCGTCGTTGTTTACCAGACTCATTGTAACCTGAAGATGGAGATTATATATGCTGATATCTGTTTCCTTCGCCTTAATCTTGCCGATTTTCAGGATATCAGAATTGATGATTCCCTCATGCCGGTTGGCTTCACGCCCGAAAATTTTATCTGACATAGTTGCCAATAGCAAACGATTGTAGCCGATGCTGAATTCATGGATGTTTGAAATATCTTCGATGTTTAGCACCTGAAGATTTTCAATACCATCAATATTAACCGTAAACCAACGGTGCACATGTTCATCAATCAGGCAGCGGTTGAGGCTGTCGCGCGAAAGTATGCGGGCGTTGTTGATGATAGCACGGCCATAATGGTTATCGTTGTACGTATATACCTTGTCGTAAGTAATTGCATACCGGGTGCTTATACCTCCGATAATTTTCCTTAAGCGGGGAAAGAAGTGAAAAGCATTGTAAATGCGCAGAACAATAGCATAGTTACTCGCAAAAAGCAGCGAGTGAAGGGGAGTGTCGAAAATCAAAAAGCCACCATCGCCGGTACTGATAAAGCTTTTTTCAATGATTTCGCGTGAATATTTCTGAAAAATAAAAGGGTGATTTGTCAGACATAAATCAATGGTGGTAGAGAGCATTGTTTTGAAAAGAAATGGGATCAGCATTTGCTCAAACTCCCCGTAAGAGCTGTATTGATAGATGTCGAGTCCGAGTACCGATTTTGAGCCAAGACTATCAATGTTTATACACTTCTTTAGTTCTTCAAGCATTTCAGTCTCATCGGGAACAACATTCGTTTTCTCAAATATTACCCGGTTGTCGTATTTATTCAGGATATCAAGAACGATATCATGATCAATCGTTATCATGTGATTTTTCATTTTTCGGTGTTCAAATACGTATGATGGATTTAATTTTCTCCAGAAGATAATGTTTTTCTGCTTTTGTGCATCGCTCTCCGAATCCGAAAGCCGCTCCATTGCTGATAACAGCCGGAAATATTCCATTACGGGTGATGCCAGAAAGCGACTTAAAAGCGCCTTCAACCTGCGCAATGGAAGTGATCTCACTCCGCTTAAAGGAAATGTGAGAGGTTTTTGCTCCGACTTTTTTCAGGATTGTCAGTTCCTGCTCATTTACCGATACTTCCTGTGTCGAAAAAATCACTCTAAGCGATAACCGGAGGGTATAAATTCCCAGCAACCAGAAAGGAATCGAGATAAAAGCCCAAAAATAATTGTATTGTATCAGCAGGATGGTCCAAATCATGATCAACAGCAGCCAGAAAATTATTACCAGTATGGTAAAAAGGCCTTTGAATGAGAATCCTTCCCGCGGAATACTGAAGGATACAGTTCCGGAGTCTGATTCTGTAACAACAATTCTTCCTGACAAAGATGGAAGAGATTGATTATTGGATTCAACAGTCATTTTTATGATTTTAATTTTGCGTATTTAATAGAATGCCATTCACTGGATACAGGATTCTGAAGACTAACAAAATTACTAAAATTTAGTTTTGACCGGAACGCCGTTTTTTGGGCTAAGGCCCCTATTGTAGTTCGTTTTTATTAACCCCCGGCTGAAGCCGGGGGTATTTAAGGCGATTCTTTTTAATATCGTCTAAAGTCAAATTGTGCTGAGCCGGTTTTTATTTGCCCGATCAATTCAATCTCTCCGGGCTTTAGCCCGGTGCAGAATTCCGTTATATGCACTATTCCTGGCTTTAGCCGAAAATGTACGCCTGAGGTTTCCGATAAACAGCGCCAATACAGGATTTGCAAATTCCGCTCAGTTAATCCTTAGGAAGATTTGTTCAGCCAGAGATTTCTCATTCCGCTGCGCTGCATTCGAAATGACACAGATATGGTGGTGAAAATGGGAGGAAGAAGGGTTGGGCGCAGAG
>JBBQBC010000154.1:0-9188 GCA_038317155.1 Bacteroidales bacterium
AAGCCAACTGGGCCAAAGCAGTTCTGATCTGGATAGTTATTTCGATTGTGCTATGGACTGGCCTGTTTTTCTTATTTGGATCAGCTTTCTTAGGACTACTGGAATCAGGCCCAGATTATATTGACAATCCTACTTATTAAATAAATGAATTATCATAATATCTATAACTCCTGGACACTATTCACGGAGAGGAAAATGTTTGACCTATGTCTGCCTTTTTAAAATACCCCCTTAAGTTTAAAAAACTGTTTATGGCCATCCCGGCATTTGTCAGTTTTATGCTATTTGGCATTGTTTCCATTGCTCAGCCTGGAATTGTTTCGTATTATGCCGATCCTGCATCAGCGTATGAAAACAAGGTTATCAGGCTGCATCATCTTGAAGCACAGATTATGCCCGATACTTTAACAGGCACAGTCAGTGGTCTGGCTATCTATGACTTCAGCCCACTGCTCCCCCACTTTGATTCTATCGTATTGTATGCCCCGGGTATCAGACCCGAATACATACAAATTAATGGAACGGATGCCGGTTTCTCATGCTCAGGTGATAATCTGATTATCAAAGACCTACCGTCTAACTGGCCAAAAACCCAAAATCAGCTTGAAATCAAATATCATTCTACTGGACCAAATGAGCCATATTTTATAGGATGGGACGATTCAACCGGCAGAATGCGCAGGCAAATATGGGCACACAGGCCATTTGGCTGGATTCCCTTCCAGAACGACCGGATAACCGTGGACTTATACATTACCTTCAGCAGCAAATACCAGGTTTACTCCAATGGTATCAGGGTTATTATAAAGGATAATCCTGATAAAACGCAAACCTGGCACTACAGGATGAACAGGCCTCATCCTTTCTTCTCTACGGCACTCGTTATCGGAAAGTATAGTTACAAAGAGATGCGGACCTCCTCCGGTATTCCGCTTGAGTACTGGTATTATCCCGATCTGGAAGATCACTTCGAACCCACCTACAGATATTCCCTTGAAATGTTCGGATTTCTTGAAAAAGAACTCGGAGTTCCATACCCCTGGGAGCTTTACCGGCAAGCGCCCGTTGCTGATTACCTCTACGGTGCAATGGAAACCACTACAGCCACCATTTTCGGTGATTATATGCAAATTGATGAACGAGGCTGGTGGGGCCGGAATTATGTAAATGTGAATGTTCACGAACTTACCCACCAATGGTTTGGCAACTACATTGCACATGAACCGGCTTCGGATGTCTGGCTCACTGAAAGCATGGCCACTTATTATGCGAAGCTTTTTGAAAAAAGTATTTACGGGGATGACTACTACGAAAAGGAAAAGCTTTCAGAACAACAGAAAGCTTTATCCCAGGCCGAAAAAGATAATTTCCCGCTGGCTCATTCACAAGCTGGCTCTTTCCGCTGGTATCAAAAGGGGTCACTTGTACTTGGTATGTTGCGCGATGAGATGGGAGATTCACTTTTCAGGAAAGGAATGACCCGGTATCTTCAGAAATTTCCATACAGCGAAGCATCTTCGCATGATTTCATAAAAACGCTTTATGAGGCAACCGGAATGCCACTCAACTGGTTTTTCGATCAGTGGCTGTTCCACGGAGGGGAGCCGCATTTCGAAGTAAGTTTTAAGGATAATTACAATGCAAAGCAATCGGCTACTGCACTCACTGTAAAGCAAATCCAACCTTCAGACTTGACCTCCGGGCTTTTCAGGGTTTCAGCAGAAATAGCTGTTGGTTATACAAATGGCAGTACTTCAAACCATAAAATAATCATATCCGGGAAGGATTCCACTTTTCTGCTAGCTAACAGCAGTGGCCTACCCGTCGAATATCTGATATTTGATTCAGGCAACCGACTACTGAAAAAACTCACATTTGAACGGAGTGCTGAACAACTTACCGCAGCTGCAATTAAAGCCCCGCTTACTATTGACAGATACGAAGCGTTGATCAGTATGCGAAATCTGCCGGCAGAAAGTAAGCGTGAAACCTTGTTAAACTGTGCCGGCCTTTCCGAGAATGAATTGATTTACACAGAAGTGCTGAATCAACTAAAATCAGACACCAGCACACCGGTCAGGGCATTCTTTCACGGTGCCCTCAGGCATCCCGATGCACTGATACGACGGGCCGCAGTTATCAATTACACACCCCTCATTGCTTCCGATACCAGCCGGTTGATTTTACTATTGTCGGATCCTGATTACATTAATGTGGAACTAAGTTTGCGAAAACTCTGCACATTTATGCCAGCCAAAGCTCCTTTCTGGCTGCAGAAAACTGCATCTGAAACCGGATGGAGGGGACTCAACATAAGGATTGCATGGCTTGAGATTGCTATTCAGCATGGTGACCAGTCAAAGCTGAAAGAATTATTGGATTATGCTTCACCGGCTTTTGAATTCGAAACACGCGTAAATGCAATTAAAGCATTACAGAACCTTGATTACATCGACCACACACATGCTGTTAACCTCGTCAAAGCGGCCCGCCACTGGAACCCAAAACTATCACAGCCAGCCCTTGAAGCACTGAAAAAGTACTTTGCCGGGAGCAAAGCCAGACCATTTGTTGACGAAGCACTTATTCTTGAACACACCAGTTCTGGTGAAATTGGAATCGGCTCTGGCATTAAATAAAACATCTGTCTGACTGAAACCAACACGGGTTAAATCAGAGTGAAATTATTCATTTTCAATATTCCGGCATTTTACGGGTTCGGTTTTGTATACTATTGATTTTTTCAATTCTGAAAGAGACTATACCTGAAATTTGCTTACAACTGTCTCCGCTTATCTTCCTATGTGACTTTCTATTGTGTCCTATGTGCCTATGTGTTTATCTTTTTTTATAAATTCCAATATTCAATACCCCCTGATCCAGCATCTGGCAGCACCAATCCGGCCTGAACAGATACTCAAAAAACAAATTACCGGATCCCAGTGAGAAACTGAAATCCGGTAATCCTTATACAATGTTTTTATTTATGCCTGTGCAGTCGGTGCACCGAGGGTAAATGGGGTATTGGTATCGCTTTCTTTGATATTTCCATGAATGGCTTCATACTTGCCGATATTCTCACGAAGGGCGCCCATCAATCGTTTGGCATGTTGAGGTGTCAGGATTATCCTTGATTTTACCTTGGCTTTGGGTACTCCGGGCATCATTTTTACAAAGTCAATAATAAACTCAGCATTCGAATGGGTAATAATGGCCAGATTTGAATAAATTCCTTCAGCCATTTCGTCACTCAGTTCAATATTTATCTGGTTTTGCTTTGGATCGTTCATTGGTTTTGAATTTTGCTTTCGTTAAAAATCAAAAAAAAGAGCAACTGGTAGAAAAACTACCAGTCGCTCATCGTATTTATTTTAGTCTTCTAAAACGTCAGCCTTTGAAGCCATCAGTTTTTCATACTCGTCGCGTGAACCGACAATCAGGTCATCGTATTCGCGCAAACCGGTACCGGCTGGTATCAGGTGACCAACAATTACGTTTTCCTTCAATCCGAGAAGATCGTCATTCTTGGCATTGATAGCAGCAACTGTAAGCACCTTGGTAGTTTCCTGGAACGATGCGGCAGAGATAAAACTCTTGGTCTGCAGTGAAGCCCTGGTTATACCCTGAAGCACCTGCTTTGCAGTTGCGGGCTGGGCATCACGGGATTCAATCAGCTTCTTATCACGGCGTTTCAGCAACGAATTCTCATCACGGAGTTTACGGGCGGTAACAATCTGACCAGGTTTAAGGTTGGCAGAATCGCCAGGGTTGATCACAACTTTCTTACCAAATATCCAGTCATTTTCATCGTGGAAGTCAATCTTGTTTACCAACTCGCCTTCCAGAAATTTGGTATCGCCAGGATCAGCAACATCAACCTTGCGCATCATCTGTCGCACAATGACTTCGTAATGCTTATCGTTGATTTTAACACCCTGCAGACGGTAAACCTCCTGAATTTCGTTCACGATATACTCCTGAACTTTCATCGGGCCCTTGATAGCAAGAATATCGCTTGGGGTCATGGCACCTTCCGAAAGTGGTGTACCAGCCTTCACGTAGTCATTTTCCTGGGCAAGAATCTGTTTTGATGTCGGAATCAGATAACTCTTTTCCTCTCCGGTTTTGGAAGTAATGATTACCTCGCGGTTTCCACGTTTGAGCTTTTTACCAAACGAAACAACGCCGTCGATTTCAGCAACGATTGCAGGATCGGATGGGTTACGGGCCTCAAAGAGCTCGGTTACGCGCGGCAGACCACCAGTGATGTCACCAGATTTGCCAATAGCGCGGGGGATCTTAACCAGGATTTCTCCGGCTTTGATTTTCTTACTTTCTTCCACGATAATGTGCGAGCCTACAGGAATGTCATAAACCCTGAGGTCTGAATTATCGTTACCGATAATCCTGATACTTGGATTTTTAGCCTTTTGCCGCGATTCTATAATTACTTTATCATGGTAGCCAGTCTGTTCGTCCGATTCAACCCTGTAGGTTGTCCCTTCAATAATATTATCGAAAATAACCTTACCTGGAACTTCTGACAAAATCACTGCGTTGTATGGATCCCAATCACTGATCATCTGACCTTTCTTGATTTCATCATTCTGTCGGGCATATAAATTTGCACCATAAGGAATTTGAGCAGAAGCCAGCACAATGCCGGTCTTTTTATCAATAATACGCATTTCGGCCGAACGTCCAATTACAATATCGTATTTCTTCCCTTCAGCATTCTCGTATTCAACATACCTCAACTCATCAATCTCGAGTATCCCGTCGTATTTGGCTTCGATGCGTGAAGACACAGATATGTTTGAAGCAGTACCTCCAACGTGAAATGTACGAAGGGTAAGTTGGGTACCAGGTTCCCCGATCGACTGGGCTGCAATAACACCAACAGCTTCACCTTTCTGAACCATTTTCCCCGAAGCAAGGTTTCTTCCATAACACTTGGCACAAACTCCCTTTTTCGATTCGCAGGTGAGTACCGAACGGATTTCAACGGCTTCAATGGGTGATTCGTCAATAATGTGGGAAACCCCTTCAGTAAGTTCTTCACCGGCACTGATAATAATCTCTCCGGTTTGCGGATGATAGATATCATGTAATGAAACACGTCCAAGTATGCGGTCGTAGAGTGTTTCCACAACTTCTTCATTTTTCTTGAGAGCCGTGGTAGTCAGTCCACGCAGGGTTCCACAGTCAGGCTGGGTAATGACCACATCCTGTGCCACATCAACCAACCTACGGGTAAGATATCCGGCATCGGCAGTCTTCAGCGCGGTATCGGCAAGACCCTTGCGGGCACCGTGCGTCGAAATAAAGTACTCGAGCACCGATAATCCTTCTTTAAAATTTGAAAGGATCGGGTTTTCAATGATTTCACCACCGGTAGCACCAGATTTCTGAGGCTTGGCCATAAGACCCCTCATTCCTGAAAGCTGGCGGATCTGCTCTTTCGAACCACGGGCACCTGAATCAAGCATCATATATACCGGATTGAAGCCCTGATGGTCTTTGGAGAGGTTCTCCATAAGCGTATAAGTCAGACGGGAATTGGTATGGGTCCAGATATCAATGATCTGATTATACCTTTCATTGTTGGTAATGAAACCCATATTATAGTTACTCATCACCTCATCAACTTCTTCATTGGCCGAACTAACAAGTTCTTCCTTGACATCAGGTACAATAACATCGCTGAGTGTAAACGACAAGCCTCCTCTGAAAGCCATCATATAACCCAGGTTTTTGATATCGTCAAGGAATTGGGCAGTTTTTGCAGTGCCGGTTTTCTTCAGCACATCACCAATAATGTCCCTGAGGGCCTTTTTGGTAAGTAACTGATTGATATAACCAAACTCGGCCGGAACAACCTGGTTGAAGAGAATGCGCCCAACAGTTGTTTCAATCAGTTTCGCAGGAGCAGATTTATCATCGGGGTTGGTAATCTTCACCTTAATATAGGCATGAAGATCAACAACCTTTTCATTGTAAGCGATGATCACTTCCTCAGGAGAATAAAATATCATACCCTCACCTTTAACAGGATTTTCAGGGATCGACAGGCGGCCTTTGGTCATATAATAAAGACCGAGCACCATGTCCTGTGAAGGAACCGTGATAGGAGCGCCATTAGCAGGGTTCAGAATGTTATGCGATGCAAGCATGAGCAACTGCGCTTCCAGAATAGCAGCATTACCTAAAGGCACATGAACAGCCATCTGGTCACCGTCGAAGTCGGCATTAAAAGCCGTACATACCAATGGGTGCAATTGAATAGCTTTACCTTCAATGAGTTTTGGCTGAAAAGCCTGAATACCCAATCTGTGAAGGGTTGGAGCACGGTTAAGCATAACGGGGTGTCCCTTCAGAATATTTTCCAAAATATCCCATACAACCGGATCTTTTCTGTCAACAATCTTTTTTGCTGATTTTACCGTTTTCACGATGCCCCTTTCGAGCATTTTGCGGATAATAAATGGCTTAAATAACTCTGAAGCCATATCTTTGGGAATTCCGCATTCATTTAATTTGAGCTCCGGACCAACCACAATGACAGAACGGCCTGAATAATCGACACGTTTACCAAGCAGGTTTTGACGGAAACGGCCTTGTTTACCTTTCAAACTGTCGCTCAATGATTTAAGAGCCCTGTTTGATTCGGTTTTAACAGAATTGGCCTTGCGCGAATTGTCGAACAAAGAGTCAACAGCTTCCTGAAGCATACGCTTTTCGTTGCGCATAATAACATCAGGGGCTTTGATCTCAATAAGTCTCTTCAATCGGTTATTCCGGATAATTACCCTGCGATAAAGATCGTTGAGGTCACTGGTTGCAAAACGGCCTCCATCAAGCGGTACCAAAGGTCGGAGTTCGGGAGGAATAACGGGAACTACTTTCACGATCATCCATTCCGGGCGATTTTCGATCCGGGTCTGTGCATCGCGGAAAGCTTCGAAAACCTGAAGGCGTTTCAATGCATCAGCTTTACGCTGCTGTGATGTTTCGGTATTTGCTTTGTGCCTCAAATCAAACGATTCATGATCGAGGTCAAGTCCCTTTAGCAGATCAAACAGGGCTTCAGCACCCATCTTTGCCACGAATTTGTTCGGGTCGCTATCATCAAGATACTGATTGTCTTTGGGAAGTGCATCAAGTACTTCGAAATATTGTTCTTCGGTTAGCAAAGCCAGTTTCTCAATCTTAACGTCCTCTTTCAGCATCACACCGTCCATAATACCAGCCTGAACTACAGCATATCGCTCGTAGTAAATGATTGAGTCAAGCCTTTTTGTATTAAGGTTAAGCAGTGCTCCGATTTTATTTGGTAATGACCTGAAAAACCAGATATGGGCAACGGGAACGACAAGTTGTATGTGCCCCATTCTTTCGCGCCGAACCTTTTTCTCTGTAACCTCAACACCGCATCGGTCACAAACGATTCCCTTATACCTGATTCTTTTATATTTTCCGCAATGACATTCCCAATCTTTTACCGGGCCGAAGATACGCTCACAAAACAATCCGTCCCTTTCTGGCTTGTAGGTGCGGTAATTGATTGTTTCGGGCTTCAGTACTTCACCGCTTGAACGCTCGAGAATGGCCTCGGGTGATGCAAGACTGATGGTAATACTTGAAAAATTGCTTGAAATTGTGCTGTCTTTTCTGAAAGCCATATTTTGTTGAATAAAGATTTAATGAAGACTCTGAAATACAGGTTGAAACCTACCAACCGGTCAAACACAAAATGTTTAGACCGGCAGGTAGGGTTCCCTTTATTTTAATCGAATGAAATGTTCAGACCAAGGCCTCTCAGTTCATGAACCAGAACGTTGAATGATTCAGGAATACCGGGGATTGGCATATTATCGCCTTTAACAATGGCTTCATACGCTTTGGCCCGGCCCATCACATCGTCTGATTTCACTGTGAGTACCTCCTGAAGGATGTGTGATGCACCAAATGCTTCGAGTGCCCAGACTTCCATTTCACCGAAACGCTGACCTCCGAACTGAGCTTTTCCACCAAGCGGTTGCTGCGTAATGAGCGAATAAGGTCCGATTGAACGGGCATGCATTTTATCATCCACCATGTGATGAAGTTTCAGCATGTAAATATATCCCACTGTGGCAGGCTGATCAAACCGCTCTCCGGTACCACCGTCATGAAGATAAGTACGTCCGTTTTCGGGTAATCCTGCTTTTACAAGATATTCATTTATTTTCTCATTCGGAGCACCATCGAAGATAGGCGTTGAGAAGTGCAATCCCAGCTTTTTACCAGCCCATGCCAGAACAGTTTCATATATCTGCCCAAGGTTCATACGCGAAGGTACACCCAAAGGATTGAGTACGATATCAACCGGAGTTCCGTCAGCCAGAAATGGCATATCTTCCTCCCGGACAATTCTTGCAACAATGCCCTTGTTACCATGTCGACCTGCCATTTTATCACCAACTTTCAGTTTGCGCTTTTTGGCAACATAAACCTTTGCCATCTGCACAATACCATTTGGAAGGTCATCGCCTACTGTAGCAACGAACTTTTTACGGTTGTATATACCCAGAATTTCCTTGTATTTAATGATGTAGTTGTTGATCAACGATTTTACCAGGTCGTTAACATCTTTGTCTGTCGTCCATTTACCTGGCATAACATTCAGATAATCAATCCCCATGAGCATTTTCTGGGTAAACTTAACTTTTTTGGGAACAATTTCCTCTTTAAAGTTATTGTAAACGCCTTGTGATGTCTTACCTGATACCAGAATTGTAAGTTTGTCAACAAGTTTGGTTTTAAGTTCCTGGGAATTTCTGTTAAATTCATCATCGAGAACCTTAACCATATCCTTCTCTTTAGCTTTAACCTTGCGGTCTTTGATCATGCGCGAGAAGAGCTTTTTGTCAACAACCACTCCTTTCATCGAAGGCGGTGCTTTCAGCGAAGCATCCTTCACATCACCGGCTTTATCACCGAAAATGGCCCTGAGAAGTTTTTCTTCGGGTGTTGGATCACTTTCACCTTTAGGCGTAATTTTTCCAATAAGAATATCACCTTCATTGACTTCAGCACCAATACGAATCAATCCGTTTTCATCCAGATCTTTTGTGGCTTCAATACTCACATTTGGTATATCGCTGGTAAGCTCTTCGACTCCACGTTTCGTATCGCGCACCTCCAGA
>JBBQBC010000155.1:0-9099 GCA_038317155.1 Bacteroidales bacterium
AATACCCCAGTAAGTGATCTAGGGCCTTTAAAAAACCTGCCTGAACTTAAAGCCATTTATTGTGATAAATCATTGGTTAAACAGGAAGAGGCGCTGGCCTTTCTACAGGCACGGCCCGGGGTAAAAGTGATATATGAATCGGAGGAACTTACAGCCTGGTGGCAGACACTTAACAATGATTGGAAATCAATCTTCAAATCTTTGTTAACCCTCGATACTGAGCCAACACGTGAGCAACTTCATGAATTGACCAATGTTACGAAAATAGATATTTCTGGCAAGGCCATGATAACCGATGTGAACCCTTTGAGAAAAATAGCTGCAATTGAGGAACTGAATGCTTCAAAAACCGGTATTACTGAAATTATGGCTGTCAGGGATATGATCAACCTCCGCATTCTGGATTTGAGTTCCTGTTCAATATCAGATTTATCGCCGGTTTCATCCCTTAAGAGCCTTGAATCGCTGGATATTTCCATGACTAAAATTACCGATTTAGCTGCAGTCGCCGGTTTGCGGAATATGCGCAGTCTGAATATTAATAACTGTACGTTAACGAATATTTCTCCTGTGCTTCGGCTTGGTAGGCTCGAATTTTTATATGCTGAGGGTGTGCCGGTTATTTCAACATCCATCAGTCAGCTATGGGATAGTATTCCGAATGTATTGGTTATTTATCAGACAGCAACTCTCAAGGATTGGTGGAATGGGCTTTCTGATTCATGGAAAACAGTTTTCAATGCCCTTGAGCCGGTCGGCAGTGTGCCTACACCTGAGCAACTTCACCGGGTAGCTGCGCTCAGAGCACTCGATTTAAATGACAGCCGCAGCATCAGTGATTTAAACCCGTTGCGGCGGCTTGCCCGACTCGAAAAGCTTAATATTTCACGGATTCCTGTTGCTGATCTTTCGCCTTTGTTATCCAATTCCCGTTTACTTGAATTTAACTGTTCTGATACGCCAGTGACTGATCTGGCCCCTTTAGCCGGTAACCGGAAAATGTCAGCCCTTTACCTGTCGAATACGCAGATAAATAACATCGATGTTTTAGAAGGATTTGCAACCCTGAAGTTGCTTGACATTTCCGGCACGCAGGTTACCCGGTTAAATGCACTTTCAGGCTGTAGCAAACTTGAACAGCTTGATTGCTACAACACCCGCATCAGCAACCTGAAAGCCATTCAGGTAATGCCTTCGTTGAAACTACTGCGGATATATAATACGCGGGTTTCGCAAAAGAATATTGATAAATTCAAGCAGGCTAATCCTGGAATTGAAGTGGTTTATTACTAAATTTATAGCAAGATGGTGAATGGCTGAAATCAGCTGTTTAACTTCCAGTTTCTGCCGTCCCATACTATCTTCTCGGCTAATTCACCTGAATTCTTCATGTTTGGATTTATGGTCAAGGTGATATCTGCCAATTTTTCATATACGTCAAAGCCTGGTTTAATCAGGGCTGTATCGAAGTGCTTCAATAAAACAAATAATCCAGGTATTACAGCACTCCGAAGGTTTCGCGATTCGCAAACAATCGGGCAACCCGTGTTTTTGGTTGCCAGGAATATGTCAACTGCCTCTTTGATTTTGCTGTCAGGAGTTTGTATATAATAAACCTTATCAGCACCTGCAGTTAGCATTCTTGCAGTGTCTTTGCTGCTATTGGTTATTGTTTCTTCAATTATGCTGAAATTTAGCAAATCAAGCTTTTGATGCCCTCCATGCTGAGCTTCTTCACCGGGCCGGATACTGGTTACTTTCAGGCCAATGATGCTTACAAATGGTGCATACTTCTCTATCAGTTTTATTGCAAGCGTTGTTTTCCCAACATTTCGCGATGACCCACCAATAATAATCAGGTTTGGGACATACGGTAGAATTGACATTGAACTGATTGTCTGGGTGTTTTTGATTGCGTACCTTATTTTAAGTGAATTGACTTAATAAAAGATAAAGTTGTTAACGAATAACATCAACGGAGGATGCTTTAAAGCATGCCCACACCTCAAGGCCTGTTCTGAGGTTCATTTTTTCCAGCGATTCATGCGTTATCCTTGAATAGACATCGATATCTCCTCTGATGCAAACCTCCAGACCGTCACGTGAAGGGTTAATACTACTTATGATTCCCTTCACGTTATTAACTGTGCTCATTTGCGGCTCGTCCAGTGAAATAATTACATATTTACTTTTTATGAGAATGTTAGCCGGACCGTCTTCATAGTCATCATTCAGTTTTATTCCAAAAGATTTCTCCGTATCTAAAGTGCTTTTTACCAAAGCAGTCTTTTTTGAAATCTGTGCCTTGAAAAAATTATGTTCACCGGAAAAACCTGCTGCAAATCCGGAGCCGGGACTTGAGAGAATGTCATTCGGGCTGCCGGTTTGCACAATCCGGCCATTTTCAATCACAGCCATGGTGGTTGCCAGTGCGACCGCTTCCTCAAAATCGTGAGTTACATGGAGCACGGGCAAACCCTGTTTGTTCAGTTCTCTAAGGAGGCCGCGAAGACCCGACTTCATTGGAGTGTCTACTGCAGATAATGGTTCATCGAGCAAAAGCATAACGGGGTCTGAAGCAAGTGTTCTGGCAAGCGCGATCCGTTGCAATTCACCACCCGAAAGAATGGCCGGTTTCTGGTTCAACAGATGCAGTATATTCATCTGTTCTGCAAGCTTGTGAACCCGCTTCAGTGAGACCTCATTCTTACGGTTTTTTAGCGGAAAGGCAATATTCTGTCCAACTGTGAGATGAGGGAAGATAGCCGGAGATTGGAAAATAAGGCCGGTTTTTCTTTTTTCTACCGGCGTGTTGGTAATATCTGCACCGTTAAGTATAATCCTGCCGCTGTCTGGCTTTACCAGACCGGCTATAATTTCAAGTAACACTGATTTTCCGGCACCCGATGCTCCCAGCAGAATGAAGTAATCATCTCCGGATACTGTCAGGTTTACATCACTGATTCTGAAGCGCCCCAAAACTTTATTCAGTTCTCTAATTTCTAGCATTTTCAGGATCTTTGGAAAGCAACCGCATTAAGAGGAAGAATACAACCGACAATGCGATGAGGATAACGGCTACCGGTCGGGCGTATTGAAGCCCGAATGAGTTGAATCTTTCGTAAATAAGTACCGGGGCGACCATGGGATGGTAGGCAATAATAACCACTGCGCCAAATTCACTCATGCCACGTGCAAACATCATCACAGAGCCTGACACAATCTGTCGCATCGCCAGCGGAACAGAAATTGTCAGAAAAACCCTGGCCGGACTTGCTCCAAGATTAAGGGCTGCTTTTTCGAGTCTTTCGGGAACAGCGGAAAAACCGTCGCGGGCAGAATTGATAAAAAACGGAAGACTGACAAAAGCCATTGCAATTATGATTCCTATTGGGTTTCCGACAAAATCAAGGCCGAAAGAGGTGCCAATTTTTCCGGCAACAGATTGCCTTGATAGAACACCCAGAAGTGCAATGCCTGCTGCTGTATGCGGGATCACAATCGGAAGGTCTATAATTCCTGATATTAGTCGTTTAAAGGGGAATTTCCTCCGGGCAAGCAACCAGGCAAAAGGTAAGGACAAAGCAGCAAAAACAAGGGTTGCTGTAATGGATGCAAATATTGTAAGCCAAATACTTGATGTAACTTCCTTATCCATAAATGCATCTGCAACATCTTTAAAGTCAGTTGACAGTACAATACTGAAAACAGGTGCAATAATAAACAGCAGGACCAGGGCGCCGAAGAGGTTTGCTATCAGGTAAAAAGTCCGGTAATGCATATCCGGTATTCTTAATTATTTGGAACACCGCAAAAGTAATGCTTTCTGCCAATTTTGTTAAAGACGGATTATGTGAGTTTATTTTATAACTTTAAAATCTGAAACGGGCTAAAAAACCGCGGCAGATCTTTTCTTTTTTGTAAATTTGTGATTAATTTTTAAATAAACTTAGTTATATGCCTGGCAAAGTTGCATTAATAACGGGGGTTACGGGACAAGATGGTGCCTACCTTGCAGAATTTTTATTGCGTGAAGGATATAAAGTTCATGGCCTCAAGCGCCGGAGTTCATTGTTTAATACCGATCGGATTGACCATCTTTATCAGGATCCGCACATCGAAAACAGGAACTTTGTATTGCATTATGGCGACATGACCGATTCCTCGAATCTAATCAGGATCATACAGGAAACTCAGCCTGATGAGATTTATAATCTTGCTGCTATGTCGCATGTTAAGGTGAGTTTTGATTCACCGGAATACACGGCAAATGCTGATGGCATTGGGACACTAAGATTGCTGGAGGCAATCCGTTTGCTGGGTCTGGCAGGGAAAACAAGAATTTACCAGGCTTCTACCAGCGAACTTTATGGTTTGGTTCAGGAAGTTCCTCAGTCTGAGAAAACACCATTTTATCCCAGGAGTCCTTATGCAGTGGCCAAGCTTTATGCATACTGGATTACGGTTAACTACAGGGAAGCCTATGGTATATTTGCGTCCAATGGGATTTTATTTAATCATGAATCACCCATAAGAGGTGAAACTTTTGTTACCCGAAAAATAACCATGGCTGTTGCCCGCATCGCTTTAGGTATGCAGGATAAACTGTTTTTGGGCAACCTTTCGGCCAAACGCGACTGGGGTCATGCAAAGGATTATGTCAGAGCAATGTACCTTATTCTTCAACAGGATAAACCTGACGATTTCGTGATTGCTACAGGTGTGACAACCCAGGTCAGGGATTTTGTGAGAATGTCATTTAACGAAGTGGGTATCGAACTGGATTTTCAGGGAGAAGGCGTAAATGAAAAGGCGTATATTAAGTCGTGTAACAACCCTGAATATAAGGTGCCGGTTGGTAAAGAAGTTTTGGCGATTGACCCTGCCTATTTCAGGCCTACCGAAGTTGAACTTCTGATAGGTGATCCATCTAAATCGAACAAGGTTTTGGGCTGGATGCCTGAATATGATTTGCAGGGTCTTGTGAAAGATATGATGGAAAGCGACATTCATCTGATGAAAAAGGACAGGTATCTGAAAGACGGTGGCTACAGAATATTTAATTATTTCGAATAACCCGGTTAAAATATTAGGGCTAACTCCCATATGCCTGATAGCTTAAACCAACAGGCTGGCAAAATCAGAAAGATGTAAAACTTTAGGAATCAGGCAATCCGTTTGCGTATTTGCATTATTTTCAAGTAAATGAAAATTTGTTAGTTGTATATTAATTCCAGGGTTTGGGGATTAAAAACATATTTTAAAATAAGTATCTCGATGAATAAAAATAGCAGGATATTCGTTGCCGGTCATCGTGGATTGGTAGGAAGCGCAATACTCAGAAATCTTCTGAATAGGGGTTATGTTAACATTATAACCCGCTCTCACAGCGAATTGGACCTTATAAATCAACAAGCTGTTGCGGATTTCTTTGCTGAAGTAAAACCGGAGTATGTTATATTGGCTGCCGCTAAAGTAGGAGGCATTATGGCCAACAATACCTACCGGGCTCAGTTTATTTATGAAAACCTTCAGATACAGAATAACGTAATTCATAATTCGTATCTCGCGAATGTTAAGAAATTGCTTTTTCTTGGCAGTAGTTGTGTGTATCCCAAAAACTCGCCACAGCCGATGCATGAGGAATATCTTCTGAGCAGTGAACTTGAATATACGAATGAGCCTTATGCTGTCGCTAAAATCGCCGGCATGAAGATGTGCGAATCATACAATCTGCAGTATGGCACCAATTTTATTTCGGTTATGCCTACAAACCTTTATGGTTATAACGATAATTATCACCTTGAAAATTCCCACGTATTGCCTGCTCTGGTTCGCAAGATGCACCTGAGTAAATGTCTTGAGAACGGTAATATGGAAGCTATAAGGAAAGATATTGGCCGATACGGGGCGAATGGAATTGACAACAATTCGTCTGATTATGAAATACTTGCTTATTTGAATAAGCATGGGATTACTTCAACGGAACAATCCGGGAATCAATCTGTCCGGCTTGAACTTTGGGGTACAGGTAGCCCATTTCGGGAATTTCTCTGGAGCGATGATATGGCCGATGCCTGTATTTTTCTGATGGAAAATCGTGATTTCAAGGATATTGTAAATGGTTTTAATACTCCTGATGGAAAAGAAATCCGCAATTGCCATATTAATATTGGTACCGGAAAGGAAATAACCATAAAAGATCTGGCATATCTGATCAAACAAATTGTTGGATTCGAAGGAGAAATTGTTTTTGATAAGACCAAGCCGGATGGTACGGCCAGAAAACTTCTGGATGTATCGAAACTGCAAACACTGGGTTGGATAAGTAATATGGAGCTCAGGCAGGGGATAGAAGAGATTTACAGACAATACTAATTCCGTTATATTAAAAAAGGGGGGGACCCCGTGTCAACCCCCCTTTTTACCGTGTAAAACACGCTGGTTTATTTTTATTGCCTGATAAGCTTATTCACTGTATGTTTCTGCCCGTTTTGAGCATGCATCAGATAAACTCCGGTTGGCAGGCTGCTAAGATCAATTTTGTAATTCATCATTTCTGAAAACACTGCTTCACGAACTTTCTTTCCCGTTAGATCGGTTATTATCAGGGTTGTTTCTTCCTGAGTCTCTTCTTCCAGTTCGATGTTAAACATCCCATCTGATGATGGATTCGGATAAACCCTGAGTTTGAGATTCAACCTTTCAGGAGATGATTCAGCAATCAATTCGCCCGTTTCCTTATTTCGGTTAATGGTGATTGTTTCGTAACCATTCGACGAAAGTGCCGGTGAGCCATTATCCCGCACTTTAACAGTCAGTACAAATGAATTGATGGACGAATTCTTTAAAGCAGTAGAATTGGCTATAGTTAATACGCCGGTATAGAGGCCTATTGCGAATATGCCATTGGTATTTCCCTGTGTTATCGCATATTTGAGAATTTGTCCATTGTCAGGATCTGATGCAGCTACTTCCCCTACAATAGTTCCATTGGGAATATGTTGGCTAATCGTAAATGTTTGACTTTGAACAACTGGTGCTTCATTAATATCGAGAATATCAATCGTGATTGACTGGTCGGTATAGGCTCCGTGATTGTCTATTGCTCTGACAGTAAGTCTGAATTCAGGATTCAATTCATAATTGAGTGCAGCAGAGTTTTTTACAAAGATCCTTCCGGTTGTTGCATGAATATTAAAAGCATTGTCAAAATTGCCATTTTTGATTTCGAATCTGAAGGTGTCACCTGGATCCTGATCTGTAGCGATTACTTTACAGACATATCGTCTGTTTGGCGTATTTTCTTTTACAGAGTAATTCTGTGGAAGTATAACCGGAGGATCGTTTACATCGGCGATTGTAACTGTTATCGGTGCCTGCGCCCATAAGACCGGGGTTCCATTGTCAGAAACCAACACCAGGACAGTAATTAACGGATTCGTCTCGTGGTTGATAGCCAGTGCGTTGTTTACGATTAATTCTCCATTTGGGGAAACTGAGAATGCATTATCAATATTCCCTGATATCAGGCTATAAGAAAGGGTTTGCTGTGGATTAGGATCGCTGGCCAATATTATACCGATTATGTTACCCACAGGAAGATTTTCATCAATCGTAAATTCTTGCGGAACCATCAACGGTGCATAGTTTTGATTGCTCAGGCTGATAGTTATAATAGCTGAAGATGCCATTACAGGACTGCCACTGTCATTGACAACGATATTGAGTGAAAACACCGGATTCTCAGATGGATTAAGGGCATTGCTGTTTGCAACAATAAGTTCGCCGGTTTCAGAATCGATGGTAAAGGCATCATTGGTGTTACCAGACTGGATTGAGAAAGTCAACATCTGATTGAAGTCTGGATCAGAAGCTTCTACAATTCCTATTCTGGTTCCATCAGCTGCAAATGCTTCAGTTGAAAATTGCTGATTATAGGTGATGGGGCTTTCATTCACATCAAGCAGTTGTATCGTAATTGTTTCCTCAGCCCACATCGAAGGCGTGCCATTGTCACTAACCCTGACCAAAAGTCTATATTGGCTGCAATTCTCAAAACAGATGTTACCATTCACCTGAATCTGGCCGTTTGATGCTGAGATTAAAAATGCATTATTGGTATTGCCTGAGATGATGGTGTAGATAAGTGCCTGGTTTGCATCAGGATCAATCGCTGATACAGTTCCAACAATAGTACCCGGAGCTACATGCTCATTTACTGAAAAAATAGCGTTACCGGTAATAACAGGTGATTCATTCACATCCAAAAGCATAACCGTAACCATTGCCGATGATGTAAGCTGAGGTTGTCCGTTATCAATTACCTCAACAATTAAATAAAAGACCGGGTTAACTTCAAAATCCAGGGCGTTTAGATTGGCAATGCTTAGAACACCATTTGCTCCAATCTGGAATGCGTCACTGGTATTTCCTGATGTTATGCTATAAGACAGTGTTTGTCCCGGATCAGGATCGTTTGCTAATACCTGACCTACAATAACACCTTGTGGCATATTTTCGTTAACCGAAAATGACTGGTTTGAAATAACCGGTGGGGTATTGGTGGGTGTAACCAGGATAGTAACAGCCGCGGCGGAAGTAAGTACCGGGCTTCCGTTATCCTGCACACTGACAGTAAGGTCGAAAACCTGGTTAATCAGGTAATTTACAGGCGTGCTGTTGGAAACCGAGATGGTTCCATTGGCAGCATCAATTGCAAATGCATTGCCGGTGTTACCTGCGGTGATTGAATAACTTAAAGTTTGATTAAAATCCGGATCAGAAGCGGTAACAGTGCCAACAAAGGTTCCGTTTTGTGAATAACTGGCAACAGCAAATTCCTGGGTGGTTGTTACCGGACTTTCATTGATATCGGTTAGGTTGATAACAACTACTTCCTCACCTGAAAGGGCAGGGGTGGCATTGTCGGATGTTCTCACGGTAAGGCTATATTGGCCGCAGCCTTCATAGCAGATATTGCCGGCAACAGTAAGCAGACCGGAAGCAGGCGAAATTGCAAAAGCATTGTTTGTGTTTCCGCCAACGATGCTGAAAGAGAGTGATTGTGCGTTGTCAGGATCATTAGCCACAACGGTT
>JBBQBC010000156.1:0-9047 GCA_038317155.1 Bacteroidales bacterium
TCTGGTTGTTTTGAGTGGCTATACCAGCACCCTGCAGCCTTTTGTTTACCTGCTTTATGACTTTAACGGGACTAATTTTTTCAGTGGAAACAAGCGAAAAATCAATCTTTCCCTGCCGTTTCACCAGGTAGAAGGCATCGCCACGAACAATGGGTTGAAGTACTATATTTCGAATGAAGCTTTTAATCAGTTCCCGTTTAATGTCTCGCAAAAGATGCATACCCTTAATCTGAGTACTTACCTTCAAAACTACCTTAACACGAATAACCTGCCGGCAGATCATACGCTCAACCTCACCCTGTTTTTGGAAGGCCTGTATAATGGTGCTACGATGAATAAGTCGCAAAATTCAGCCGGGGATCAGTTTTCAGGTAACGTAGCGGACCAGATTACAGTGGAACTGCACCAAGCCACTGCTCCCTACTCCATGGCAGGTGGACCATACACCGTTAATCTGAATACCGATGGTTCGGCCCCGGTAACAATACCCGCTGCTCTGAATGGAAGCTACTATGTGGTTGTAAATCACCGCAACAGCATTGAAACATGGAGCGCCAATCCGGTATCTTTTGCAGGATCTACAGTTGCTTACAACTTCAGCACCGGTTATTCCCAGGCTTATGGCTCAAATCTGAAGGAATCGGGAGGGGTTTACATAATTTATGGTGGTGATGTAACCCAGGATGGCTCGGTGGATACCAGCGATATGACCCCGGTGGATAATGATGCCGCAAACTATGCCGGAGGCTATCTTATTACCGATGTGAACGGAGATGGAACGATCGATACGTCCGATATGAGTATTGTGGATAACAATGTGGCAACGTATGTAAGTTCAGTAACACCGTGAAGATAAGCAATCTGATTTTTGGTTTGATAACCGGATAAAATTTCCATTTTACTTAATCCATAGCAAAAACTCCCTGTGAATCAGGGAGTTTTTGATTAAAGGTTCTCAGGTTTTCGGTTTTGGTATTTGAGCCTGTTCATTGACTACCTTTGCAAAAAAGATGAGGTAAAGTTGATTAATTATAAGTAATTGGAAAACAAATAATTAAACATGGAAGATAAAAAAAAGATATCCAGGAAGTTGCTTGCATGGTTCCTTCAGGGATTGATTTTTACTGCACCACTGGCACTGACCATATATATTCTCTATGTTTCATTTACGGTTGTCGATGGCATTCTGAAGGATGTTATATTGAGTATTTTCGGATTCAGGATTCCCGGTTTGGGCCTGCTTGTTATTCTGGTTTTCATTACCATGATTGGTTTTCTGGGATCGTCTATTGTTTTCAGGCCGCTGTTATCGTATTTAGATAAATTGATCAGCCAGGCCCCTCTGGTGAAGATTATATACACTTCCATAAAGGATTTTATGTCGGCATTTGTGGGGAAAGAGCGCCGGTTTACGGAACCAGTACTTGTAAAAGTCAGCAACGATGCCAACCTCGAGAAGATGGGCTTTGTAACGCAAAAGGATCTGACAAACCTCGGCATTATGAGTGGCAAAGTTGCGGTTTACCTGCCTCATTCCTACAATTTTTCAGGCAATCTGTTTATTGTCCCGGTTGAAAATATCACCCCGCTTAAAGCCAATCCTGCCGAGGTTATGAAGTTTATCGTGTCGGCTGGCATCACCAGTGTTGACCAGAAACATTTAGTGTCAGAAAAGTGAACCTTTGAGATATGACGAGGTTTATTGAGTGAGTTATATTTGCAGGTGATATGAAAAAGGTTGATTTCCCGATATGTTTCGTCCCTTGCCTCACGTCCCCCGTCCCCCGTCCCCCGTCCTTCGCCCCCCGTCCCCTGTCCCATTCTTTAATCAATAAGAAAATAAGTAATGACTAAACCACTGATTCTGATTACCAACGACGATGGTATCAACGCCCCCGGAATACGCACGCTTATCGGGCTGATGCGACAGCTTGGCGATGTGCTGGTTGTCGCGCCTGACAAACCTATGTCGGGCATGGGCCATGCTGTGACCATTAGTTCGCCCCTCAGAGTGCATAAAATCGCCGAAGAGCAGGGTTATACCGAGTATTCCAGTAACGGAACCCCGGCAGATTGCATCAAACTTGGCCAGAAAGCCATTTTGGGCCGCCATCCCGACCTGATTGTTTCGGGGATAAATCATGGATCCAATTCATCCGTTAATGTGATTTATTCAGGAACGATGGCCGCAGTTTTAGAAGGGGCTATTGAAAATATACCTTCTATTGGTTTCTCGCTCAACGACTATTCCCATGCGGCCGATTTCAGCAAATGCGGGCCATATATCCTCGATATAGCCAGGAATGTTATAAAAACGGGCCTGCCAGCCTATACCTGCCTAAACGTGAATATACCCGCAGCCAATGGCTCCCCGATCAAAGGAATAAAGATCGTGAGACAGGCAATGGCTTATTGGGATGAAAAATTTGATCACCGGAAAGATCCGCATGAGCGCGAATATTTCTGGTTGACAGGCGTTTTCCGCAGCCGCGAAGATGGTGAAGATGGTGAAGACACCGACGAATGGGCAATCCGGAATAATTATGTTTCTGTAGTTCCGGTGCATTTTGACCTCACATCGCATAAAACCATACCTTTGCTGAGGGATTGGGAAACTGGTACTTTGGATCAGGAGCCTGTTTAAGTTTTATTTTTAATTCCGGGAGAGTTTACGATTTACGAATTATGATTGACGATTTACGAATGACGAATGACGAATGACGAATGACGAATGACGAATGAAGAATGACGGAATTTACGTTTTTAGATTTACGGTTTTGGATTTAAGAGAAAGCTTATCCGGGTGAGATCCTTCTCCTTTCGGAGAAGGTGCCGAAGGCGCCTGCCTGCCGAAACGCAGAGCAGGCAGGGATGAGGTGAGGACGAATGAAGAATGACGAATTACGAATGAAGAATGAATTAGTACTTCTTACTTCTGACCTCCGACTTCTGACTTCCGAGCTCGGTCCCTGAGCGAAGTCGAAGGGCCGACCTCGGTCACTGATCTTGTCGAAGGGCTGGCTTCTGAATCTTAATTCTTACTTTTTACTTTAGACTTTGAGCTTTTTACTTTAGACTTTGAGCTTTTTACTTTAGACTTTGAGCTTTTTACTTTAGACTTTGAGCTTGTGATGTGGAAACATGATAATTTCTTTATCGGCGCATTTACTGCCCTGATTTTAAGCCTGATCACTGCCTTTCTGGTAATTCTGACCGGTCCCTGGGTATATCGGCTTTTTTCTGATTTTATTCCCCAGAACAAACTGCTGTTACTGGCCTTTATCCCATCGATTATCATGGTACGTTATTACTTGCGCAACCTGAAATTTGAAAAAGCCGGAATGGGTTCAGTGACAATTGTTTTTTTACTGATCATCCTGTATTTTATTTTTTTAGATAATAAGCCCTTCAGCATCTTTTTTCTGAATTTATGAAGTATTATGTGATAGCCGGTGAAGCCTCGGGCGATCTGCATGGTTCGAACCTGATTCGTGAGATTCAGAAGATTGATCTCAGTGCTGAATTTCGCTGCTGGGGGGGCGACATGATGCAGCAACAAGGCGTTGCTTTGGTAAAGCATTACCGTGAACTGGCTTTTATGGGATTTCTTGAAGTAGCCTTGAACCTGAGAAAAATTCTTGGTAATCTGGCTTTCTGCAAGCGCGATATCCTTGAATTCAGGCCCGATGCAGTTATTTTGATTGACTACCCTGGTTTTAACCTCCGGGTTGCCCGGTTTCTTCATGAACAAAAGATCCCGGTAATTTATTACATTTCTCCACAAATTTGGGCATGGAAACAGTCAAGGGTTAAATCCATCAAAAAAGTAGTGGATAAAATGATTGTTATTCTACCTTTTGAAAAAGATTTTTATGCCCGGTATGGTATCAAAGTAGATTTTGTCGGTCATCCTTTGTTGGATGCGCTGGCTGAAGATTCAACCGGCCCTGCTTTGCCTCTCTTTGGCAGACGTTTGGTTGCTTTGCTGCCGGGTAGCCGGCGGCAGGAAATTAAAACGGTACTTCCGCTTATGTTATCGGTGGTTAAGGATTTTCCTGAAATTAACTTTGCAGTTGCCGGAGTTTCCTCTCTGGGTGAAGATTTTTACAAAAAACTAATGCACGGTTCCGAAATTCCGGTGGTGATGGGCCGCACTTATGATCTGTTGAGGCAGGCTTCAGCAGCGCTGGTTACCTCGGGCACTGCCACGCTTGAAACTGCACTGATCGGCACCCCAGAGGTTGTTTGCTATAAAGGGGGCGCAGTTTCATACCTTATTGCCCGGCAGGTAGTTAAGATTAAATTTATTTCACTGGTAAACCTTATTATGGACAGGTTGGTTGTGAAGGAACTGATTCAGAAAGAGCTAAACCGTAATAACCTCAAAGAAGAATTGAATCATTTGCTCAATGATAAAGACTATCGGCGGATTATGATTCACAACTACAGTGAATTGCGCCAAAAACTGGGAGGCTCAGGCGCTTCGGCAAAGGCTGCATCGGTGATCATCAGTTTTATGAACAAAAAGCAATAAGTTCTGAAGGGTCTTCAGCGAAAGCCAAACAATTTTTTGCATTAATTTTGAATCCAATTTGAAAAAAAATGAGATATCTCAACACTGGTAAAAACCTTCTTTTTGCTTTGACGCTTATTTTAGCCTTATATTCATGCTCGAGTGGACAGAAAAGCAATCCTATGGTGAAATCCGACTCAACCAAAACGGTTGAAACAATTGTTCCACCCGCTAATGTTCTATCGGCTGATCCGGCAATAATTCCTGAAGTTTCCGCAAAGGATGATTACGATCAGATACCGCTGGTTGAAGATGGTGGAACAGCAAACGACAAAAAGAAGGCCGGCATGTTTGAACAGATTAAGTTCCGCGGAAAGGGTTCTGAAGAGAGGCGTCTTGGGGTTAAACTGGCATCAAAGGGTGATATGAAGGGGGCTATTGAACAGTTTACTAAGTCTATCGGAGTCTTCCAACTAAATCCGGATGCCTATTTCTATCGTGGAAAAGCGAAATGGGATTTAAAGGATTATAAAGGTGCAGAAGAAGATTTTACAAAAGCAATTCAAATCAGGCCATTGCAAGCACCATATTACTATTATCGCGCTCAGATGTATCTGGATCAGCAACAATACAATGAAGCCCTTGCCGACTTTGAAACCACTATTAAACTGGCGCCCAATTATATGGATGCCCTCAACTACAAAGGTGTTGCACTGGCCAAATCGGGCAAACACCTGGAGGCTATTGCTGTTTATGATAAAGCAATATCAAAGCAATCAAACAATGCACTGGTTTATTACAACAAGGGGACTTCTCTGGCAGCTTTGAATAAATTTAATGAAGCAGATGATATGTTTACGAGGTCGATCAACATCAACCCGGAATATGCCCAGGCTTATGTAAATCGCGGGAATTGCCGTTTTATGCTCGAGCGATTCAACGATGCGGCTGAGGATTACACAATAGCGATCTCAAAGAAGGCCAATAATGCGGAAGCTTTTTATAACCGGGCTTTTACTTTGCAGCGAGCAGGCAAGTCAGCCGAGGCCTGTTCAGACTGGCGGAAAGCACTTGAACTGGGACATAAGAATGCTGAAAGTATGTTGGAAAAGTACTGCAAATAGCAACAGAAATATATACACCTACTATAGTGACCGATTAAAAGAGATTCATCACTTCACTTCGTTGCGCCTGCCTGTCTCACGGTGATCAGGCAGGTTCTGAATAAAATCGTAAATACTAATATGTTGATTAAAGGAGCCATTGATGCCGGCGAGCGGGAGATTTCTCCCTCAAAACCGTGCTTCGCAGCGTTTTTCAGTCGAAATGACATGACTTGTTAGATATAGAGGAGGAAGAAGGGTTGGGCGCTCTGCGCCCAACCCTTCTTCCTCCCATTTTCATCACCATAGCCGTGTCATTTCGAATGCAGCGCAGCGGAATGAGAAATCTCCTTTTTATTGTATATCAACTTTACTTGAAGTTGTTATTGTTAGCCTGCTTGCCGTCAGGCAGACAGGCTAAGCGATGAATCTCTTAAACTTCTCCGGTCACTACTTAGGGACTGCTGAAAAACTCAAAAAAGACGACATTCTTTTACGTTACGGTGCTCTGCACCTTAAAATCCTCTTATTCTGCAATTTACTACCAACATTTCGCCACTCTGTGGCTCTGAATGATAAAAAGTGGTGTAATTCACATACCAGATGCACGGTTTTTTGATGTTATTACCCTATTTCCATGCACCTGATTCTCTTTTTCACCATGTATTAGTTTTATTTCGAAGTATATAGATATTTTTCAGCAGGCCCTACTTATATACATACAATGCCCTTGGCATTTTAATAATCTGTTTTTAATTGCATTAAGCCTGCTGGTAGTATAAAACGGCAAGCTTCACTGTTTCCGGGAAATCACCCTGTAGCACCGGAAAATTAATTTTATAAATTTCTTGCTTTTATCTGTTAAATTCATATATTTATAGCTATTTTACTTTTGCCCAAAAGCGAAGCAACCAGCCTATTATTTATGAAAATCTGGACCCGGTTTCCTTTTGTCAGACTCCTGCTGCCACTGATGGCCGGCATTCTCATGTACAGACTTTTTCCGACAGTTTCAGGTTTTCAGATTTGGCCTTTGATCCTGGGGTGCTTTATCCTGATAGCCATCCTGGTGATATTGTCTGAGCTACCTTCCTTCCGTTACGGGTGGCTGTTCGGCCTCATGTTGAATATTCTTCTTCTGTTGCTTGGATTTATGCTTTCAATGGCCGGCAATGAACGGGATGATAGAACGCATTTCTCAAAATTTGATGCTGACAGCAAAATTATATATGAAGCCTGGTTAACTGAACCACCCGCCCAAAAGGAGAACTCCTGTAAGTTTACCCTTCAGGTGAGCCGGGTTTCAGTGAACGGGAAAACCCATCCGGCCAAAGGCAAAATTATTGCTTATGCGCAAAAGGATTCACTGACATCAAAACTGGATTATGGCTCAGAAATTCTCTTTGCTGAGATTCCTCAATTGGTGAGAGCGCCTGCCAACCCCGGCGAGTTTGACTACGCCCGTTACCTTTCCATTAAAAATGTGTTTCATCAGGTTTATCTTGGAAAAGGAAATTTTACCATAACCGGACGGGAAAATGGCAATTTTTTGAAAGGCCTTGCACTTAAAGCCCGTAACCGGTTGCTGGAGACCCTTCAGTTAAACGGAATTACCGGACGTGAATTTGCCGTAATTGCTGCCCTCTTGATTGGATATGATGACATGCTCGATGCCACTCAGCGACAGGAATACTCTGGTGCAGGGGTAGTGCATATTCTCTGTGTATCAGGGTTGCATGTGGGTGTAATATTCCTGCTTGCCGATAACCTGTTTTTTTTCCTGCGAAAGCGAAAGAAAACTCTCTGGCTAAGGCCGGTATTGATAATTTTGGTGATATGGAGTTTTGCAATGGTTACCGGACTTGCCCCTTCTGTTATGAGGGCATCACTGATGTTTTCTCTGATCACCATTGGCAAGTCGATAAAGCGGCAGTCGCATACCTACAATACGCTGGCGGCTTCTGCTTTCATCCTGCTTGTAATTAATCCGGGTATGTTGTACGATCTCGGGTTTCAACTTTCTTATGCTGCGGTAGCCGGAATTGTGACTTTTCAGCCGCATTTAAGGCAGATTTATATCCCCGGAAACAAGATTTTGGGTTATGTCTGGGATCTTACCTGTGTTTCAATTGCTGCCCAATTGGCAACGGCTCCAATATCCATTTACTATTTTCATCAGTTTCCGAGTTATTTTCTTATCGCCAATCTGATTGCAATTCCTTTAGCCGGAGTGCTTATTTATACCGGAGTTTTGCTTGTTTTTCTGTCGTTTGTTCCCCTTTTCGGGAAAATTATCGCGGTTATTCTGATTGCCCAGATTAAGTTTCTGAATGCTTCAGTTTCATTTATTGAGCATCTTCCGGGTGCCGTTAGCAGTGGTCTTTATCTTACGCCACAGGCAACTATAAGTCTATACGCATTGTTGTTTATCTGCTTTATATGGTATCTTCAGAAAAACAAAACCTGGATATATCCGGCATTGGGTATCATTCTCCTGCTTGCTGTAGATTTTTCCAATACTGCCATAAGCCGGATGAACAACAAGGTCATTATCGTGCAAAGCATCAACAGGCATACGGCTATTAGTTTTACTGATGGGCGGACTCAATACATTATGGCTGATTCGGCAGTGGTTTCAACGCCAGCACTGCTCAAATACAGTACTGAAGCTTTCAGGATTAAATCGGGTATCAGTGAAATTTTTTACACTGATTTCTCCGGCTTACCAAAAAATAAACCGGGCACTGCGGCTAACCTTATTATAAATAACGGATTTTTTAGTTTTATGGGTAAAAAGGGGGTGGTGCTTTCTCCTTCTTTGAAACTGCCTTCCGATGAAAAACAAATTAAAGTTGATTATGTGATTCTGACAAGAAATGTTAGGCAAAAACTTAAAAAACTCAGCGGGTATTTTCCAGGTGCAACCTTTATTGCGGATGCATCAAATGCTACAAGGAAAATTACATCGTGGACCGAGGAAGCTACAGAACTGGGTTTGCCGTTCTACTCAGCCCGTGAATCAGGTGCCTGGGTGATGAAGGTGGAATGATTCTGGGAATCGGGGACGGTTCCTTCTTTTGAAAGTCCTGCTTTTGAGGGAATGACAAGGGGCACTTTGGCTCCTATGCCCTGAGCCACGTGCCCTGCGCCATGTGCCCGTGCCCATAGCCTTGTGGCTTCGATACATTTTGCGAATCAGCCCGTTCGTATATTTCAGCATTTTGGTCGCAAAACACTCAGCCACCGGCCCTGCGCCCTCCCGACGAAGTGGTCGGGATTCCGCTTCGCTTCATGCGCCCTGCGCCCTGCGCTCTGAGCCTTGTGGCTTCGATACATTTTGCGAATCAGCCCATTCATATATTTCAGCATTTTGGTCGCAAAACACTCAGCCACCGGCCCTGCGCCCTGAGCCACGTGCCCTGCGCCATGTG
>JBBQBC010000157.1:0-9022 GCA_038317155.1 Bacteroidales bacterium
CAGGCCATTCGGGAAATCGTATTGCTGGTGGTAAATGGGATATGAGAATGGCAGTTCTATGAAATCGAGTTCCGGAAATACCTTTTTCATCATGGGCCTGATGTAAGGGTCGATGCCGTAATTATCGTCAATGTGAAGGAACCCTCCGGCAATCATGTAGTTGCGCAGGTTCATGGCTTCCTGTTCATCGAAAACCACATTGCCGTGCCCGGTCATGTGCACAAAGGGATAGTTGAAAATTTCAGCGCTTCCTGCATCAACGGTGGCGTAATCCTTATCTATGTTGGTTTTCAGATTTCGGTTGCAGAATTCAATCAGGTTGGTAAGCGAAGTCGGGTTGGCATACCAATCGCCTCCACCACGGTATTTAAGCAGGGCAATCTGGTAGGAGGCCGGTGGGGCCATACCGATAAAAGATAAAGCAATAACAAGCAGTATAACAGATTTTTTCATTGTTTTCAAAAGCATTTTGTCAAAAATAAGAAAGACTCCTTTGGTTTTGGCATCTCAGCCAATGGAAATCAGAGGTTGCACTAAAGTCTGGTTATTTCCCCGATTTACTTCTCTGCATCCACAGTAGGTTCATTCAGCAAATTTACGATAAAACAGGATGCCAGTGCGGCGGTTTCGGTTCTGAGGCGGGCTTTCCCCAGACTAACCGGTAAAAATCCATTTTCGAGTGCCAGTTTTATTTCATTTGCACTGAAATCGCCTTCCGGTCCAATTAAAACCAATGCATCCTTACCGGGAAGGCAGGCGTCGCGGAGGTGAGGCCGGGGTTTTTCATCAACCCAGGCAATGAAACAATTTTCGCGACCTGCATTGCTTTTAATCAGGTGATCAAGATCAACGGCCTGATTTATAAACGGAAGAAAACTGTTTAGCGATTGTTTCATGGCAGCGATCACAACCTTTTCAAGCCTCTCGGTTTTTATTTTCTGCCGTTCTGAATGATCGCAATAAACCGGGGTTATTTCATCGATCCCGAATTCAGTGGCTTTCTCCAGAAACCATTCAAACCGGGCTGCATTTTTGGTGGGTGCTACGGCAATATGAAGCCTGAAATCTTTCTTATCAGCACTTTCAACGGAAATCATGCTTACAGAACAGGTTTTTGGATTGGGGTCTTCAACAATTGCTACGGCAACATTTCCCTTACCGTCAGTCAGTTTCAGGCGATCGCCCGGCTTCATGCGCAGCACCCTTGCAACATGCACCGATTCTCCATCCGGTAAATTGAGTGTCATATTTCCTGCCCGGAATAATTCCGAAAGGTTGGTGTCCGGAAGATAAAAAAGTTGCATGGTCAGGTTGGTACTGGGATGTAATGCAAAAATACAAAAAAAGGCTACCAGTGCCGGCAGCCTTTTTTGTTTGGTTGTCAAAACGGCCGGATCTTACCCGGTGGTTAGTGATTATTTGATCACCAGTTTCATTGTTCTAACCTGTTTATCGGTAATTAATTGAAGAATATAAATTCCTGAGGTCAATCCCGGCTGGTTGATAGTCCATAGCGAACCCGGCGATAATCTTTTTTCACTGACAAGGCTACCATCAGGACTGAAAATCCGCAAACTACCGCCTTGAAGCGGTGTTGAGGTTTCGAGAACGAATGAACCATGTGTGGGATTTGGATAAACCCGGAATCCATCCGAAACATAGGCATCAACCGGCGCAGATACCAGCTCTGTGAGACTGATATTGTCTATAAAGAGTCCATTACCGCGGCGGTGGATTGTCTCGAACATAATTTTAATATTGCTTTTCCCCGCCCAGTTGCTCAGGTCGATCATAAAACAAGCGGGGTTGCCTGGTGCACCGCACCAGTCTTCCGCAGTTTCAGGAATAAAGGAAGTAATGGCAACAGGGTGTGTTTCAAAGTTACCGCTACCATCTTCGCCAATTTCTGTTATTTTAGTCCAAGTTGCGCCGCAATCGTCAGATATCTGAATAATCAGAGAATCGGTAATCTGGGCATAACGCCTGCAATAGGCATATTCGAAACTGAGGAAAGCAGAGTTGTAGCCTGTCAGGTTAAGCGACGGAGAGATCAGTTGATCGTGTGGGCCGGGTGCCACGTTGTAGCCAAAAAAGTTCATGCGGATAGCGGTATTGCCGGGTGAATTCCCCTGAACGCTGCTGATTTCCCAGGTTTTCTTATTGTCCGGATTTACAACTTCCCAGCCATTAGCGCTGAGTGTGGCTGATTCCCAGTTCTCGCTAAATGGTAAAGGTGATCCACCAAACAAGATGTAATTTTCGCGAATGAGTGTCCGTGCTCCGTTTAGATTTGAAGTGGTGAGCGATACTGTATAATTTCCCGGGCCGTTAAAAATGACTTCGGGGTTCTGTGATGTTTCTGATGTTCCGTTGGTGAATATTACGTTGCCTGGATTGAATTCCCATAGCCATGATACAGGGCAATAATCGGAAAGATCAGAAAAGACAACGGTTTCAGGGCCAAAGCAAAAAGTTCTTTTATCTGCAGAAAAATTAACCAATGGTAATAGGGTGTCACTTACAACAATGTAGGCCGGTTTGGACTCTATGTCTGTTCCTGCAGGATTTGAAGCCTCAAGGGTGACAGTATATTCTCCTGCTGTGCTCCAGATGATACCAGCCGGGTTCTGTTCTGTGGAGGTTGGCACATCTGCGCCTTCAAAAGTCCAGTTCCATTCGTAGGGGATGCCGGAGGTTAAATCAGTGAAATTAACGGGGCAACCAATCGGGACAATGGTTTTGCTGGCTGCAAAATCAGCGGCAGGGGTTGAGAAATGCATGGGTGATTCCCATAAACCGCGACCAAAAGTGCCTGCCCTGATCACATCGCCCTGCTGACCAGCCGGATCATAGTAGATTTCCAATTCTGTAACCCTTGCAGATGCAGGGAAGCCGTTTGAAAATAGTATCCAGTCCTCCATGGTGTTGTCGCGATAGAAAATACCAATGTCTGTACCAAGATACAAACCTTCAGGGCTATGGCGGTAATTGGCTAATGTACTCATCTGCACCGTTGGTAGGGTGCCGGTAATTTCAGTCCAGTTAATGCCCTTGTTTGCCGACCTGAAAACCCGGTTCTGCTGAACAATGAACACGACATTGTCATCTGTATGGCTGGTTTCAAGCGCGGTTATGGTGTTGCCTGACGGAAGATTTGAAGTAAGAGTTATCCATGCAGGGTTTTGG
Organism: Bacteroidales bacterium; assembly: GCA_038317155.1. GTDB lineage: Bacteria > Bacteroidota > Bacteroidia > Bacteroidales > Lentimicrobiaceae > Lentimicrobium. The sequence goes on from JBBQBC010000157.1 coordinate 3,187, forward strand.
CCTTTTACATTATCGGAACGGTATAGTTTATTGCCACTGGCTGCATAAAGAATGTCATTGTTGGCCCTTGATTGCGCCAGTACACTGAAATTATTTGTGTTCATTTCCGAAATCTTTGTCCAGCTTACCGATGAAGTGTTGGAAGCTTTGATGTTGGTGCTTCGCCAGATGTTTTTATATCCGATGAACATGGTGTTTCCATTGTTATGATCAATCAGGAAAGGGGTAACCCAATCTCCGCCTTCTGTTATGCCGTTTGAACCTTCGCCTGCAATCTGCCCCTGGGCGGAATGGTTGAAAATACGATTAATGGCGCCATAATACACGGTGGAATAGCTGTAACGGTCATCGGTCGGGTCAAAAGCACATTCCATGCCATCGCCCCCACCAACTGCCAGCCATTCGGTGCCGGTCCAGGTTGAGGTGCCGTTGTCCTGGTAGCCATTAATAACAAAGTTGCGGTTGGTAGCGCTTTGGCCTATTTTATAAGCCTGGCTGATAACCATTCCGTTACTGATCTCGGTCCAGTTCACGCCCCCGTTTTCGGTCCAGTAAAGTCCGCCGTCATTTCCGGCAAAAAGGCTGCCGGTAAGTGGTGAATATTCCAGCACATGAAGGTCGGCATGAACAGATTGTACATCGCAGCCTCCATACCAATGCGACCGTATGCTCCAGGTGATGCCGCCATTGGTTGATTTAAAACAGTTTACGCCGCCACCGTATATAATATCAGCATTGGTGGGGTCGACAGCAACATCCAGGTCATACCAGGCCTGACCACCGCTTCCTCCGCTGCAATCCCAGCTCATAACGTTGGGTGATGTTGAACGGACGGTGAAAGAAATTCCGTTGTCTTCCGACCTGTAAAGCCCTTTAAAAGAATCATCGTTGGTAAGAAATGCGTAAACTATTTCAGGATTAGCTGGTGAAACAGCCAGTGCACCCCTGCTGCCCGTTGGCAGGCCGGTTGCGCCCTGTTGAAAGGTTTCTCCATTATCGGCCGATCGGTAAAAAGTGCCATTAGACATTGCATAAATTATATCAGGGTTCCCTGGTTTGAAAACGAGGTCTTTAAAGTTTCCACTGGCCTTCTTTATCCATGATATACCACCATCGGTGGTTTTATAAACACCTCCTGCAGTAGCTGCAAATACGATGTTATTATATTGAGGATGCATGATCAGTCTCGAAATTATGCTGTTTCCCATGCCTGAGTTGATTGCTGCCCACGTCTGGCCTCCATCGAAACTTTTCCAGACACCCAGACCAGGTGCATCTCCGTGATCGGAGTCACCGGTTCCCATATAGATAACCTCCGGATTAATATAATCCACAACAATAGCCGAAACCCCAAGGGTTGGAAGTACATCGGTGTAACTTGTCCAGGACTGGCCATGGTCATTTGAAATCCAGAGTCCTCCGGCAGGTGCACCAGCATATATTATATCAGGGTTTGTCGGATGAAATGCAACTGCGTTAACTCTGCCCAAGCCTCTGTAACCATTGTACCCTGAAGGTACGGTGAAGGGTCCGAGCGGAGTCCAGTTGCCGTTTATCGAACGTCCACCGGTCTGAGTCATATATGCATTGTAGGCGCGCATGTCCTGGTCAGGAGCTGGTTTGCGCCCATCGGGACTAACCCTTAGCCCGGTCATGTATTCCCACCGTTTGAAAGGTTTGTACCCGCTGCCTTTTTCAATTGTGCGTCCTTCCCAGTAAGTATAGAAGGCTTTTTGGGTGGCAAAGAAATTCGCATTTTGATCCTGCATCATCTCTATCCAGTAGGGGTAAGAGGCTGTATCAGGTAATGCGGAAGAGCCGGCTACTATCTGTGCCTGAATATTATACGAAGATGCAGCCAGCAGCATGGCCAGCGAAAGTTTTGAAAAGTTATTCATTGGTGAAGTTGATTAAGACTAGGGCAAAAGTAACAGTTTTCAGAAATTAACAATTATTTAACAGTTTGTTTCGTGATATTTATGATTAAGAAAAAAGCCCATTTTCATGGTCTTATGTCGCTTAAAAATGGGTTAGGTATATTACGCTTTCAATACAAACCTTGCGGAGGCAAAGCTTTTTAACCTTAAAAAGTCAGGGGTTAGTGTCTTCTTCAAGTGGATCGGTTACAATCTGGCTATTCATAATCTTAAGTCCATAAATAACCAAAAACCAGGAGAGGGCAATCATAGCCGGCCAGGCCAGTAACCACATTATTTTATCTGAGTACATTTTTTATGTTTTAAGGATGTTAGTAAACATGGGTCTGATCATCGTTAAGTTCGGTTGCCTCAATCGGTTTGTTATTGATTGATTTCCAAACCCAGTAAATATAGGCAATTACAACCGGCACGAAAAGCGATACATAACTCATCGCGGTAAGCGTATAGTGGCTCGACGAACTGTTTTCGATGGTAAGTGAATGCTGAAGGTTGAAGGTTGAAGGATAAAATGCCGTATTGTTCAGTCCGGCAACCAGAAAGAGTGCCAGCACTGCCAGCACGGTTCCGGGACCTGTGAACCAGATGCCTTTGTTGCTTTTTTTGAACAGGAACAGCGCAATGCCGGTTAAGACAAGCACCACTCCGGCAAGGAATATTAGCAGAACCAACGGCATTTGCAGGAAATTATGTAAGTATTTGAATGGTTCCATAAATACCTCACCAGTTCCCGGGCTGTAGGCAAAACCATCCTTTACCAGAAGTGCAATTACAAAATAGAGGAAGAATACCAAAAATGGTATGGCATTGTACCACATTTGTTTCAAACCCCGGTTAAAGATATTTTCATCCTTAACACTGTTTACGATGTAAAGTATGCCCATAACCCTTGCCAGAAAAAACACTGCCAGACCCAGGGAAACATTGTGCGGGTTAAGCACCGCTTCAAGTCCGTGGAAAGGGGTTTCCCACCTTGAAATGGCTGAGTCATAAATATTGGTCAGGTTCAGTTTGTCCATGGAAAATTTACTTCCGTTGAAAAAAGTGCCAACGGCAGTGCCAATCAAAATGGTTGCGAGGGCACCGTTTACAAAAAGGAATCCTTCGTAAGTACGTTTGCCCAGGAAATTATTTGGTTTGCTCCGGTATTCATAAGAAATTGCCTGAATAATAAAGGCAAACAATATGGCCATCCACACCCAGTAGGCACCACCGAAACTGGTTGAATAGAACAAGGGGAAAGATGCAAAGAAAGCGCCCCCGAAAGTTACCAGGGTGGTAAAGGTTAACTCCCATTTCCGGCCAAGGGAATTTACAATCATTGATCTTTCGGTATCGGTTTTTCCAAGCGTGTAAATAAGGGTTTGGCCACCCTGAACAAACATAAGGAAAACAAGCAGGCTGGCAAGTATCGAGATAATAAACCACCAGTATTGCTGCAGGGATAGTAATGTGAATGTTTCGAACATGTTAATTTCCTCCTGATTTTGGTCCGTTTTTAATTTGCCTGAACATAATCTTGAGTTCTGCGATAAGCAGTGTGGTGAAAACCAGCGCGAAAAGCACAAATGTTACAACGACTGCTCCGCTGTCAAGCTTTGAAACCGCTGCCATTGTCGGCATCAAATCCTGAATTACCCAGGGCTGCCGGCCCATTTCAGCGGTAACCCAGCCCGATTGAGTGGCTATGTATGCCAGCGGTATGTTTAATATGGCGATTTTCAGCCAAAACCGTGAGGTTGAAATCCGGTTCTTATAAACAAGTAAAAGCATAAGTGCGAAAAAGACCAGAAACCAGAAGCCAAGCATTACCATAATATGAAAACTGTAAAAGGTAATCGGTAAGTTTGGCAATAGTCCCTGCGGGTTGTTCTCAAAGTAACCATATCCGAAGTATTTGAAATCTTCATCGAGGATTAGTTGTGCTTCTTTAAGCTTGAGTTCATCACCGGCTTTTTTGGCGGCCTTGTATTCGGCGAGTGCGTCAATGGCCAGTCTGCCACGGACAATTTTTTCAGTTACCGACATTAACCCGTGTTCTTCGTTGCCTTCCATCAGGTCCTTAACGCCTGGGATAAAGGCGTTAAAATCCTGAAAGGCCATGTATGAAAGAAAGTTCGGAATCTCAATTTTAAAGGCAAAATCCTTTACATTTTCATTGTTCGGGTCGTCGGGGGAGGAAGACACAATGCCAAGGGCAACCAGTGGAGCGCCCCTCATACCAACGGATAATCCTTCGAAGGCAGCGAACTTCATGGGTTGATATTTCGCGATCACCTTCGCACTGTAGTCGCCGGTCAGAACGGTGAAAAGTGAGGTAACCAACCCGAAGATTGCGGCCACGACTATGCTGCGTTTGGCAAATACCAGATGCCTTTTCTTCAGCAGAAACCAGGAGCTGATGCCGATAACAACAATGGCTGCCAGTAAATAGGACGATGAAATGGTGTGGGTGAATTTGCTCACTGCCATTGGCGACAACAATACATCCCAGAAGTTGTCCATCTCGTTGCGGGCAGTTTCAGGATTAAATTTCATGCCAACAGGCATTTGCATCCACGCATTGGCGACCAGTATCCAGAGTGCCGACAGGCTTGCTCCAAAGGCTACCAGCCAGGTTGAGAAAAGGTGAAAACCTTTGCTCACTTTGTTCCAGCCAAAGAACATCACCGCAATAAATGTAGATTCAAGGAAGAAAGCCATGATACCTTCGATGGCAAGTGGGGCGCCGAAAATGTCACCCACAAACCATGAGTAATTCGACCAGTTGGTGCCGAATTCAAATTCGAGGATGATCCCTGTCGCGACGCCAATGGCGAAGTTGATGCCGAAAATGGTCATCCAGAATTTGGTGATTCGTTTCCATTCAGGGTCGCCGTTTTTTACATAAATTGATTCCATAATGGCCACAATGAAACCCAGTCCAAGGGTCAGTGGCACGAATATCCAGTGATACATGGCCGTTAGTGCAAATTGTGCTCTCGACCAATCAATCAATGAATAATCAAAATTTCCAGTCATACTTTTTTTATTTAGGTTTGGTTAATTGTTCTATTACATAATCACCGCGATCCTTATCGTTGTTGAAATTCGTTTTCAGAAAATTTGGGAAAAAGAAGATTTTGAGCACGGCAAACATGATAAAAAGTTTTATCAGAATAATCGCCCAAAGTGTGCGGCCAATCGTCATGCTTTTAAAACCATCGTAATACAAATGAAAAATACGGTTGAATATGTTCCGTTTCATGGAAGTGCGTTTTTGGCTTTCAAATATAAATATTAACACATAGCAAAGGAAGCTATATGCTAATTTAGAAAGCAATTTTTTATTAACAAGGATTTGTTCGTAGGCCAGTTACGCTTCAATTTCTGAATTAAAAAAATGGTTATGAAAATGAGTATTCAGTTTTATGATAATATATTGTATTCACTGTCCGGAAAAAATCAGGAAATTCTTCGCTTCGCCTTTCTGCCTGACGGCAATCAGGCAGGCTACCAATGACATCTTTTGTAGGTGCCTGATTACAAAAATTTGCTGGTGCATGGTTCCCAATGCGGGCACTTATAAATTTGGTGGTTTTGTCATCTCCACTTTAAGGCCCTTTAGAACGGTTGTCGAATTCATCTCATCCATGATAATAACGCCACTTTTTGGGCTAAAGCCCCTATTGTTGTTAGTTTTCATTATCCCCCCGCTGAAGCCGGGGGTATTTGATACGATCCTTTTTAATATCGACTATAGCGTTAGGACAATGAACCGGTTTTTTCTTAGCCAAATCAATTCAATTTCTCCGGGCTTCAGCCCGGTGCAGAATGCCGATTTATGCACTATCACTGGCTTTAGCCGAAAATGCACGTCTGACATTTCCGATAACCCAGGCACTTGATTATCAAAATGC
>JBBQBC010000158.1:0-8994 GCA_038317155.1 Bacteroidales bacterium
CCGGTTTCAGGTGTTTGGATGTAATTTAAGGATTACCCGGAATTTAATACAGTCCTGAATTCTGTTTCCCTGTCATGGAATTTTGCATACCGTGCTGCGGCTTTTTTCAATGTTAGCAGGGTGGCTTTGTCCTGGGGTAAAAGGAATGTAGCTTCAATAATTGTTTTCTCTTTCTGCCTGGTGCGACGCCATAGGCCTTCCACCTGCCCGTTTACAACAATCACTGGCCGGAAGATGCCATTCACAGAAACAGCCATTTTGTTGATTTCCGGCCCGATTGAAGCAGACCGGTCTCGGTAACTGATCAGAAATTCATCGTAGGCAGGCAGCAAGTGAACACTTTTTTTTATTGGCTTTATACCTGAACCAACTACGGATTCTCCATGCAAGTATGTTTTGTTTTCAAGGGTAACCAAATGCAGGGATGATTTAACCAATTCTAATGCCTGACGTGCAGTGGTTAGTGAAAGTCCTGACCACCAGACAAAATCGTTGATCGTGGCAGGACCATGACTGTTAAAATAGCGGCTGGCTAGTAAAGCAAGTGATTCCTCACGACCAGGAAGTCTTTTATAAGGTGCCCGGTTTGCCAGTAGTGCATATGTTTGACGTCTGCCCCTGAGGGGCCCGCTGCAGACCAGTCCTTCGAGTTCAGCGCGCAGCATAATATGTGATAAACGGTTGTCATCGGTACGGATTCCGGCTGTATTCAATATTGACGAAATTTCTTCCCGGGTAGCATCGGGTTTTTGTGATAGAAGTTTTTCGATAAGTGGAAGACCTTTCGAGAAGACCGCTTCAGTGAGTTCGAGCTGCCTGTCCCTGCTTTTTGATTGTGCCTTTACCTGGGGTGCCGTGAGTGCGAGCAACCAATGAATGTCTTCGGGTGTTACAAAATGCCAGGTAGGACGCATCAGGTGGGTTCGCAGGATTTCTCCCTGGTTAAAGGCTGCTTCGACCATGGCTTCTGTAGCATCTTTGAGTCTGATTCCGACTGCTGAAAGGGCCATGCTAAAGTCCTGCGCCTGCATAGCACCCATCCAGCCAACGATTTCACCGGCAGTAGCGAAATTTGTCTGCTCGATTTTCTGGCTGAGCAGGCGTTGTCTGGAGATTTCCGGAGTAGTCATCCTATTTGTCTGTTGCTTTGAAAATTATGGAGTTGTTCTTTAAAAATCGGAAAGGCATTTTGCTCAGGAATGATTAATCGCTATCCCTGCATTCCGTTTTTTTCCATTTTCTCAATGGATTACAAATTATTCAGGTGTCAATTGCTGATCACTTTTTCCTGTTAAAGTAAATCAAAACAGGAATAAGTACCGAAATTAGTGCTGTTGCCGGGGTGAAAACAGCCTTCTCCAAACTATTTACCGACAATAGATTTCCCAGTGTGTTTAACAAAAAGAAACCGGTCATTATCCATAAGCATGTTGTAATTACCCTTGAAGAAACCTTAAATCTGACAATTTCTGCGTAAATGAAAATAATAAGAAGGAAAACAATGTTTACTATGATAGAGATAGATTCAAACAAATACATTTGAGATTGGCTTTCGATTTGCCCTCCCCAGATAATGTTGTAAGGGATAATGCCTGAAATGACCAGCAGGTGAAACAGAATTGTAAGTGAAAATAGGGTGATCAGGCTAAAGGTTGCAATCCTCGCAGGTGCCGGATTTTTATTGCTCATAATTGCAATTTTCGGTTTTATAGATTGATTGGCTGTTAGTCTTTTGAGTAATCCTGTTTTCCAATTTTAATCCCTTATTGAATCTGTAGAAATGCTAACTGACATTGGAATTTTCAGGCTTCAGATGCTTATTAAACATCCTGAGTAATTCTTCCTTGCCGAATGGTTTCGAAAGGTAATCATCACAGCCACAATCAAAGGCTATCTGCTTGTCATTCTCCATGGCAAATGCAGTTTGAGCGATGATTGGCAGGTCATGTTTAAATTGTTTAATAATAACTGTGGCTTCATACCCGCCCATAACGGGCATTTTAATATCCATTAGCACTAACCTGATATTGTTGTTTTTACGGCAGATTTCGACTGCTTCTTTTCCATCTACAGCCCGGATGATATCAATGGGGGCTCCTTCCAGAATTCTTTCAATATACCTGAAATTGTTTTCCTCGTCTTCGGCAACCAGCAAGGTGAATCTTTCCGGCCATTCCAATGCCTTGGTATCAGGCCCATTCTTAGTGATGGATGGTAACCTGGGATTGTAAGGTATGGTGAACCTGAAGACCGAACCCTTGTTTTTTTCAGACTCTACCCAAATCCGGCCATTTAATAGTTTGAGATTCCCTTTACAGATGGAGAGGCCTAAACCAACACCCTCATAGAACCTTGGCACTTCTGCTTCTGCTTTGTGAAATCGTTCGAAAATCTTATCGTGGAAATCGGCCGGGATGCCAATGCCGGTATCTTCAACATAAAATTCCAATTCATTGTTTTTTACTGAATAACCGAAACGGATATGCCCGATTTCAGTGAATTTTGCAGCGTTCCTCAGCAAATTTATCAATACCTGACTTACCCTGGCATTGTCGGTTTCAACAAAACTCTGATCATCGGGCAGGTCTTTTGTATATGATAAGTCTATTTGTGGGTTTACTGAGGGTTTAATCTGTAAAAATGAATCCTGCAAAAGCGCATTAAGATCCACAATATCTTTTTGAATTTTCAGATTTCCAGTCTCAATCAATGAGATATCAAGCATTTCATTTACCACCTCGAGCAGCCGGTTGGAACTGTTCGTGATGATCTCCAGGTATTGCTTTTTCAGATCATCTTCCAGGCTCTCATCATCGAGCAGCGTGGCAAAGCCAATGATTCCGTTCATAGGCGTACGGATCTCATGTGAAATATTCTGAATGAAAACTGTTTTCAGCTTGTCGCTCTCCACGGCCTTTTTCTCGGCATTTCTGAGTTTTACAAGGTGTTTTCTGAGATAAAAGAAGAAAAGCAATGCAGTAACAAATACATAAAACCATCCTTTGTAAGTCTGAATCCTGGTCAGGGTATCATGGTCTGTGATCAGGGAACCCAGGATGCTGTCAGAAAATAGTATCCATAGAAAGCCCAGAAAAAGGTAGATTGCGGTAAACCTATATTCAAACCTGATTTTTTTCATTTCAATGAATGTTGATTGAATTGGCTTGATGAAATTGAATACTGCTAACCTCTGATACTATAGATCCTTACAGGGACTAAATGTACGATTTTAAAAAGGAATATCTGCAAAGTCTCCTAAAATTGCCTTAAAACGTTTCTTGTAAGTTATACTCTAATTGAGCGATTTGAAAAAGAATATCGCTCAATCGATAAGGAAATTGTAAGCAATTCGCTAAAAAAATCACAGTTCTGTTGAATTGCAACAATTTCCAAATCGGCGTTTACCTGAGTTAAAATTAATATCACCGGAGGGCTTGGTACCCATTCCGGAATCAATGGTAAGATTGGGGAGGGCAAGCTTATCGATTTGTAGCTGAAGTCCTGCCCCGGTTCCAAGGGCTGTATGATCGGATAAATCCCGGGATATAATTTAGTTACCGGGGGATAGCTGAATAATTACCTTTAAGTGTTATATATACACTAACTTTGTTTTTCTTTGTACAACGCTGTTGCATCCTCCGGTTTGATTGATATTTATTTGTAATTTGCACCTGATTATTCAGCTTTTTTTTTATAAATGCAATTTTTACTGTAACCTGGAAATAATGAAAAATCATCTGACTCTTATCCGCGTTTTAATTCTTGCGTTTTTTTTGTCGTCTGCCTTCCATGCCAGTACACAGGAAATAGCATTCAAATCAAATGGAAAGGTTAATTATACCATAACCGCTGCTGAAACAGCAATGCTCGATTCTATTCAGCAAAAAACCTTTCTTTTCTTTTTAAATGAACATCATCCCGAAAAGGGAATTGTTAAAGACCGCACCGCCATTTGGGCCCCTGCAAGCATTGCATCTACAGGTTTTGGTATTCCATCTTTTGCTGTTGGAGCAGAAAGAAACTGGATAACGCGGGAGAAAGCAGCTGAAATTACACTTAAAATTCTCAGCTTTTTCGCCAATTCAGTTCAGAGTGCAGACACCAATGTAACCGGATATAAAGGATTTTATTATCATTTTCTGAAATTGGATACCGGAACAAGGGCATGGAATTGCGAACTTTCTTCTATTGACACAGGACTGCTGATGATGGGCGTAATATTTGCACGGAATTATTACGATATGGACAATCAAACTGAAATACAAATCCGCTCCCTTGCATCCATGTTGCTGGGCAGAATGGATTGGAGTATCTTTCAGATGCCTCCAACAGGTAAACATGCGAATTGCATCTCCATGGCATGGACACCTGAAGGCGGAATGCTGAATTATGGATGGAGCGGTTATAATGAAGGCCTTTTTCTATATGTGCTGGCTGCCGGAACCGGAATGAAGGATGTTGAAAAAAGCTACGACTCGTGGTTGCCAACCTATGAGTGGAAAACACCTTACGAAGGACTTTCACATGTTATTTTTCCTCCTCTGTTTGGTCACCAGTTTTCACAGGCATTTATCGATTATCGTGGCCTGGCAGATAAATACATGAAAGAAAAAGGAATTGATTATTTCGAAAACTCCCGACGGGCAACCTATGTTCAGCGCGCGTATGCTCAGGAAAATCCCAAAGGCTGGGTTGGGTACGATTCGCTTTGCTGGGGCGTGACTGCAAGTGACGGGCCCGGTAATAAATACAATTTTGGAGATATAAAATTTGAAGGGTATGCCGGCAGAGGAACCAGTGGCCCGGGCTATACCATCGCTGAGGACGGCACCATTGCGCCTTATGGTCCGCTTTCATCGTTGCCGTTTGCCCCTGAAATTGTGTTGCCGACAATAAAATCCATGAATGAAAAGTATGGGAAGCAAATCTGGGGTAAGTATGGTTATTATGACTCATTCAACCTGACAGCTAACTGGGTTGATGATGATTATTTAGGAATTGACCAGGGACCGTTGTTGATTATGGTTGAAAATTTCAGAACAGGATTGGTTTGGAATTATGTGATGAAAGACCCGATCATACAGAAAGGCTTGAATATCCTAGGATATGAGTACCTTAAGTAGAAATTTTTGTAATTTATATCTCATTGTTGTTTGTAAGGGATTCGGATTTGGAAATAAAATGAATGAAACTTCCTTTCCTGCACATACGGGAAAGGAATATTTCTTAACTAATCGACAATGATTTATATCGTGTGTGTTATAAGATGTTTGCAGCGTAATTGCAAAATATCTGTCGCTTGGTTTTATTTATTAAACAAAATTATTGATCATGAGACGTTTTGTTATGAAGGCAGGTTTTGTGTTTTTCTTATTGGTTTATGCAACCTCAACCATTACTGCTCAGGTTAAAACATTGGATGAATTTGAAAATTTAAATGGCTGGTACTTCATTCAATCCGATGGTGTAAAACTGAATCTTACCAGCGATGAGGCAGGATTAACAGGCCAGGCCATCCGTTTCGATTACGATTTTACCAAAGGTACCGGCTATGGAGGAATACAAAAACTATTCCCGATAGATCTGCCTGATAATTATGAATTTTCTTTTTATGTGAAAGCCGAATCGCCGGCCAATAACTTTGAGATAAAATTTATCGACAGCACCGGAAACAATGTTTGGTGGGTAAGTAACCGAAACTATACATTCCCGGGCGAATGGCAAAAAATAAAAATTAAGAAAAGGCACATTCAATTTGCCTGGGGGCCAACCAATGACCAGCATTTGAAGAGAGTTGACCGGATTGAATTTACCATTGCCTCGTTTGTGGGTGGCAAAGGTTCCGTCTGGATCGATGACCTTAAGTTTGAACCACTGGCGCCTGAAACAAGTTCCTACCCGGCACCTGCCGTTACCGCTTCTTCAACCCTCAAAAAGCAATCGCCTGAATTAATATTGGATAACCTGATGAAGACCTGGTGGCAGAGCCAGGATACCAAAGATCAGGAGCTGACCATTGATTTTAAGACGCGAAGAGAGTTTGGCGGCTTGCAGATTAACTGGCTGAAGGAACACGCAGCAAGCCAGTTTAATATTCTAATGTCAGATGACGGCAAGACCTGGGAGAAAGTATATTCTGTTTCTTCCAATCAAAGCGATGTATGTTTTATACGGCTTCCGGAGGTTGAGGCAAAATATCTGAAAATCAACCTGATAAAAGGAATCAGTGAAAAGGGATATGGTATAGCCGGTATAAAATTTCTGGACATTAAAAACGCCATGACCCCGAATGACTTCCTGATTTACACTGCAAAGAACTCACCGACAGGCAATTATCCCCGATACTTTTCAGAGCAGGCTTCCTATTGGACAATCACCGGAGTGAACAATGATGTAAAGGAGGCTATGATCAACGAAGAGGGGATGGTGGAAGTGGATAAGGCGTTGTTTTCCATTGAACCGATGATTAAAACCGCTGATTCCCTGTATAACTGGAGTAATATTAAACCGGTTCAAACCCTGAGATCATCAAACGATAGCAGGGAATTTAATTTTACACCATCGGTTGGATGGAAATGCGAAGATCTGAGTTTTAAAACATGGGTAACAGCCAGCGGAGAGGCAAACAAAAATTCGATTCTTGAAATCGGGTATGCATTTGAAAACCAATCAGATCAGCCGAAGGATTTTGAGTTTTACCTGTTAATCCGCCCTTACCAGGTAAACCCATACTATCAGTTCCTGAACCTGGCTGGAGGTGTTGGGAAAATAAATTCGATCAGCGAAGAGAAAGCCGGATATATCGCAGTGGATGATAAAGTTATATTGCCCCAAATGAAATATGACTCTTTTGGAGCAGCAGATTTTGATGCAGGCAATCCCGTTGATTTTATTCGTAATGGAATGATTCCCGGGAACAAATCTGCAGTCGATAAAAATGGAATGGCAAGCGGTATCATCAGGTTTTCAATCCACCTTGATCCCGGTGGTAAAGAAGAATTCTTTGTCGCAGTCCCGTTTTACGGGAAATCAGGTATTGAAAAACTGAACCCGGAATTTGTCAGAGAAGAATCTGCGAAAGCCAACGAATTCTGGAAGAATGAAGTCGGGCACATCATATTCAACCTGCCCGAATCGGCTGACAGGATAGTAAATACCTATAAAGCAAATCTTGCTTACATATTGATTAACCGCGATAAAGTCGGAATTCAGCCGGGATCCCGCTCCTACGAACGAAGCTGGATGCGCGATGGTGCCCTTACATCCTCTGCACTTCTGAAATCAGGAATTGTGCAGGAAGTAAGAGATTTTATTGATTGGTATGCAGATTACCAGTATGAAAACGGCAAGGTTCCCTGCGTGGTCGATTCAAGGGGACCTGATCCCGTGCCAGAGAACGATAGCCATGGCCAGTTGATTTACCTGATCCGCGAGTATTTTAATTTCACAAAAGACACCGCTTTTCTCAGGTCAAAGAATAAATATGTTCTCAAGACTGTTGAATATATTGAGTCGTTGATCGCCGAAAGATCGACTGACCATTATAAATATGGTAACGACAGTGTGCGGGCGCAATATGGTTTGGTTCCTGAATCCATCAGCCACGAAGGCTATTCGGCCAAACCAATGCATTCTTACTGGGATAATTTCTTCATCATGAAAGGATTGAAAGATGCGGTTGAGATTCAAAGAATATTAGGAAACACTGAATCATACGAACGAATAATGAGAACCCGGGATACCTTTAAAGAAAATCTGCTAAGTACATGACAAAAATTGGCAACATTCTCTAAATTTGTCTAAGTTATTCAAAGACAGTACATTTGACAGATGAGTGAGGCCGTGCTTGAAAAAACTCTTGGCTTTTCTTCCGTGTTTCTTCACTTTAATTGGTTTGATCGAGTCTAAGAAGATGCCGACATTGTAGGCCCAGACAAAAGCTATCAGGAGTAAGCTAAAGAGTTTTCCGACCCGATCCATATCCGTCAGGTGCGTATCTTCAATGTTAAATCCACTTGATTTGATTGCCCTGAATGCAGTTTCAATCTGCCACCGTTCTTTGTATAACGATTGAGCCTCATCTGGCTTATCGAATGAAACGATGATTTGCAGTTCAGGAACCCCCTCTTTGTTTTTGATTTTAGAGGCGGATAAATAACAAAGCTGCCCGTTGACAATGACGATTCCATGGAAAAACTCATACTGGTTAATCCTTAATCGATGGAATAACCAGGACGCTTTTACACAATGCCCATTTCTAGGAATGGTTACCCAGAAATTTTCGCGGATACGAATGTGGTACCGAATGCGATTAACGTTGAGAAATCCTAGCCATTGATCGCCGATAAACTCTCTGTCTGCAAGCAGGCAATCAATACTATCGATTCCGAACAAGTCAATAAAGCGTTGCATTAGTTCAATACGTTCTGTGGTTGAGGAATTGCCGAATTTATCCATCATTGTAAACATAATAGGAAATGCGACCCCTTGATAGACAATAGCAATGACCAGAATGTTAATGTTGGTTTTACCAAACTTCCAGTTAGTCCTGTCCATTGCCAGGCGATATGGTGGTTGATGAGGTAACAGAGCGAATACAAGACGCGCTATCAGGTTTGAATCCAGCATGTATTCCGACATAAAGCGTTGTATTCTGCGTAATGAAGAATCAACTTGAACATCTGAATCAAAACTGGCAGCCAACTTCTCAAAGCAGACTGTCTGAACTTTGCAAAGAGCACAGATAAATAAGCCAAAGAACTTAATTCGGGCTAAATTCATATAATCCCCGAACGAATCACCTAGGATTGCCGTTAAAATGCTATTTTTACTCTCATTACTGGTGTTCATGTATCTTGATGAGTTAGGTGGAACTTTTTCATCTAAGATACTGAATGCCAGTATATTATATTCATTTTTTGGCAATAGTTATCACCAAGTTATTAACATATTATGTTGATATTCAGATTGTTGTAATTTTTGTCATGTACTAAA
>JBBQBC010000159.1:0-8965 GCA_038317155.1 Bacteroidales bacterium
GGCTTATGCTTCTGCAAACCCTGTTACGGTGATCTCAGGCGACATAGGGTTTCTATACGACAGCAATGCTTTATGGAACAACAACCTGAAACCCGGATTCCGGATCATTGTCATCAACAATGGCGGAGGCAATATTTTCAGGATACTTGACGGGCCCTCCGACTTCGAACAACTTGAACCATTTATCGAAACCACGCATCAATTCACAACGAAGGGGCTGGCCGCTAATTTCGGGATTGATTACTTCCAGGCAACTGATAAACAGTCGCTTGGAGAAATGTTGCATAAATTCTATGATTACAGCAGCGACAAACCGGCAATACTCGAAGTTATAACATCAAACATATTGAGCGCTAATGCGTTAAAAGAGTACTTCAAATTTCTGAACTCATGATTTCAACAAGAACCTGGACACCTATAAAAGCATACGAAGAGATTAAATTCGATTTTTTCGAAGGCATTGCCCGTATCACCATCAACAGGCCCCGTTACCGCAATGCCTTTACGCCCGATACCGTTAAGGAAATGATTGATGCAATGCACATTAGCCGTGAACGCGATGAAGTTGGCGTCGTCGTCATCACCGGCGAGGGCGACAAGGCTTTTTGCAGCGGGGGCGATCAGAATATTAAAGGTGTTGGCGGTTATGTTGGGAAAGATGGGGTACCCCGCCTGAATGTGCTCGACCTGCAGAAGATGATACGTTCGCTGCCAAAACCGGTAGTGGCTATGGTAAATGGTTACGCTATCGGTGGAGGTCACGTGCTACATGTGGTCTGTGACCTTACCATTGCATCTGAAAACGCGATTTTCGGACAAACCGGTCCCAAAGTCGGCAGTTTTGATGGTGGTTTTGGCTCATCCTATCTTGCCCGCATTGTCGGACAGAAGAAAGCCCGTGAAATCTGGTTTCTCTGCCGGCAGTATTCGGCGCAGGAAGCTTTGGAAATGGGCCTTGTAAATAAGGTAGTTCCATTCGATCAACTTGAAGACGAGGTAGTTGACTGGTGCAATACCATGATGGAGCGCAGTCCGCTTGCGCTCAGAATGCTTAAAATGTGCCTGAATGCCGAACTCGACGGACAGGCTGGCATACAGGAACTGGCAGGCAATGCCACCCTGCTTTATTATCTGACCGAAGAAGCGCAGGAGGGCAAACGGGCCTTTCTGGAAAAACGCAAACCCGACTTCGGACAATTTCCAAAATTTCCCTGATAAATGCTTAATATTCAATGAATAGAATAAAAATAAACGCATGGGTTCATGCCATACGCCCCCGAACGCTGCCACTTGCATTTTCAAGTTCGCTGCTCGGAAGTTTTATTGCCTACAACGATAAAAACTTCAGGTGGAGTGTACTCTGGCTAGCGCTGCTTACAACCCTTTTCCTGCAGATACTTTCAAACCTGGCCAACGATTACGGAGATTCGAAAAACGGGGCCGATAATGCCGAAAGGGTTGGACCAAAGAGGGCAGTTCAAAGCGGAGCAATCAGTGCCACGGAAATGCGCATCGCTGTCATTATTACCAGTTCACTGGCCTTTATCTCGGGCATTTTACTAATCGGAAGCGGTATTGGTTTCAATATTTCACTTAGCTGGTTCGTTTTCCTCGTGCTTGGGCTCGGCGCACTGGCAGCCGCCATTAACTATACAGTCGGAAAGAAACCTTACGGCTATATGGGCTTTGGCGATTTGTTCGTATTTCTCTTTTTCGGATTAACGGGTGTTCTGGGAACCTATTTTCTGCATTCCGGTCATCTACATTCCGACCTGTTACTTCCGGCGGCAGCCATGGGGTTTTTGAGTGCTGCTGTGCTGAACCTCAATAATATGCGCGACATTTATGGCGATAGCATGGCTGGTAAACGAACCCTGGTGGTGATTCTGGGATCGGTCCGTGCAAGATATTATCATCTGATATTAATAGCCGCGGCACCGCTTGCCCTGATTATTTATACGATGGTCAACTACCACGGGCCTTTGCAGTATATTTTCCTGATCACCATGCCTTTGCTTGCCGTTCACCTGCTCACCGTATTCAGGGTAAAAATACCCGCGGAACTCGACCCTCAGCTCAGGCGGCTGGCACTCACCACTTTTGCTACAGTTATTATTTTCGGTATCGGATTGATTGTCTGATGTTTCAAGCAAAGTTCAGAAAATACACCCTTCAATTCAGGAGGCCGGCAGGCACTTCCCGGGGTGTATTGCTGAGCAAAGAGAGTTATTTTATTTTCCTTTCGGAAGATAAAATTCCAGGTATTACAGGAGTTGGCGAATGCAGTGTGCTGAAAGGGCTCAGCCCCGACGACCGGCCTGGCCTGGAAGCAAAAGTTGAATATGTTTGCCGGAACCTTTCGGAAATATGGGAAAACCGGGAAGAAACCCTTGCGGAATGGCCTGCAATAGAGGCCGGGGTTGAAATGGCCCTGGCAGACCTTAAAACCGGAGGGAATCGCTTGCTCTTCCCCTCTGATTTCACAAGCGAAAAAAAATCCATCCCAATAAACGGACTGATTTGGATGGGTAAACCCGATGAAATGCTAAGGCAGATTGATGAGAAAATCAGCGATGGGTTCCGGGTGATTAAAATGAAGATCGGAGCCATTGAGTTTGAGGAAGAGTTGAAGTTGATCCGCTATATACGCAGCCGCCGATCCACAAAAGAAATCAGTATCCGGCTTGATGCCAACGGTGCATTTTCGACAGATGAAGCACTAGAGAAACTCAAAAGACTTGCTGATTTTGAAATTCACTCCATCGAGCAACCCATCCGGCAAGGCCAGATTGAAGTCATGGCCGGGCTTTGCAGCAGAACGCCGGTGCCCATAGCGCTTGACGAGGAGTTGATCGGAATAACCAAAGCTTCAGATAAAATCAGGCTGCTTGAATCAATCCGGCCACAATACATTATTTTAAAACCCTCGTTGCTGGGCGGATTCGAAGCTTCCTCTGAATGGATCAGGCTGGCCGGAGCCGCCGGCGTTGGGTGGTGGGTTACTTCAGCCCTGGAATCGAATGTTGGCCTGAATGCCATTGCACAATGGACGGCAACACTCAAAAACGACTTGCCTCAGGGGCTGGGAACCGGTGGGCTGTTTACCAATAACTTCCCATCACCACTGGTGGTAAAAAGCGGCTCATTACATTACCATCTACAGGATCAGTGGGATCTGTCAGCAATCAGTTAAAGTAAACGCGGATATGAGCACAATTCCGGAGACGTTAACATTAAACGGGCAAAATTATTCAGGTGATGATCTGCGAAATCACGCGGATTTTCTGAGCACTTCCTCTGCAACAGGCTGGGAGGAGTCACTGGGAAAATTTTTGCTGCAATGGCTTGACGACAGTGACTATATTGAAGTTATGACTTCCGGATCGACCGGGATGCCTAAACTGATAAAACTCCGCAAAAAAGCAATGCTCGCTTCAGCATCCATGACCGGCGAATTTTTGGGATTGCAGGCAGATCAAACTGCCCTGCTGTGCCTGCGTGCAGAATATATTGCCGGAATGATGATGGTGGTAAGGGCTATGGTCCTCAGGATGAATCTTCTTACAGTTCCGCCCGATGGTTCTCCGCTTGATTGTGTTCATGCCAATACTAAAATTGATTTTGCGGCTATGGTGCCTGCCCAGGTTTATAATGCACTGAACTTTGCCGAATCAAAACAAAAACTCGAATCCATCGGCACACTGATTATTGGTGGCGCCGCGGTTGGGCCTGAACTTGAACACCTGGTTTCCGGACTAAGGGGCAGGGTTTATTCAACCTACGGGATGACCGAAACCATTACCCACATTGCCTTACGCCGGTTAAACGGCAGCAACCGCAACGATTTTTTTACCGTATTACCCGGTATAACGATTGAAAGTGATGCTCGTGGTTGTCTGTGCGCCAATGTTCCCTACCTGGATGATAAAAAGGTGGTTACCAACGATCTGGTTGCAATCGAATCCCCCACAGCATTCAAGTGGCTGGGCAGGGTTGACCTTGTAATAAATTGTGGTGGAAAGAAATTAATACCTGAGCAACTAGAGCAAAAAATCGCGCATTTGCTTGATCACCGGTTCTTTATCGCTCCGCTGCCCGACAAAAAATTGGGTGAAATCCCTGTGTTGGTCGTCGAGACGATGCCAATGCCGGAGAAAGCAATGGAGGAATTACTGAATCAGTTAAGGACAATACTTGGCAAAGCGGAAACTCCACGTGTCATTCTTCAGACCAGGAAGTTTGAAGAAACAGAGAACGGTAAAATAAACAGGAAGGAAAGCATCAGGATTGCCATGCGTAAATGATCCTGCTCACATGGCTTATGTCCAGTCTGAATGAAGCGCTAGATGAATTGAAATTTTCATCCGGAAATTGGATTTCAACCCGCCTGACCGGGTAAACTCATTGTAAAGCAAGTCTAATTTGGTCAGTCGGGCAGACTTTTTACTTTAGACTCTTTCACTCTTTACTCTTTTTACTTTTGTCTTTTTACTTTGAGCTTTGAGCTTTGAACTTTGAGCTTTGAACTTATGACTTTTTACTTTTTACTTTTTACTTTTTACTTTTTACTTTTTATTTTTTATTTTTTACTTTTTACTTTAGGGTCTGCTGAAAAACTTAATAAAAACATTACACCTTTACGTTACGGTGCTCTGCACCTTAAAATTCTTGTAGTCTTTGACATACTACCAACATTCCGCCACTCTGTGGCTAAACCTACTCAAAAAGAGGTGTAATTCTGAACAAAGATGTAAGATATATTGATACTATTGCCCTATTCCCTTGCACCTAAAATACTACCATACCCAGTACATGATTTATATTGAAGTGTATAGCTGTTTTAGAGCAGCCCCAACTTTTTACTTTTTACTTTTTACTTTTTACTTTGAGCTTTGAGCTTTGGACTTTGAGCTTTGAGCTTTGGACTTTGAGCTTTGAGCTTTGGACTTTGAGCTTTGAGCTTTGGACTTTGAGCTTTAGACTTTGAGCTTTAGACTCTTTTTACTTTTTACTTTGGACTTTAGACTTGCCACTACCGCAACCCCTTTACCTTCGGCTTGCCGGCTATAAAATCCTTCAGGTAGAAAGGTTCAAAATAGGCCGTATCTTCAAATATCCCGGCTTCAAAAAGACGGTTCACCGGTCCGGCCATATAACGCGCTGAAACCACGAAGTTATCCAGAAAGGTGATGTTGGGATGGTCAAGCAGGCTGTGGCATTTGTCAGCGCCATCTCCTGCGATTACGAGGTGATAACCGGGCAGAATATTACTGAAAGCGTCGGCATCTATAATATCAGCAGTAGTTTCTTTTATCTGACTGAGATGTTCATCAAACATAGCGGTATAAACTTCCATGCGTCGGGCATCGATCATCGGAACATAAATTAAAGGAAGTCCGGGTTTTTCAGGAAATGGTTGCATCTTCATTCCGTGCGCCATTGATTCAAGGGTACCAATGCTTATCAGGGGCTTATCAAGGGCGTAGCAGATTCCTTTGGCTGTTGAAACGCCAATGCGAAGCCCGGTATAAGAACCGGGGCCTTTGCTCACTGCCACCGCATCAAGGCTGTGTTTATCCGTTCCCGTTTCTCTCAGCAGTTCATCTATAAATACTGCGACTACCTTTGAATGGGAATTATGCTCACTGGTTTCTTTAATCCCAAGGATTTTATCTCCACTGGAAAGGCTAATGCTGCAAACAGCGGTTGCCGTTTCAATACTTAGGATCAGGGCCATTTTTCAGGAGTGTCACTTCTTTTTGAACAATTCTTCCTTATCAACTACCTCAACCTTATCACCTTCTTTCAGCGATTTCGAAACGGCACGGTATGGTCCGCTGATTACTTCATCGCCGGCTTTTAACCCCTCGGTAATCCGGATATGGCTGTTGTCCTGGATTTCGGTTTTTACTTTCTGGAGTTTAGCCTTTCCATCTTTAATAAGAAATACATATTCCTGCAAAGGTTCAGCGCGCTTCGTAACTTCCTCCTTATTGGCATCGTTCTTTGGCTTTTCAATCTTCTCAATTTTTGTTGAATCTTCACGGGTGGTAACTGACTGAATCGGAACAGAAAGCACATTCAGGGCTGTTTCAGTTTGTATATCAACGGTAGCCGACATACCCGGCCTGAATGGCGATGCGTTCGGGGAACTTTTCGGAATTAGATCGCCATAAGATTCGGGCAACATCCTGATTTTAACATCGAAGTTGGTCACCTGATCAGCACTTAAACCACTTACGTTCGCCGAAGTAGCTATTTGGGTTATAATACCCTTGAATTTCCTGTTAAGGTAAGAATCAACTTCAACCAGGGCGGTGTCGTTGAGCGAAACGCGGACGATGTCATTCTCATTCACACTAACAATAACCTCCATAATCGCCAGGTTGGCGATACGAAGGATTTCAGTTCCTGACGAGAACTGGGAGGCACCGGCTACTCTTTCGCCTTTCTCAACATTGAGTTTCGAAATGGTTCCCGAAACCGGGGCATAGATGGTTGTTTTGTAAAGATTCTCGCCGGCTTCCTTTACAGAGGCATCAGCGCTTTTAACAGAAAAATCGGCGCCTTTAACATTTTCTTCGGCGGCCGTTACTTCTGCTTTGGCCACTTCAAAAGCCGATTTGGCAGCATCAAATTCTGAAGCTGAAATGGCTTTCTGATCCCATAGTTTCTGACTGCGCTCGTAGCTTGACTTTGCATTGATAAACTGGGCCTGAACCTGCGCCAGCCGGGCACGTGTATTGGCCAGGTTCGCCTTTTGGGTATTGAGACTGGCCTGTATCCGGTCGAAGTTGGAAGCATAAATTTTAGGATCGATGCGGGCAAGCAGCGCACCTGCTTTCACTTCGTCGCCTTCTTTCACGAATACCTCGATCACTTCACCACTCACATCCGGAGATATCTTAACTTCGGCCTCGGGCTGTATCTTTCCGTTGGCTGAAACCGTCTCTATGATTGATCTAAGTTCAGCCTTTTCAGCCGTTACTTTTGTGATATCTTCCTTACCGATTAAGCCTTGTTTACGGGCAACTGCAAGGGCAATAATTATCAGGACCACGGCTGCAATGCCGATTCTGATCAGATTCTTTCTTTTCTTCATTGTTGATTCTTTTCCTTTGTTAATGCTCTTTTTCCGTATGTATCCAGGAGCGCTCTCACCTGCCCCTGAAATCCGGCTTTCCTTTCTTTAACATTCCGGTTATCCAAATTTAGCCAATTGTTTAATGAATTTTAAATGTAACAACTGTCTGGTTTCCAACTGGAAAGTTTTTCAATTTTTTTATTCCTTATTTCTTCAGACTTAATGGTTTTCCCATGTAAAAGTCAAGAACGGTTGTTTTAAAAATAAAGTCAAATTTCGTCTGCAATTGTTCCGACTCAGAATTAGACATATCCTTTTTTGCATTGTTGTAATCCACCGAATTCATAATACCAACATCGAATTTCTGCTCAGCATAACGGAAAGATTCGCGGGTGGCATTTACTTTCTTTTCGGCTGCCCGGTATTGCTTAAGTGAAGCATTGGCATCGGCCCAGGCCTGTTGAATAGTCTTGCGCAGTTGCATTTTCTGAAGGTCGTAGCTGAGCCTGGTATTTTCAACTGAGATTTTTGCTTTGCTCACCATGGTGCGGCTCTGCCAACCATTGAGGATCGGAATCGTCAGATAAAGTCCGATAGACTGATTGTTGTTGTCTTTGATCTGGTCGCCCCATGCCTTGGTTTTATAGGTGTAGTCCAGGGTATTCGCATAAACACTGTAGTTGCCAATATCAGGATTAACAGCATAACCTATCAATTGGGGATTACCAGGGATCATCTTATCAATTATCTGACTGGCACCTGAATATCCGGTTCCCCAACTGCCGCTTAGTGCAAGCGAGGGATAATATCCACCCTTTGCTCTCAGCAGTTGTTTTTCGCTGCTTTGCAACCGATACTCAGCCGCCTTGATTTCAGGCATGTGTTCCTGTGCATAGGTAAAAATCTGATCGGGGTTCGCAACAATGGAAAGTTCGTCATCTACAGAAAGAGCCGGAACTTCTATATCAAATCCTTGTGTCGAAGGTAAATCGAGTAACTGGGTCAGGGTAAGTAGAGAGAGTTCGAGATTGTTTTCGGCCTCAATCAGGCTTGATTCTTCAACGGCATGCTGGGCTTCAATGGTGTATGAATCGCCCAATGCCATGGTCCCGGCGCTGACAAGTTTCTTCATCCTTTCAACCTGCTGACTGGTAATATCGAGCTGGGTGCTTCTGATTCTCACCAATTCCTTATAAAACAGCACCTGAAGGTAAAATGTCGCAATGTTGATCGACATGTCATTCATGAATTTGTCTGCATCCTGTTGCGAAGCCAATAGGTTCAACTGGCTCTGCTTAATGCCGTTAAGTTTCTGAAACCCGTTGAATAGGGTAACCCCGCTTTGCAGATAAAAATTGTTGGATTGAACCCTGCTGGTTGCAAACTGGTTGGTATAGCGGTCAATCGTCTGCCCATAGTTATAGGCATGTGAAGCGTTTCCGGTTATACCCGGAAGCAAATCCATTTTTGACTGCAACAGATCGGCTTTGGCACTTTCTACAAGTAGCATCTGCTGCTTCAACTGGAGGTTGTTGGAAAGCGCATGATTAACGCATTGTTCAAGGGTCCACACCTGCTGTGCACCGGCACTCAGGCTGAAAAATGCTAAAATAACAGTAATAACGGCAATTTGTTTTTTCATTTCAGATCGTTTTTTCCTTTGTTGAACAATTCCGGATTTTGCCGAATAGCACGGGTTAGTGTTATAAAGACCGTGCCAGAAACTGTACTCCCCTAATTAACTGATTGTTAAGCTTCAATTCCGGTAAAGGATTGTACGGTATCGCTCAGTGGGGGTTCACAAATGAACACATGCTTTTTACAGTTCGGTACGCTCAAGGAATATGGGCTCAACTATTGTTCAAATTTATGGGTTTGATT
>JBBQBC010000160.1:0-8939 GCA_038317155.1 Bacteroidales bacterium
ACCGGGAGAATTTAAGGGAGAACGCGGAACATCACAATTCAGTCGTATGTTTTTGAGCATCGGCCGCAAGGACAAGGTTCTGCCTCCGCAAATCATTGGACTTATCAACGAAGTTACCCGTTCGAGAGAAATCAAAATCGGCCGTATCGACATTCTTGACAGTTACAGTTTCGTGGAAATCGACAACAAGTCGGTTGCAACTGTTTTAAAGGCTTTCGCCAACGAACAAACAAATCCCGACGGGGTTCGTATAGAACAGGCTTCTGAAAGACCTGAATCAGAACAAACTGCCCCTTATAAGAAAACCCGCTACAGCGATGACAAAGGAGGCCAACCCCTGTTCAGCAGGAAGAAAAAACCGGGATACGGTTCTGATGCCCGTAAAGACAAGAAGCCCGGTTGGGGATCTGACAGTCAGAAAGACAAAAAACCAGGCTCCTATAAACCAAGGAATAAATACAGATCATAAATCTAAACAGTGATAAAAAGAGGCTGTCTTGTAAAAGAGCAGCTTCTTTTTATTTGGAAGATGTGGGAAATTGATTTTCATGATGTATAAGGTTTTGTAAGCAGGGTAATGTTGGTCGCATCTTATTTTCTGACGCGCACTCATTACTATGTTGGTGCGTATATTATTTTCTGATGCGCTCCCATTAATATTCACTGTAAATAAGTCTCCTTATGTCTAGATAATCAATATCTATTCCGAAGCTAGCAAGTCCGCATCTGAAGATAAGATGCGGACTAACAGCAATAATTAACGAATAGCACATTATCAATTGTTTGACATCAACTTTGGAATGTTGGTGCGCGTCTTATTCTTTGACGCCCATATGTTGGTAAGCATCCTATTTTCTGATGCGCACCAAGACTCCCAAACTACTTACCATTTTACACTATCTTTGTATCTGCAAATTGCGCCGGATGTTTGAAAACCTGAACCAGCCTTATCCTTTTCACAATAATTTTAAGCATAACCTTCGTACCATTACATTGGTCGGTATGGGATTTATGCTTATATCCCTTTATTTTCAGCCCTTCGGAATTGACTTTATGGCTTCGCGAAAAGAAGGTTACTTTATTCTTGTCCTTGGGTTGGTAAGTGCGGCAACTTTCTTTATTAACACACTCTTTTTGCCAGGCCTTTTGCCCCGGCTTTTCGAATCTGCCCGATGGACCATCTTCAAGGAAATGATCTGGAATTTTTATATTTTTATTTTTCTCATCGTTGGTTTCAGTCTTTCGTCATGGGCTTTGGAAATACCTAACATGCAATCCCTAACCCTTTTTCGTTCGGGTGCGCTTGCATTGTTGCCCTTGGTACTTTTCAATATAGTAAATTACAACCATGCGCTTAAAAACAAGGTGGTTCAGGTATTTGATTCCGGTCGTCACTGGCTTGAAGAACAGGATAAAATCGCTAAAATACCCTCTAATCAGGCTATTCGTATTGTTTCTGAAAATGGGAAAGAAGTTTTTGAAGAGGACATTGAAAACCTGGTACTTATTCAATCGGCCGGAAATTATATTGAAGTTTTTTTCCGCAAAGGGGAGGGAATTCGGAAGCAATTGATCAGACAAACCCTAAGCATTGCAGAAATGGAGGTGGAAAGCTTTTCTGAAATGATAAAGTGTCACCGTTGCTGCATCATCAACCTTAAGCAGGTAAAACGGATTTCCGGTACATCACCTGCCTATACCCTTGAAGTGGATGGCCTGAACTTTCGTGTACCGGTTGCCAGACAAAAAGCCACCGAATTGAAGAAACTGCTTGGCAAAAAGCAACAAAACTAAATCCTACTTTTGCCCGAAAACGTCTTTTCAAAGGTGTTAGTCCTACATTTCATCCCAGATCACCGGTCATTTCGTCCCAAATTCATGCATTTCTAACCCATTCCGGCATTCAAGCCCATAATTCTGTGCGCCCTGATTTCCTGGTTTAACTTTGCCTCTGGAATGATCACAATAGGTGGTCCGGTCTCACCCGGCTGCGATATTTTTCCTTCCACAAAACCGACGTTAAATACAACAAAAAATGACAAATTTCACACCTTTAAATATAGGCGGACTTTTCGTCCCAACCCCAATTGCACAGGGTGGCATGGGCGTAGGGATTTCGCTCTCTGGACTGGCATCAGCGGTGGCCAATGAAGGGGGAATCGGCGTAATTTCCGTGGCCGGACTGGGTATGATTTATAAAGAGCCTGGAATCGGTTTCTTTGAAAACTGCATTACCGGCCTGAGGACGGAAATCCGCAAAGCCAGAAATTTAACCCGGGGCGTACTTGGCGTAAATATAATGGTGGCCTTGTCAAATTTTGATGATATGATGCGAACTTCAATCGAAGAGGGTATTGATGTCATTTTTTGCGGGGCAGGCTTACCGCTTGATCTGCCAAAATACCTCACCTCTGAAAGCCGTACTAAACTGGTACCCATCGTTTCTTCGGCACGAGCAGCCGCCCTGTTATGCAATAAATGGCTGACAAATTACCATTACCTCCCGGATGCCATTGTAGTGGAAGGTCCCAAAGCCGGCGGCCACCTGGGGTTTAAACCGGAGCAAATCACCGATGAGAAATTTGCGCTCGAACAATTGATATCTGAAGTCGTAAAAGTAGTCAACGAAATAGGTACCGCGAATGGTAAAACTATTCCGGTAATTGCTGCCGGCGGTATATTCACAGGCGCTGACATTGCGCGGATTATGGCCCTTGGCGCTTCAGGCGTTCAAATGGGTACCCGTTTTGTAACTACTCATGAATGTGATGCTTCACCGGAATTTAAACAGGCTTACCTCGATGCTAAAAAAGAAGACGTAAAAATTATTCAAAGTCCGGTGGGAATGCCAGGCCGTGCCATCAGTTCCCCTTTCCTGCTTGAAGTGGAAGCCGGTAAACGCCATCCCAAAGTTTGTCCGGTCAACTGCATCCGCACCTGCGACATACAGACGGCACCTTATTGCATTATTGCTTCGCTTACCTCGGCTTTGCGTGGCAATTTTAACCGGGGCTATGCCTTCGCGGGAAGTAATGTTTGGCGCTGCAACGAAATCGTTTCGGTGAAAGAACTCGTTCAAACACTCCGGAATGAATATTCAGATTTCAGGGAGAATGAACTGCGCGAATTGATGATTCAAAAAAGGAGGAAAGTGGCTTTTGCCCACTTAATACCCATTAAATTACCCGCTGTCTATGACTTTTCAGGAGATCAGCTTAAAGAAAAACTAGCAAGATTCACTTTCCCGCTTTTTGGGTTCCGGGGAATTTAAAGTAAAAAGTAAAAAGTCTAAAGTTAAAAGTAGAATTCAATAAATACAGTTGGCAATTGGCAGTCGGCAGTTGGCAAAGAAAGTAAAAAGTATAAAGTCTAAAGTAAAAAGTCTAAAGTTTAAAGTAAAAAGTGTAATTCAATAAATGCCGTTGGCGGTTGGCAAAGAAAGTAAAAAGTCTAAGGTCTAAAGTAAAAAGTGTATTCAATAAATACAGTTGGCAATTGGCAGTCGGCAGTTGGCAAAGAAAGTAAAAAGTAGAAATCAATAAATGCAGCTGGCAATTGGCAGTTGGCAAAGAAAGTAAAAGTCTAAAGTATGCTTCGACAATGGTTCGACAAAGAGCTCACCAACCAGCTCAACAACCAAGTTAAATGTTTGATGCACTAAATGCTTTTGTTTAGTTGGTCTTGTCTTTGGGAACGAGAGCAGTTGGAAGATAAAAAGGAGAAATGGAGAAACCTTCATTGAGCCATTGAATGTCGTATTCAAACAAACATCTATGATCCGGCGTCAAAACAAGTCTGCCAACCTTTTGTCCTTTAAGGGTAACCTCCAGAACTTCCACAACATTAAACATTTCTGCCCCGCTTTCTTTTTTTTGCGCTTTTCATTGCCAGTGCCTGATCAATGCTGGTAAACTGTTGATGTGAGAACAACAATCCGAACTCTTCAGTTGCACCGAGTGCGACGGCAAGCATAAGGAGATTTCTGAGTGATATCTCAGATGAGCTTTCAAAGCGCTTCAGAGTACCCAGACTAACACCCGACTTGTTAGCCAGCCCTTGCTGAGTTTGATTCTGTTCCAACCTCCTTTCTTTCATCCTTAAAGCAATGCCTCTTCCAATTGAAACAGGATTAAAATCATCCGGCACAAAACCATTTACAGATAATATATTGGCCAGAATTACGATATATCTATTTAACGGATATAATGTTTAATACAATATTCTTTCATTCCAAATTTTACAATTAGTTTGACTCCAATACAGATAACCTTGTGAGACCAAATTCGATCGGGTTGGCAGTTAAGCATGGTCACCTCACCCCCGATTCCACAAAAGTTCCATCGGGGCAGGCTCTGCCCTCACCTCAAGCCTGCCCGCCGCAACGAAGTGAAGGAAGGAAGAGGATTTAAATACTGCAATATTGATAGGTACTGATCATTAATACAACAAATCTTTAATAATACCTCACCCCAACCCTCTCCTTTGAAGAGGGTTGGGGTGAGGTTTATAAGGTAGCAAAAAAGCGAACTTCTACTCCCGATACTCGACTGTTTACATCAACTGTTACTCTCCCCTCGAAAGAAACCGCTCTGCTTCAATGGCAGCCATACAGCCGGTTCCTGCAGCCGTGACAGCCTGACGGAAAATATGATCCTGAACATCACCGGCGGCAAAAACACCGGGAACATTGGTTTTGGTCGAACCTGGCACCGTTTTAATGTAACCGTTCACATCAAGGTCAATCTGTCCGTTGAATAGATCAGTATTAGGCTTGTGGCCGATGGCAACAAAGAAGCCCTGTATATCTATCTGACTGACTTCTCCTGTTTTTACATTTTCTATCAGAGCACCGGTTACAACTTTTCCATCGCCGGTAATTTCTTTGGTAACACTGTTCCACAGAATTTCAATATTCGGCGTATGTGTCACTTTGTGCTGCATGGCCTTGCTTGCGCGCAACTCGTCGCGGCGGACAATCATATAGACTTTACGCCCGAGCTTTGCCAGGTAGGTTGCCTCTTCGCAGGCAGTATCGCCACCCCCAACAACAGCCATATCCTGTCCACGGAAGAAAAAGCCGTCGCAGGTAGCGCAGGCCGATACACCATGTCCATTGTACCTGGCTTCCGACTCAATGCCCATCCATTTAGCTGTTGCACCGGTGGCAATTATTACAGTTTCGGCCAGTACTTTTTTACCATCATCAGAGGTAACTATAAATGGTCTTTTTGAGAAATCCACTTCACTGATGATACCCCAGCGCATATCAGTACCAAATCGTTCAGCCTGTTTCTGGAGATCAATCATCATGTCTGGACCCTGAACGCCATCGGGGTAACCCGGGAAATTATCAACTTCGGTAGTCGAAGTCAACTGGCCACCCGGCTGCAATCCCTGGTATACCACTGGTTTTAAATCTGCCCTAGCGGCATAGATTGCTGCTGTGTAGCCAGCTGGTCCTGATCCTATAATCAGGCATTCAATTTTCTCAAATTCCTCGTTCATTATATTGATTTTAAATGTTACTATTCACACAATGAAAACAATTCAAAGTTACTGGATTACGCCATCCTTACCAAATATATGCCAGTTTTTTAAATTACTGTTTAACAATATGTTAACATTTAGACAATATGTCAGCACTTGTTTCGGAAAAAATAATTCATACAAGATGGGTCGGAACCTGAAAATTTTAATAAATTTGCACCTCTTATTCAAACTCTAATGGAGTATAAACATTGGATAAGATTTCGGGGTGTGGCCCCGCCGATGGCGGGGTAAATTGCAGTTGGCTGGTACACCCCGGCAGAGTTAGGATAGTCGCTAGTTTCGACTTTAGGAAGTTCTTTTTTGAATATTAAAATAAATCGGGGTGTGGCGCAGTTGGCTAGCGTACTTGCATGGGGTGCAAGGGGTCGACAGTTCGAGTCTGTTCACCCCGACTAAAGAAAGGTGCTGTGAGGCACCTTTTCTTATTTTAGTAAACCCCTTTCCCATTTCTGTTGGCCAGCGTATCCCGACCGGGTCGGGAGGGTCGACAGTTCTAGTCTGTTCACCCCGACCAATAGAAAAAGGTGCTGTATAGCACCTTTTCTGTTTTCAGTAAATCCCTTGCCTATTTCTGTTGGATAGCGTATCCCGACTGGGTCGGGAGGGGAGACTGTTCGTGTCTGTTCACTGGATAATCCGGACCAAGTTGACCCCCTGAACCCGGAAAAAAACCGGATGTTTTTCCCTGATTTTTTGGAAAAATAGCATGACATTCCGGCAGATGTCGACCCCCCTTTTGCTTAAAATGAGCTGAATTATTCCGGAGCATGCTGACCCCTTAAAGGAGAGGTGATTTATTCCGGAGCATATTGACCCCCTATTCAGGCAATTTAAAGACAGATTTTGGTTCTATGGTAATCTATTAACGATTACTAAAACAGGATGTGAATGGCCGGAACTCCAAAGTCTATGAGTCAGATTAAACAACTAATACAGCTGCATCTACAAGGCAAGAGCATAAAGTTCATTGCCAGAAGCCTTGACATAAGCAAGAATACAGTAAAGGTTTACTTACAGAAGATTGCTTCTTCAAAATCAGATTTCCAGACTTTGTTGAAACTGGATGATCCTATACTGGATGGTGAATTTCATTCAGGAAATCCTGCATACAAGGATGAACGCTACGACAATTTCATAAGCAAACTGGATTATTTTGAAAAGGAACTCCATCGTAAAGGGGTTACAAAACAATTGCTTTGGGAAGAATACCGTGAGAGCTACACCGAGGGATATTCCCATTCCCAGTTCTGCTTTCATTTAAAGCAACAACTAATTGCCCGTAAACCATCAATGGTTTTACAGCATATTGCCGGAGAAAAATTATACATTGATTTTGCCGGTTCGCGACTATCCTATATTGACCGTGAAACCGGTCAAATAATTTATTGTCAGGTGTTTGTGGCATGTTTGCCCTATTCGGATTACAGTTTTTGTATGGCAGTTAGAAGCCAGTGTGTGGAAGACTTCATTTATGCACTTGATTGTTGCCTGCGAAAAATTGGAGGCGTTCCAAAGGTATTGGTACCGGATAATTTAAAGTCTGCCATTATAAAAGCAAACAACTACGAACCAGATGTAAACCGTGCTTTAGAAGACTTAGCCAATCACTATGGGTCAACCGTAATCCCTGCCCGTCCAAGCAAACCAAAAGACAAGGCACTGGTAGAGAATCAGGTAAAAATGATTTATACACGGGTTTATGCCAAACTCCGCAATCAGCAGTTCTTTGACCTTTCATCGCTTAATAAGGCCATCAGAGAAAAAATAAGAGAACACAACCAGACCCGGATGCAACAAAAGCCTTATTGCCGTGAGGAGCGTTTTCTGGCTAACGAAAGACATCTATTGGAACCATTGCCGGAGGAGCTCTTTGAAATGAAGTATTACCGGGAATTAAAAGTGGCAAAAAACAACCATATATACCTTGCCAGGGACAAGCATTACTATAGCGTTCCTTTTGCTTATATAGGGTCGCAGATAAAAGTGATCTATACCCGAACCATGGTTAAGATTTATGCAAAAGGAGCTCAAATAGCGGTTCACATCAGGGATTACAAAATGGGCGGGTACACCGCAAATAAAGAGCATTTATGCTCTAACCACAATCACTACCTTGAACGTAGCCCAAACTATTACATAACGAAAGCCAAGGAAAAATCAGAAACGCTTCATCAACTGGTGCAGCTAGTGTTCGAACAACAACGCCACCCTGAACATCTATATCGCACCTGTGACGGATTGTTTTCTCTGCAACGCAAAACCGGTACTGAAATCTTTAAAAGAGCCTGTCAGATGGCCATTGACCACAAGAATTACTCTTACTCTTTCATACTCAATATCCTGAAAAATAAAATGACAGAACAACAGGAAACAAAACAGGAGCAACCACTACCAGATCACAAAAACATCAGAGGCAAGAAATATTACACACAATCAACCCTTAAATTTTAATTTTATGAAACAAATTGAATCACAATTTACTCATCTACGATTACATGGCATGAGCCGTAGCTGGCAGGCTTTGGTGGAAACACGCAGACACCACGAACTCACTTTAAGTGAAGGGCTGGAACTTTTATTACAAGCCGAAGAACAGGAACGGAGTAACAAACGTTTTGATCGTCTTCAGAAAAACGCCCGATTCCGGTACCAGGCCTCTATCGAAGAACTCCAGTTTGATGCATCCAGAGGGATTGACAAATCGCTCATCTCGGCACTTGCAACAGGGGATTATCTTTCAAAGGGAGAGTCCGTGCTGATTACCGGTGCCACTGGATGTGGGAAAAGCTACCTGGCTTCCGCACTGGGTCACCAGGCTTGTGCTCAGGGTTATAAGGTAGCGTATTACAACATCCAGAAAGTACTCTTAAAAGCTAAAATGTCTCGTGTAGAAGGAAGTATTTTGAAGTTTTTTGACAACATTGCTAAGACAGATCTGCTTATTTTGGATGACTTTGGTTTAACTCACCTGGATCAGCAGCAACAACTGGACCTTATGGAATTGATTGAGGACCGTCATGGTAGGGCATCAACGCTTATTGCCAGTCAGTTACCTGTATCAAATTGGTATGATGTTATAGGAGAAGAAACTATTGCAGACGCTATACTTGACAGACTGGTACATGTGTCATATAGAATTGAATTAAAAGGTGAAAGTTTAAGAAAAAAGCGGTAAAATTGTCAGTCCATTAAGTTCTTTGAACCTTGACCCTGTTGGGGGGTCAATATCACCGGAGGAGGGGGTCAATATCACCGGAATATCCAATTATGGCATCTACAACTGCCTTTCCTCTTTTCCTCTTAGTTCTTTTTTCCATTGAAATTAACTTGCACCATGTTTCCTGCTGAACTAGATTTTCAATAATTTTTCTCGAATTATCTTCTGAGCC
>JBBQBC010000161.1:0-8917 GCA_038317155.1 Bacteroidales bacterium
CAGTGGAAACTGAATGGAGTTAATGCCGGAACCAACAGCCCAACCTATACGAATGCCGCCCTGACCAATGGAAACACCGTTTCCTGTGTGATGACCTCAAATGCAACCTGTGTAAGCGGTAGTCCTGCAACTTCGAATACCATTACCATGACAGTGAACCCGGTTTTGCCGGCCAGCGTCAGCATCGTCGCATCTGATAATCCAATCTGCGCCGGAACAAGCGTAACTTTTACCGCCACTCCGGTGAATGGCGGAACCACCCCTTCGTACCAGTGGAAACTGAATGGAGTTAATGCCGGAACTAACAGCCCAACCTATACAAATGCCGCCCTGACCAATGGAAACACCGTTTCCTGTGTGATGACCTCGAATGAGACCTGTGTAAGCAGTAGTCCTGCAACTTCGAATGTAATTACGATGGAAGTTAGTCTACAAATCTCAAATAATACGCTGAACCTGAGTAGTGGGATTTATGGAACTATCTGCGTTACTGTAAATGAAAACCAAAGTGCTTCATTAGTTGCACCTACAGGATCACTTTTTGCACATATTGTATTTGCAAGTTACGGAACACCGAATGGCACCTGTAATGCATTTACATACGGAGCATGCCATGCCGCTACAAGTTTTCCTGTTACAGAAAATTATCTGTTAGGCAATAATTCCGCTGTAATTCCTGCTACCAATGGCGTTTTTGGAGATCCTTGTGTAGGCACCTTAAAGCGTTATTATGTGCAGGCATTCTATGCTGAGCCCATTTGTGCCGGCAACTCCCCGGGACAAATCACAGGCTCACTTCCCACCGGTGGCAATGGAACCTATACTTATCTCTGGGAAATCAGCATAACTAGTCCAACAGTCGGATTTGCCCCTGCAGCCGGAACCAATAACCAACAAAATTACACACCCGGAAATTTAACGGAAACAACCTGGTTCAGAAGAACAGTATATTCGGGTGGATGCGTCGAAACATCAAGGGTAATGCAGATTACAGTAACCCCGACAATTACCGGAAATACAATATCCTTCGCACAAACTATTTGCGACGGGAACACACCTGCGCCTTTAACAGGTTCAACTCCCGGTGGTGGAACAGGGGCTTTTGCTTATCTTTGGGAAAGCAGCATCACCAGTGCATTGGCGGGATTTACAGCAGCCAGTGGGATAAACAATGGACAAAATTACTCCCCGCCAGCCCTGAGCGAAACGACCTGGTTCAGAAGAACCTTGATATCCGGTGGATGCACTGATATTTCTGCAGCAGTTGAAATTACTGTAAATCCATTGCCGGGGCAACCAGGCCCAATCACAGGAAACTCGCAGGTTTGTGAAGGTTCCGTTCAAATATACAGTGTTTCGCTGGTCAGCGGAGTAATCTATAACTGGACTTTCCCCGTTGGCTGGGAAATTATATCGGGTAATACTACTAATGAAGTTACTGTAATTTGTGGAGGCATTGGAGGCAGCATTCAGGTAGTTGCTACAAATTCCTGCGGAACCAGTTCAGCCCGAACCATGAATGTTGTCGCTAATCTTAGTAATGCCATTGTATTAGGACCTTATCCGGTGGTTTGCCCTTCAACTCCAACAGCAATCCTTACCTATTCAATTTCAGCAGGGAGCCCTAACGCTTTTACACTGGACTTTGACGCAACTGCCAATACAGCCGGGTTTGCAGACATGAATAACTTGAGTCTGGCTGGTGGACAAATTACCATCAATGTACCCTGGAATGTTCCGTCAGAAACCTACAACGGCGTTTTAACTGTTTTTAATTTCACCACGGGATGTCCCAGTAGTCAATATCCGATAACAGTTACT
The DNA here is from genome assembly GCA_038317155.1 of Bacteroidales bacterium. Classification (GTDB taxonomy): domain Bacteria; phylum Bacteroidota; class Bacteroidia; order Bacteroidales; family Lentimicrobiaceae; genus Lentimicrobium. Next base: position 1,822 of record JBBQBC010000161.1, read on the forward strand.
GTGAAGGATGATGAACCTCCCCTTATCGAAAACTGTCCTGCCAACTTCAGCGTATATGTTGATGGAAGCTGCAATGCGGCCTCAGTAAACTGGGTTGCTCCTAATGCTTCAGATAATTGTTATCTACAGTCATTCTCTCCCAATTATTATCCGGGGGCATACCTCACAGTGGCCGGCTCCCCATATACGATTACTTATACAGCAACAGATATTGCGGGGAATATTTCGACCTGTAGTTTCATAGTCACAGTAGTACGTGATTTGAATGCACCAGTCGCAACTGCCGCGACTAATACTGACTTCACTTCTTTTACCGCGAATTGGGTAGAAGTTCGGTTTGCCACAACCTATTATCTGGATGTTTCAACTTCTCCTACATTTTCTGGTTTTGTAACGGGTTATGAAAATAAAAATACAGGAAATAACACAAGCAGCGCTGTTACAGGACTTTCGCCGGGTGTTACCTATTATTACAGGGTAAGAGCAAATACCAGTTGTTCAACTAGTCCAAACTCCAGTATTATTTCGGTTGTTACAGTCCTGCCGGGCAATCCCATTGAAGTTAATGCAACCATTGGCCTGGCGTACCAGACATACGCAACTCTAAAATCAGCTTTCGACAACATTAATAATGGGACACACAAGGGTGCTATAACAATTAAAGTTCATTTAAATACCAGTGAAACAGTGGCCGCATCTCTGAATGAAAGCGGATCAGGCAGTGCACTTTACAGTTCTATACTGATTTATCCGACTTCCGGCGGATTAAGCATAAGTGGCAATCTTGGTGGCAATCCGGTAATAAACCTGAATGGTGCAGACAATGTAACCATTGACGGAAGAGTCAATGCATCAGGCACGGAAAAAAATCTTGTCATTATCAACAACAGCATTTCTACCAGTACCAGTACATCTACAATAAGGTTTATCAATTCTGCTGAGAACAATATTTTGCAATATTGCATTATACAAGGCGGGACCTTACGCTCCGGAGCCGGAGTAGTTTTCTTTTCAACTTCAACAACTGGTAGCGGGAATAATAACAATACTATTTCGGATTGCAACCTGACCGGATTAAACAACACTGACCGGCCTATCGCTGTTATCTATTCTGCAGGAACAGCATCCCGCGAAAACAGCGGGAATACTATCAGAAACAATAATATCTTTGATCATTTCAGGACAGGAAGCACTTCCTATGGGCTTCAAATTGCAGGCTATACAAATGCATGGACAATTTCAGGAAACAGCTTCTATGAAACTTTAATCCCTTTCAGTCCAACCGGAACATTTGTTTATTATCCGATAAATATCACCAACACTTCAGGTTTTGGCTTTTCCATCACAAACAATTATCTCGGGGGAACTGGCCCCGGTTGTTCCGGGAATCCGCTAACATTAAGTTCAGTCTTCAGTTTCAGATATAACAGCATTTATTTGAGTGTTGGCGCAACTGCAGCCAGTTCAGTCCAGGGCAATATCATTCAGAATATAAATCTGACAACCATTAATGCTACTCCGTTTTATGGCATTTATGTTGCTGCAGGGGCCGCAGATATCGGGACAATTAACGGTAATATAATCGGCGGCAATGTTGGAACAGGGTCTGTTACAGTAACCAATGCAAGCGCTACATCCTCAACCTATGGGTTATATGTAACCGGATCCGGCACTGTTACCATCGAAAACAATGTCATCGGTTCAATAACAACGATAGGATCTGCCAGTATAGCGCATAGCCTGTATGGTATTTATTCATTGGGTGCAGGCAGCAGAACAATATCAGATAATTTGCTTGGTAGTGAAATAACACCACTAAGCCTGCAGGCTTTCTCATCGTCGGGCACTACCGCCCAGGTTGTCAGGGGAATATGGAGTGCCTCTACCGGTATTGTAGATATTTCCGGCAATATCATTGCCAATATGCATAATGGGTATAGTTATGCAACAACATCAGGTCAGATTTCAGGAATCTATTCATCAACAGGAATAAACACCATTCAAAACAATATAATCAGGGATATTTCGACTTCAAGCCCCAGCACCGGAACGACTATTACAGCAGCATCAGTAATAGGGATTGGAAACGGCAGCCTTCTGGCAGGACAGTCAATTTCAGGAAACACAATATACAACCTGACGAATACCTGCATTATTACGCGGGCTGTTGCTGTTTATGGAATACTTACGGGCAATCCAACGGCCACAAGTTCAAATACAGTTTCAAATAATTTTATTCACTCTTTATCAATCGATGCCGGAAACAGCAGTACCACTGCCATCATAATAGGTATTCAAATGGGATATACTGCCACCGCAGCAAATGTGGTAACTACTGTCTTCTCAAACAATATCATTAGCCTCGGGTCTTCAGTTACAAGTCCCTGTTTGATTTATGGTATATACGAAACCGGTTACAGTGGTTCGTCAGCTTCAAACAGCAGCAATGAATTCTATTTCAATTCTATATACATAGGTGGCGTAACATCCGGCACCACGCTTACCTATGCTTTTTACAATAACAGCCAGGGTAATGGTACACTGAGAAATATACGCAACAACATTTTTGCAAACGCAAGATCATCGTCATCCGGCAGTAATATTCATTTCGCTATCAGAATTATAGGCACAACAGGTCTCACTATTAACTACAACGACTACTATGTAAGCGGAACCGGAGGAACTATAGGAAGATTCAACATCACCGCCAAAAATACGCTCTCGGTCTGGCAGACTTCCACAGGGCAGGACCTGAATAGTTTAAATCTTGACCCGCAGTTTGTAATTGCAGGAGGGACTGCAGCCGGCGGTTTTTTCCCCATTGAAACCGGGCTTACCGGTGTTTATGGAACAGGAATATTGACCGACTATCTTGGCACAGCCAGGCTTATTCCAACCATGGGCGCCCTTGAAAGGATTGCGCTTACCTGCATTTGGAAAGGTACCCAGAATACTGACTTTGCCACCGGGAGCAACTGGATTGACGGAACTGTGCCTTCTGCCGGTGATAATATTGTATTTGATGCTGTACCCCTCCAACATTGTATTCTTGACGGACCGCGCGCTGTTGGCAACATCACCAACAACCAATCTGCGTATCGGTTGGTTACCAATGGGCAGCAAATGATCATTAAAGGAAATCTCTTTTTTTCGAATGGTGCTCAGATTGATGCCGGCACGGATGCTTCAACCATTTTATTTTCCGGGGCAACGCAACAGTCCATACCAGCAGGCTCATTCTATAACAATGAGGTATTTAACCTGACAGTCAATAATCCGGAAAATGTTGTTATGTCGGACATCCTGAATATTAAAGGTGCCTTAATAGCCTTACAAGGACGACTTGACGCTATCAGCAATTCAGCTACGCTGGGATATACCGGTAGTACAGCCCAAACAATTCACCCAGATTATTTTTTGAACAATCAGGTATTCAATCTTACCGTTGCAAATTCAGCAGGGGTAGCATTGCAAGGTAATCTTACCATTGAGGGATCTGTGAATCTTTCATCAGGGGCCTTCTCCCTAATGGATAATACAGCGACTTTCCAGAACGGGAATAGTCCGATTACCCGTTCAACAGGAACACTGACAACGACTGAAAATACCAACCTTATTTTCGGAACCTTCGGAAACACAGGCGGTACGGCCTTTACAATCCCCAATGGAACCTTTACGGCTTCACCAACGCTTAATAACTTTACCATCAACAGAACCAACAGCCTGACCCTGGGCAATCAAATGATTTCGTTGCGCGGTGTTTTATTAGTCAGCAGCGGAACGCTTAACACCAACAGCAACCTCTCCCTTCTGTCATCAGCCTCCCAAACCGCGCTTATAGACGGCGCAGGAAACGGCGAAGTCATGGGCAATGTTACCATGCAGCGATACCTGCCTTCAGGTTTTGGCTATAAATATTTCAGCTCCCCATTCCAGGCGGCTACGGTCAGTGAATTTGGTGATGATATAGATCTTACCGCTTCTTTCCCGACTTTCTATTACTATAACGAAAACAAGGAATCAACCGGTTGGCAGGCCTACACCAATCCTGCCGGCATACTGAATCCATTGCTGGGCTATTGCATTAATTTTGGTGCAGATGCAACCGAAATAACCGCGGATGTAAAAGGCATTGTTAACAATCGTCAGGTTGGTCCGGTTACCCTGTACAATCATGACCAGGTCTATACAAAAGGATTTGAATTGCTCGGCAATCCCTATCCTTCACCCATCGACTGGGACGCAGCTTTTGGTTGGACAAAAACCAATATTGACAATGCCGTTTACTTTTTCGATGCCGGAGCCACCGACCAGTACACCGGCGTCTACAGCACTTACATCAATGGCATCTCAAGCAATGGGGTTGCCGGAAATATCATTCCATCGATGCAGGCATTTTTCGTACATGTTAGTGATGGCTTATATCCTGTAACCGGTTCTGCTTCAATTAATAACAATGCCAGGGTTAACAATCTGTCGCCCGCTTTTCATAAAAGCGCTTCCTCTGCAGGAAGTCCGTTGATAAGGCTTAACGCTGGTTTCGACAGTTACCCTGAGAAAACCGATGCTCTTGTTGCCTACTTTGATGCTGCTGCAACCAGTCAATTTGACCTGAAAATGGATGCACTTAAACTGATGAACACCGACATCAGCGTTCCAAGCTTATACGCAATATCAGTTGACAACCGAAAACTTTCAATTGATTCAAGACCATTCCCGGATGAATTGAGTGAAATAGTGCTTGGACTTAAGACTGAGATGGATGGAAATGTCGTCTTCAACGCGCTGGCCATTGAGAATTTACCTTCCGGTTACCATGCTTATCTGAAGGATAAGTCAACCGGCAAAATTCAAAACCTGAGCAGTTCCCCACTTTATCAATTTTCGATAAAAAAAGGAATTATCGAAGACAGGTTTGTGCTTCTTTTCAGTAATCAAGACCTTTCGCAGGAATCGTTCGGTAGTGACAGTTTCAATGTTTTTACCAGAGATGGTGATTTATATGTAAATATTAAACTGAAAGATGAAATGGTAAATATCCGGGTTGCCAATACGGTTGGTCAGTTACTTAAAGAACAATCCCTGATTGGTGAAGGAGATCATCGGGTCGGGCAGTCTTTGCCTCCGGGTATTTATATAGTCACTATCTTTACCGACATGGGTACAATTTCAAAAAAGGTTTATCTGCAGTAGCATGGAAATCAAGAAACTGATATCAATAAAAGGCTTTCTGGCATTGCTGACTCTGACAGTTTTTCTTTCAATGTCATCCCTGGCACAGGAAGATCCTCCCAGGCCGATGAAGGTTACCACCTATCAGAATCTGAATTTCGGAGCTTTTATCAATGGCTATTCCGGCGGAACAGTTTCCGTAGATCCAGAAGGTAACCGCAGCCTTTATGGTGATATTATTCCGGTGTATCTCGGGTATCAATACTATCCGGCTATATTTGAAGTTGAAGCAAATGCAGGTTCTATAATCAGTGTATTGAACGGTCCTGATATTACCCTAACGGGCAGTAATGGAGGTAGTCTCATCCTGCACTTAGGCAATTGTATCCCATCCTCTCCTTTCATTAACCCTACCCGTCCGCCCTTCCGAACACAGGTCAGGATTGGCGCAACCTTAACTGTTGGCAGTCAGTTGGAGGATCCGGCAGGAAATTATACCGGTACCTTTTTTATAACATTCATTCAGGAATAACCTGTTCGTATTTAAATTCCGAAATGAAAGGAATAGCTATAATTAAGCAAGAAACCTGCAAGCGCCCACAGAGGCTAGTGGCCGGCCTTATATCAGCAATTTTCCTGAGTATTATTTTTCTGATTCCTTTGCACTCCTATAGTCAGTTGGAAGATGTTCCTGAATACGATGAAATCAGTGTTTTTCTGATGATTCAGGGCGTAGGAGGTTATGAATTGAATGCCATTTACATGGAAGAAATGCTATATGTTCCGGTTACCGACCTTTTCAGTATTCTTAAGATTAATCATGAGGTTTCCAAAGGCTTTGATTCAGTCAGTGGATTTTTCCTCCAGGAAAACAACCGTTACCTGATTAGTCAGTCAGAAAATATTATCCGGGTCGGGAACAACCAGATACCAATTCAAAGCAGCGACATTTTCAAAACCGACCTTACTCTATTTCTTAAATCCGATTGGTTTGGGAAAGCGTTTGGGCTTAACCTGAACTTCAATTTCCGGAGCCTCTCACTTGAATTGAAAACTTCGCTTGAACTGCCTGTTATCAAAGAACTGAGATTGGAACAAATGCGTAAAAACGTGAGTCATCTTCGCGGAGAGGTTTCGGTTGACACAACTTTCAAACGAAACTACCATCTTTTCAGGGGTGGCATGGCCGACTGGTCTGTTATCTCCTCACAGTTAACCGGAGGATCAAGTGATACACGTGCCTATCTGGGACTTGGTTCTGAACTATTCGGTGGTGAAGCTAACGTTCTTCTCAACTACTCAAGCAAAACAGGCTTCGAAGAGCGGCAGCAGCAATACCGTTGGCGCTGGGCCAACAATGATTCAAAGATAATCCGGCAGATAACCGCCGGAAAAATCCAGACCCGATCCGTTGCTTCTATATATTCGCCAGTGCTTGGATTTACTGCAACCAACTCCCCCACTACCTTCAGAAAATCATTCGGCTCCTATATCCTGACTGATTATACCGAACCCGGATGGACCGTAGAACTATACATAAATAATGTCATCGTTGATTTTACGACTGCAGATGCAAGCGGGTTTTTCAGTTTCGAAGTGCCAATGGTTTACGGCTCATCTCAGTTAATGCTAAAATTCTACGGACCATGGGGTGAAGAAAGAATTAAAGAACAATCGATTAATGTTCCCTATAATTTTCTGCCGAAAGGCTCACTCGAGTATAATGTCAGCGGCGGGGTTGTCCGCGACAGTTCCAACAGCCTGTATTCACGTGCCGAGACTTCTGTCGGCATTCACCGTAATGTAACGGTTGGTGGCGGCATCGAGTACCTGTCATCGGTTACAACCGGAAAATCAATGCCATTCCTGAATGCATCAGCCCGTTTTCTCGGAAATTTTCTTTTTAATGGTGAATATGTTTATG
>JBBQBC010000162.1:0-8850 GCA_038317155.1 Bacteroidales bacterium
GAAGGTGCCAGAACTTCTGTGCCCGTTTCCATGTTTTCCGGATGGGATACCCGACCGGTATGCATTAACTGCACAAATATTTTTCCTCCTTTTTTATGCACAGCATCGGTTACAATTTTCCAACCTTCTACCTGTGCTGCATTATAAATGCCTGGAATACGGGCATATCCCAGTCCGTTTGCCGTTGGAGCTGTCCCTTCCGTTACGATGAGTCCGGCGCCTGATCGTTGACTGTAGTATTCAGCCATCAGATTATTCGGTATATTGCCGATCGCCCGGCATCGTGTCATTGGGGCCATTACAAGTCTGTTTTTTAGCTCAACAGGGCCAAGTTTGTATGATTCAAAAAGTTTCATATTTCGATTTTTGTTTTTGTGAGATTGATTCTTGCATTCTAACAGTAAAAAGGGGAGATTGTTTATAATGACCTGGAGATCAAAAGCCGAAAAATAAAAAAAGGGATGAAAATTTTCAACGGAAAATAAAAAGGGAGAATAGAATCTGTCTCCCTTATTAATAAATTGAAATTTGTGTATTTTTTTATTGGACGATTGTCAATCGAATAATAAATCCGCTTTATTGATTGCTCTTCCATGTTTTGTATGCACCGAAAAGGCTCATGGTCGTTTCATCTGTTGCAGTAACTGAAGTAGTAACTTCGAGTTTTTTACTTCCCGACGGCCAGAAAACAACCGGCATAAAGTCATTGCCGTAAGAGCCATTTGAACTGACATAGGATTCAGAATCGTAAGCTGCACTGATACACATCATAACAGGGCTTTTTTTATCGAACTGATATAGCCTGGCTGAAGACAAATCCGGGAAATCAAGGGTAACTTCTCCACAAAGCTGGTCATTTTCTTCGTACAGGCGTTTGCTGATATTGGTTGCTCCGGCGTAGTCCTGCACGATCTGATCACCGTTGATGTATTTATCAAGCAATTCCTGAAAATCTGCAACGGAAACATCGTTGCCATCGTCCATCACCGAAAGGATATTGATATAATGGATAATCATTTTTCCGGAATTTTCACCGGTTATTTCAAAACTGTACACTTTTTTCTCGACCGTCAGGCAAGAGGTCATAACAATAGCCATTATGGCAATAACAAGTAACTTAATGCTTTTCAGAATTTTCATAAAATAAGATTGTGAATGTTGTGCTTCAAAGATAATGCAATAATGAATACCTGTACCTTTGCCAGGAATTTCTGTATGAAAAACCAAACACTGAAAAAATGAAAATCTCGGTCGAAATTAGCTATTATCCGCTGAATGAACAATATAAGCCATATATCAAAGGCTTTATTGCTGCACTTAACAGTAACAAGAGCCTTGTGGTAAAGACGAATACCATGGCCACCCAGGTTTTTGGGGAATTTGATGAAGTGATGTCAACCGTTCAAAACTCTATGAAACAGGCATTTGAGCTGCCGCATTCGGTTTTTGTGATGAAATTTATCAATGCCGACCTGGAGAAGTAGCGAAGGGCGCAGGGCACAGGGAGACTTAGAGACTTAGAGACTTAGGGACTAAGAGACTGAGAGATTTGGAGATTTGAAGACTTAGGGACTAAGAGACTGAGAGACTTGGAGACTTAGGGACTAAGAGACTTAGGGACTAAGAGACTAAGAGACTAAGAGACTAAGAGACTTGGAGACTAAGAGACTAAGAGACTTGGAGACTTGGAGACTTGGAGACTTAGAGACTTGGAGACTTAGGGAGTAAGAGACTTGGAGACTTAGGGACTAAGAGACTTAGAGACTTAGAGGCTTAGAGACTTAGTTTCTAAATGCTTTTTGCCAACTGCTAATTGCCAACTGCCAACTGCCAGCTGCCAGTATTTATCACTCTTCCATTCATATAACTTTTGACTTTTTCTGAATGACCGATTTCTGGAATGCCTTTCTCACGAACCTTCTCGACACAACCTGGCTTGAGTTTGTTGCGGTAGTTTTGGGTATTGCAAGCGTTTGGTATGCCAGGCAGGAGAATATCCTTGTTTACCCAACAGGTATTGTGAGTGTGCTGATTTATGTTTATATCTGTTTCCATTCCAGGTTATATGCCGATGCGGGGATCAATTTTTTCTATTTTGTGATGAGTGTTTACGGTTGGTACAACTGGACCAGAAAAGACAATGCCAGTGAAGTGCTCCACATTTCCATGAATAGCAGGATGCAGCAGTTCTATGGCATAGCAATGGTGGTAGTATCTTATTGGCTGATACTCGGAATGATATGGCTGTTTAATCGGGAAGATACCGTTTACATGGGTTCCTGGGTTCCCTGGGTTGACTCCTTTACCACTGCTATTTTCCTTGTTGGTATGTTGCTGATGGCCCGGAAAAAAGTCGAAAACTGGATTTATTGGATAATCGGCGACATCGTCTCTCTGCCGATGTATTTCATAAAGGGACTGGTTTTTACCAGTTTTCAATACCTGGTATTTCTCGCTATTGCTATCCTTGGACTGATTGAATGGCACAGGCGGTGGAAAGCCCAACAGGTTTCAGCATGATAAAGCGAATTGCCATCACCGGACCGGAATCAACGGGGAAATCATGGCTGGCTGCCGGCCTGGCTGAGGAGTTTTCTGAACCCTGGGTACCTGAATTTGCAAGATACTATCTGGAAAAACTGAGCAGAGATTACAATTTTGAAGATGTGCTGGAAATTGCGAAAGGGCAGTTCAGCGCAGAAGAAGCGGCTGCCACTTTAGCAAAAGAATGGTTGTTTTGCGATACAGATTTTCTGGTAACGCGCATCTGGTGCCTTGTAAGGTTCGGGAAATCACATGAATGGATTGATCAGATGGCTAACACCCATGTTTATGACCATTATCTGCTCTGCGATACCGATCTGCCCTGGGAAGCCGATCCTCTGCGTGAGCATCCGAAATTCAGAAGGGAACTGTTTCAGATGTATCTTGCTGAATTAGAGCTAAGGAAATTGCCGTTTACAATCGTTTCAGGTAAAGGTGAGCAAAGGCAAAGAAGAGCAGTTGAAGGGATGAAGAGCAGATTGTAGTTGGCAGTTGGCAAAGGAAAAAGCTCAAAGTCTAAAGTCCAAAGCTCAAAGGTAAAGTACTTTAAGTATTTGGCAAAAAGCAGTTAGCAAAGAAAAAAGCTCAAAGTTCAAAGTCCAAAGCTCAAAGGTAAAGTACTTTACGTATTTGGCAAAAAGCAGTTTGCAAAAAGCAGTTGGCAAAAAGAAGGAGTAGTTGGCAAATCCGAAATCCGAAATCCGAAATCTGAAATTGAATATTGGCAATAAGCAGTTAGCAAAGAAAAAAGCTCAAAGTTCAAAGTCCAAAGCTCAAAGTTAAAGTACTTTGCGTATTTGGCAATAAGCAGTTGGCAATAAGCAGTTGGCAAAGGAAAAAGCTCAAAGTTCAAAGTCCAAAGCTCAAAGGTTTAGTACTTTGCGTATTTGGCAATTAGCAGTTGGCAATAAGCAGTTGGCAAAGGAAAAAGCTCAAAGTTCAAAGTCAAAAGCTCAAAGGTTAAGTACTTTGTGTATTTGGCAAAAAGCAGTTGGCAATAAGAAGTAGTAGTTGGCAAATCCGAAATCTGAAATCTGAAATCTGAAATTGGATTTTAGCAATAAGCAATAGTCAAATCCGAAATCCGAAATCCGAAATCCGAAATCTGAAATTGGATATTTGCAATAAACATTTGGCAGCATGAGTAAAACAACCCGAGGATACCTCTACGCTTTTATCGCAACAATATGCGGGTCGTTGGTCTATTTGTTCAGCAAGGCGGCGCTGAACGAAGTTAGCCTGCCGCAGTTTGGTTTTTACTGGTTTCTGACTGCAATTTTTTTCAACAGCCTGATGGCACTCCACCCAAGAGGCGGTTTTGTCATCAGCGCTTTTACCAATGCCGATTACCGGTCTTTACTCTATATGGGGTTGATAGAAATTGTGGCAACTACCTCATTTTATGCAGCAATCGCTAGCTCAGACAATCCGGCTATTCCTTCATTCTTACGTAACCTCGAATATGTATTTGTTACATTGCTCGGCATTTTACTACTTTCCGAGCGCTTCGGTAAATATGCCAAAGCAGGTGCATTGCTCACGCTGGCTGGGGCGTTTATCATCAATTCAAATCAGACTTCCCTTACTGGTTTCGTGACCGGCACATCGGGCCTTATGTTGATTTCAACTTCATTTTATGCCGTTCGTACCATCCTGGCAAAGAAGCATATCCGTGAAATTAGACCGGTGGTGCTGGCTATTAACAGGGCGGTTTTTCTGCTGACGTTTGCGACTATTTTCATGTTTGCCAGAGGACTTTCATTTGTAATTCCACTTCCTGCTTTTGCCTGGATTGTTGCCGGTTCATTTGTTGGTCCGTTTCTGACTTCCATTTTTCAGTATTCTGCCCTCAGGTTTATCGAAGCCTCCAGGGCAGCCATTGTTCAGAGCACCACCGGGCTTTTTGTATTGCTGGGCGCGTTTCTTATCTTTGGAAACTTTCCGGCAACACTCCAGATTATTGGAGGTGTCGTTGCCATTGCAGGGGTTATTTTGTTGATGGTAGGACGAGGAACTAAAAGTTGAAGAAATACTTATTTTGCCGGTGATCCTGAAAAGTTAGAAAATATTAAGTCTTTGTGCGAAATAACTAAAGTACAACTGATCGGTTATGAAATTGATTATCAGAAAAATCGAGGAAAAGGATAATTTATCACTGGCTCAGATGATAAGAGCGGTTTTTGAAGAACACAATGCTCCAAGAGAGGGAACTGTCTATTCTGACCCCACAACTGACAATCTTTTTGAATTGTTTAAAGCTTCAAAGTCAATTCTTTGGGTAGCTGAATTAAACAATCAGATTAAGGGCTGTTGTGGTATTTATCCTTCAGATGGTTTGGATGAGAACTGTGCAGAACTGGTGAAATTCTACCTCGCCGGAGAGGTCAGGGGGCAGGGAATCGGGAAAGAATTGATGCAAAGAAGTATTGAATCGGCTAAAGATTTTGGCTACAAGCAATTGTATCTTGAAAGCCTGCCACATTTTGCAAAAGCGGTCAGCATTTACGAAAAGCAGGGTTTTGTAAAATTGGATCAGCCGCTTGGGAAATCCATCCATACCACCTGTAATATCTGGATGCTGAAAGAACTTTAGCTGCATTTTTATCGGTGAACCAGCCCTTTAAGTAAAAGAAGGGGCGTTTTTATGTCGGGTAATTTCATATCGACATATTCCGGTTTCACATTTGTTTCAGTTAGCCTTAATTTTCCCTAAATTTGCCTGAAATCCAAACCATGGAATCAGGCCAAAACCGGCATATCCTATATCTTCCGCGCTGGTACCCATCCAATGAAGACACTATGCTGGGCCTTTTTGTGAGAAAACACGCCCAGGCTGCTGCAGATGCCGGGTTCAGGGTAACCGTGGTTTTCGCAGTACCCGGATCAAATTTGAGGAAGCATGAGCTTTTCGGGACAGAAATTCAGTCTGAAGGCAATCTGTCAGAAATAATCATAACCTACCGCAAAGCTGAAGGAATTTCCGGTCTGGCAAGGCAGTTGATTGCCTGGAATCTTGGTATCAAAACATCGGTTCAGTTAAACGGTAAACCCGACCTGATCCATGCGCACATTCTTACCCGGACAGCCTTACTGGCCTGGTATTTTGGTCGAAAGTGGCATGTACCCTATATCATCACGGAGCACTGGTCGCGGTATTATCCTGAAAATTTCCAGTACAAAGGGTGGCTGCACAAATTACTTACCCGTTTTGCCGTCCGGAATGCTGCGAAAATGACCGTTGTTTCGAACCGGTTGGCTAAAGCGATGAAGGCTGCCGATATTGGAAGCGATTTCAGAAGCCTCCCCAATGTGGTGGATACCAAGTTGTTTAATATTGCCACTAAAAAGGATAATAAATTGAGGATCATTAGCATCACCTGTTTTGAGGAGAAGTCCAAGAACCTGAAAATGCTGATTGATGCCTTTGTTATATTTAGTGCAAACCATAAAGATGCAGAACTTGTGCTGGTCGGGGAGGGAGCCGATCTTACATTGATCCGGAAGTATGTCGCAGATAAAAAACTTCCTTTCGGAGCGATACGATTTACCGGCTTGCTCGAAGGGGCTGCCCTGGCTGAAGAATTACAACAGGCCTTCTGCCTTGCCCTTACCAGCAATTACGAAACCTTTGGTATTGTGGCATACGAAGCCATGGCCTGCGGAATTCCTGTGGTTGCTACAGATGTTGCCGATCTTCGGGATTTTATAAAACCTTTTACCGGAAGGATTGTCCCGGTAGGGGATACCCGGGCTTTCGCAGAAGCACTTTCTGATGTTCTGGATAATCCTGAACTGTTTGACCGGGAAAAAATGCGGACTGAGGTAATGCAACATTACGGTTCTGATGCCGTTTCCGGAAAGCTGGCAGGCATCTACCATGAAATGATAAGTAAAAGCGATGAAGACAGAAACTGAAAGGAGACAACTGAAGTTTGCCATCATGTGCAATTCACTGGTATTGCAGCAATGGCAATACGATACGCTCAGGTTGCTGATCGAAAGCAAGAAAGCCTCGCCGGTTCTGTTTATCCTTCGGAAACAGGAAAACATTGGCCGAAAGGGATTTTTTCGGAGGTTTTTCACTTATGAGTGGACCAAAATATTATTCAGGAAATACTATCAGTACATATTCAGGCCGGCCGTTTTCAGGCCGGCTGCACTTGGTCCGTTGGCTGAGAATGTGCCACACATATTCTGTTTGCCAACAGTGAAAAAAAAATACAGCCAATACTTTTCAGAAACTGATATAAAAACTATACAGGAATACCAGCCTGATTTTATCCTTAAATTCGGTTTTGGAATTCTCAGGGGTTCTGTTTTACAGGCTGCTCCTTATGGCATCTGGTCGTTTCATCATGGTGATGAACAAAAGTATCGCGGCATTCCACCGGCTTTCTATGAAATTATTTTCAACGACCCTATCACCGGGTCTGTTTTGCAGCGGATCACCGAAACCCTGGATGGGGGTATAATTCTTCGCAAAGGCTATTTCCCAACCATCAACCACTCGTGGAAAGCAAATCTCTGCCAGGCCATTAATTTAACGGTAAACTGGCCATTGAATGTTTGTAGTGAAATCATTGATCAGCTTAGTTTTCCATCGGAATCAGTGTCGGGAATATCCAATGCGCCCATCTACAAGGAACCGACAAATTTTACTTTTCTGACTTTTTTGATAAAGCAATTTATAAACAAGATAAGATTTCATTTTACGGAAATTATTTTTGCTGAAAAGTGGCAGACCGGCCTGGTAAAAGCACGGCCCGCAGATCTTGTTTCAGAATATTCCTATGATATTGATGAAGAAGATGCCAAATGGCTTGGTGCGAAGGGAAATGATCGTTATTTTGCCGATGGATTCGCGCTGAAGGGGGAAGGGCGGTTATTGCTGGTATTTGAAGATTATAATTACCGGAAACGGAAAGCCGGACTGTCTGCTTCATGGTATTCAGAGCGGCAAGCTGAGTTTTCGACACCGGTAACCGTTCTGGAAGAGCCCTGGCATTTGTCTTACCCTTTTTTATTCAGGGCCGACGGACAAATCTGGTGTATGCCTGAATCGTTGGATCATGGCTCGGTTGAATTGTACCGGTATGATAACCAGGCCGGAAAAATGATTCGCCATAGAACACTGCTCGAAGGCGTAAGTGCCGCCGATCCAACCCTGGTTTTTCATCAGAACCACTGGTTTTTATTTTTTACACCAGCCCACGCAACCAATGTGGAACTTCACATCTGGCATGCCGATACACTCGACGGGCCTTTTGAACCGCATGAACTGAACCCGGTGAAGGCAGATATTTCAAACTCCAGGCCTGCCGGCTCATTTTTTAACCTTGATGGTAAACTCTACCGACCGGCACAGGATTGTTCGCAAACCTACGGCGGTCTTGTGGTGATCAACGAAGTGAAACTACTGACCGAAACGGAATTTCTTGAAATGCCTGTTACTTCCCTGAAGCCACCGGAAGGATATACCGGATTGCATACTGTTTCTTTTGCTGGTGATTACCTGTATTTTGACTGTAAGAAATTTGTTTTTTCACCGGCTTCGTCAATTTGGCAAATGAAAAGACGCCTACGACTGGTTAAACCACCTCCAACTGCAGGAAAATGATCCGTAAGATCATATCAACCACCGCATCCCGGTTACTGATAGCCATCGCAAATCTGGCGATCGTCTGGATTTCGGCAAGAAATCTGGGCGCCGAAGGCATGGGCACCATATCGCTGATCATTCTGGGCATCAGCATCAATCAAATGGTCAGTGCATTGGTGGGTGGTAGTGCCCTCGTTTATCTCGTTCCGCGGCATCCTCTGATTCAACTGCTGATGCCGGCATGGATATGGGCGGTGATTGTTTCGGCTGGCGGCAGTCTGCTGCTGGGTTGGCTGAAGCTGGTTCCGGGAGAGTTTGTTTTGGACCTTTTCTGGATTTCGTTGCTGCAATCTTATTTTACCATTAACCAGAATGTACTGTTGGGCAAGGAAAAAGTATTTCACTTTAACCTGATGGCCGTTCTTCAGGTTGTGCTGGTGATGGGAACACTGCTTATTTTATTTTTCGGTTTTTCATTAATCAGCATAAAGTCCTATATTTTTGCACTTTACGTTTCATTTGGTGGCGTTTTCCTTGTCAGTTATTTATTGATATTTAAATTTATTGACCGGAAGAACTGGTGGAGCAGGCAAATTCTGAAAGAGGCCTTCCGGTTTGGCGGTTATCTGCAGGCGGCCAGCTTTATGCAGTTGTTCAATTACCGGTTAAGCTATTACATCATCGAAAAGTATTTCGACAGGGCCACT
>JBBQBC010000163.1:0-8755 GCA_038317155.1 Bacteroidales bacterium
AACTCGTCAATTTTAAATTGTTGATATACATTATCATACAGTATTTGGTGTCTTGGCGCCTTGGTGTCTAACCTTCCTTTTTGACTTTTCGGAGCAGGCTGATACTTTTTACTTTTTACTTTCAACTTTTTACTTAAGATAGGTGTCCAGCCACCTGAAAAACTCCCTTTGCCACAGTACCGAATTCTGAGGCTTCTGAACAAAGTGGGATTCTTCAGGAAAAAATAGAAACCGGCTGGGAATACCCAACATCTGATTGGCATTAAATGCCTGCATTCCCTGGGTATATGGAATACGGAAATCGTAGCCTCCGGTCACCACCAGCATGGGCGTGTCCCAGTTGCGGACGAAGTTGTGTGGTGAGAAATCATAACTTTTGGGTCTTGGATTGTCGTAGTAGGCACCTTTGTAATCGTAGTTTACGAAAAACATCTCTTCGGTTTCGAGATACATGCTTTCAAAGTTGAAAATTCCACAGTGAGCGATAAATGCCTTGAATCGCTTGTTGTGGTTACCTGCAAGCCAGTAAACCGAATAGCCGCCATAGCTGGCTCCTACGGCACCAAGTCGGTTTTTGTCAACCCAGGGTTCAGTAGCAACAGAGTCGATGGCGGTGAGGTAGTCGAGCATATTTTGTCCTCCATAGTCGCCCGAAATCTGATCGTTCCACTCCTGGCCAAAGGTTGGCAGGCCACGTCGGTTAGGTGCCACGATAACATAGTCATGTACTGCCATCATCTGGAAATTCCAGCGATAGGAGAAAAACTGGCTTACAGCACTTTGAGGGCCACCCTGACAGTAAAGCAATGCCGGGTATTTCTTGTTTTTATCAAAGTTGGGAGGCAGAATTACCCAGACCAGCATCTTTTTACCATCGGTGGTGGTAATCCATCGTTTCTCTTCAGTAGCCAGTTTTACATTCTTCAGTAATTCGCGGTTGGTGAAAGTAAGTTGCTCTTCAATGCCGCCGGGCTTAACCCTGAATACTTCAGAGGGCAGGTCGTGGCGCATTTTCGTGATGATCAGATCCTTTCCGTCAAGGGCAAATGCCTGAATATCATGGTCGCCTTTTGTCAATTGTACTATCTTTTTGGTGGCGATATCCAATCGGTAAACCTGGTAAGTAGCCTGGATACCACTGATAAAATAAAGCTGTTTGCCATCGGGGCTAAAGGCGAAACTTGCAGAGCTCTGGTCAAAACCTTCTGAAAGATCTGTAAAAACGCGGCTGGTCATGATTGCCGGCTTTCCTGATGCTGTCTTTTTCGACTCAACTTCTTTTTTAAGGCCGTCAAGCGCTTTCGGATTGATTTCGCAAAGCATAATTCGGTCTTTATCAGCCTCAAAACCCGGTGTTGCCATACTCCGCCAGACCATTTTTGAACCATCGGGAGAAAAAACAGGATCCTGATCATAGCCGGGATTGCCTTCACTCAGGTTATCGGTTTTACCGGTCGTTAAATTGTAAAGGTAAATGTCGCTGTTGGTGCTGATTGCATAGTCTTTGCCTTTCAACTTCTTACAGGTGTAGGCAATTTGGTTACCATCAGGTGAAAAGGTAATCTGCTCCATGCCACCGTCTGGCATCAGCGGACTATCCCATGGTTCACCGGGCATAATATCTTTGGCTTCACCAATCTTGCCGTCGCTGTAAGGGGCGACAAAAATATGGCTGTAAGCGTAATCGTGCCAGCTGTCCCAATGGCGGTACATCAGCTCATCGTAAATCATGGCATTGGCCAGCGGTAAGTCAGGATATAGGTCGTGAATATCCTTTTCAACCTTAACATCTGCGATAAACACAATATTTTTCAGATCGGGCGACCAGGCAAATCCGTTAATACCGCCTTCAACATTGCTGATCCGGGTTTTATTTTCACCATTTACACCCATTTCCCATATTTGCATGGATCCTGATTCACCCGAAAGGAAACCAATCCTTTTACCATCGGGTCTCCAGATGGCATTTATTTCACTCCCTTTAAAATCTGTTATTTGTCTGGGCGATTCAGCATTGCGATCAAGCTTGTAGATATCGCGGTTGCCTTTGTTGGTGGCAAGGTCATATCTCGTTACGCCGTAAATAATTGCGCCACCTTCGGGGGCCAGTTGAACGTCGCTGACGCGGCCAAGTTTCCACATTAATTCAGCGGTGAATCTTTCCTGGGCCGTGATAAAGCCCGGTATCAGTGAGATTAATAGCACTGAAATACAAATGGTTTTAATATTTTTCATTGTGTTGTATTTTTTGAACAGGCTAAAATACATAATTCCGTCAAACAACAATAACGTGATCCCAGTTGGTGCGCATCTTATTTTCTGATGCGCACCCTCATTGCTATTTTTTGTAATAAAGTTTCCTTCTATACTGAAATTCAATAATCTAATGATTTTATTTTTTTTCAACGTTAGAATGTCCGCGTCAGAAGGTAAGACGCGGACCAACGGCGAGGACTGACGGCGAATGTCATCATCAGAAGGTAAGATGTGGATTGACGGAATCGTTGGTGCGCATCTTATTTCCTGATGCGCGCATTACAGCAAAGATAAGACACAGTCTGACAGCGGTCAACAAGGGTTAATATTCCCTTGCGTCAGCAAATGTCCTGAAATAAAAATATTTAGTCCCAATAATGGACAAGCAGATGAGTCTGCAATTTGTTAAGTAGTGGATTTGCAGCCATCTGCATTTCTGGCTGAATCTTTGATTTGACTGAAAACCTGCTGGTATTAAAGGAAAGCAGTAAGTTAACGGAGCAATAAACATTTAGAAGGTCGTATATTTTCGGATAATGACCTGTGGATTGGGCGAAGTATGAATACTTCACATAAACTAAAATCGGAGCAAATGTCTGATTGTCATAATGAGGGTATAAATATGCGCCCGCGTGCATCCAATGGCAACAGTCTGCTGGTATGTTTCGATATGCTGGAATCTATCACCAGCGTGTGTGGCCCTGTTCTTCACTTTTTAGGCTTTAACGGGTCAGAACTGATTGGTACTTCCCTACAAAGCCTGGTTATTCCGGATGACAGGAATTTTTTAGATGAAATTTCAACGAGTAAAACCGATCGTTTCGAGTTCACCTTATTTCGTAAAGATAAAAGTCATTTTTTTGCCGATGCTATCATTTACGACCAGTTTGATCGGAACGGACTTCAAACGGGGTTTTGTCTGCGCATATATGATGCAACTCCCAGAGTGTCGGCCATTCACAATCTGATTGAAAGTGAGGAGGCAAACAAGGCTATCATCGGGAATACCAGCGATCTCATCTGTATCTTCAGGGAAGGTAAAATACTCTATATAAATGATATCTCCGGAACAATGTCCGGCTATGCAGCAAGCGAACTTTATGAGAAGGATTTTGCGTCGTTATTTGAACTACCTGATCGGGAAAGGGTAGAAGAAATCAGCTTTAATTTCAGGGAATCATCCTGCCAAAATAATAAATTTGAAGCCAACCTGATTACCAGGCATGGTGAAAGCAAATCCTGCGAATTCACCCTGAAAGAAATCAGGTATAGGGGCGATAGTGCGACTGTTGCTGTAATCCATGATGTAACTCAATTCAAACTGGCTTTAAATGAATTGACCAGCGCAAAATCAGAAGCAGAATCAGCCAATCGCATCAAATCGGATTTTCTGGCTATGATGAGTCATGAAATCAGGACCCCAATGAATGGAGTAATCGGGATGACCAGCCTGTTGCTGAATACCCAGCTTACCTCAGTTCAGCGCGATTATGCTGAGACTATTCAACTATCGGGCGAAAGTCTGATTAGCATTATAAATGATATCCTCGATTTTTCGAGAATCGAGTCGGGAAAACTACTGCTTGAAGAAACCAATTTTGAGCTCAGGTCGTGTATCGAAGATACGCTTGACCTGTTTGCCGTAAAGGCAATTGAAAAGGGATTGGACCTGCTTTATATGATCGAGCCGGATGTGCCGTCCAATCTTCTTGGCGATTCAAACAGGCTGCGGCAGATACTGATTAACCTGGTTAACAATGCAATCAAATTTACCGAGAGGGGCGAAGTTTTCATTTCAGTTCAAATGCTGCAGGAAAATGAGGGAATCAATGAGCTTAAATTTTCGATTAAGGACAGTGGAATAGGTATTGATCAGCATACTGCAGCTTCAATTTTTGAACCATTTATTCAGGCCGATAGCTCAACAACAAGGAAATACGGAGGCACCGGACTCGGGCTGGCCATTTCGAAACGGTTGGTTAACCTGATGGGAGGGGAGATATGGGCTGAAAGCGAAGAAGGGAATGGATCGACTTTTAATTTCACGATTAAGGTTAAACATTCAGGCATTGGGAAAACAAAGCTGCATGTAAAAGGTTATTTACCTCAATTACGCGGAAGAAGAGTCTTAATTGTTGATGATAACCATACAAATCTTCAGATATTAAGACTGCAGTTTGATTTTTGGGGAATGAATCCATCACTGGCTTCTTCAGGAGTGGAAGCACTTGATATTGTGGGGAATGAGCCGGAATTCGATTTAATAGTTCTTGACCTCCAAATGCCCGGTATGGATGGAATAGAACTGGCTGGCAGATTAAAAAAAAGTAATTTATCAGTAAAAACTCCATTATTATTACTATCTTCATCAGGTGATACAGGAAGTAATGATCGAAGCCTTTTTTCAGGGCAATTATCCAAACCTGTAAGATTGAAAGAACTATTCCAGGAGGTAATGAACATTATGAGTGAGTCATCCAAAAATGAAAGAATACATGATAAAAAGGGCGAAATAGACTTTTCGCTCAGCTCTCGTTTTCCTATGCGAATCCTCCTGGCTGAAGATAATCTGATCAATCAGAAACTTACCATTTCTCTGCTTAACCTGATGGGCTACAAAGTTGATTCGGTTGTCAATGGCCTCGAAGCAATCAACATTCTGTATAAGAAAGAGTTTGATGTAATTTTAATGGATATTCAGATGCCAGAGATGAGTGGAATAGAAGCCACGCTTAAAATAAAAGAATTATTTCCGCTTTCGAAACAACCTGTTATTATTGCCCTGACAGCCAACGCGATGGCTGGTGACCGTGAAATGTGTCTTGAATCTGGCATGGTTGACTATATGGCCAAGCCAATTAATATAATTCAGCTCCAGGACATGATTGTTAAATGGGGTACGTATCTTTTGAATCAAAATCTGATTAAAAGCGCTAAACAATAATTACAGGTAACTGCATACCATGTTCTTGTCGTTATTTGCCATTAAACAGGATTCTTCTACCAGTTCAGCAGAATTTCACCATCAACCAGACTGGTTTCGGAAGTCAGAACCTTCAGTGTGCTGTGCATGGTTGCCAGGTATTGCGGATCGGAAGTGCCGAGGGCATTAAAGAAGTCGGTATCGGCTGTGCTGAAATCCAGTGCACCATTGTTTAGTTTGAATTTTATTCCTTCCCCGAAACCATGCAAAACGAATTGTAATTTCTTAAACCGGCCAGGAAATGAACCTTCTTTAGCCAACAGCTTAAGTTGTCGCTTTGCCGGGTCGAAAATAATAACACGTTTGTAAAATGCGCCTTTTTCGTAATCGTACGATTTGCCGTCATCTTCGTAATACACAAATTCAGATACTTCATTTCCGTTGAAAACATGCAGGTATAGAACGTCTCCCGGACTTTCAGATGTGCTCTGAACTGCTTTTTGCATCGGAATTACCGATCCGGCTTTGATAAACAATGGCAGAAGATGAATCGGACAATCAGTGGTTATCTCGCTGTTGCCCTGAAGTTTAACTCCTGTATGCAGGTTGTACCAGTCGCCGTCAGGCAGGTAAACTTTTGTTATATCACGGGTACTTTCGGTGGGAGCTACCAATATAGATGGCCCGAAAAGATACTGATTCTGGTAGATGTAATGGTAGATTTTCTCGTCGAAGGTGTAATCGATTGCCAGGCTTCGGTTCACAGGCATTCCGGTTTCAACTGATTCATGGAAAACCGAATAGATATATGGCAACAGCTTATACCTCATTTGAATATAATTCCTTGAAATGTTTTCAACCACTTCGCCATAGGCCCAGGGCTCGGCAGATTTGGTGTCGTAGTGAGAATGGCTGCGGAAGAACGGACTGAAAGCACCGATTCCTATCCAGCGGGCAAACAGCGAAGGGGTTGCATCCTTACTGAATCCACCTACATCAACCCCCGTAAACGAAACACCGCTCAATCCAAGACTATTGAGTAATCTTGTGCCCAGCATCATGTGTTCCTCGCTTGCCTGGTTATCGCCTGTCCAGAGGGCGGTATAGCGCTGCAATCCTGCATAGCCTGCCCGGGTAAGTATTAGCGGGCGTTGATTGTTCATTAGTTTTCGGGTTCCTTCAAAGGTGCTTTTAGCCATAAGCATCCCATATACATTTTTTGCCTGCCGGTAAGTTGTATGTTTACCTTCCCAGTCAAGCTGAACCAACTGCGGAGTATACCCATTGCCCCAGGAGGCAATCTCGTTCATATCGTTCCAGAATCCTTCCACACCATTGCCGACCAATCCGATGAATTTATTACCCCACCATTCACGGGCAGCAGGTTTTGTAAAATCAGGAAAATGACACCATCCGGGCCAAACTTGTGCCGTATAAACCTGACCATCAGGATATTTAATGAACATATCCTTTTTAAGCCCGTCTTCGTATGCTTCGTAGCCTTTTTCAACCTTGATCCCCGGATCTACTATAACAGTGGTATGAACCCCGAGTGATTTAAGCTCAGTAAGCAGCTTCTGAGGGTTGCTGAAACGGGTCGGATGCCATGTAAAGATTTTGTAGGCATCCATATAATGAATATCGAGATAGATGACGTCGAGCGGAATTTTCCTCTCCCTGAAATTCTGAACTACATCCAGTACTTCGCTGTCAGGGAAATAGCTCCACCGACACTGCTGGTAACCCAACGCCCATAGTGGGGGCATGGTCATACGGCCGGTCAGCCAGGTATAATCGCTGATAATGCCGGCAACATTTTCTTCGTTTATAAAATAATAATCCATTTCACCGTCATCGGCGCTGAATGAACTGAAGCGGTCGTTGCTGGCACCGAAGTTAAACCGGCTTCTGTGTGTATTGTCCATAAAAATGCCATAAACCAGACCACTGTGCAGCCCGATGAAAAAAGGAATGGTTACATACAAAGGGTCATCGTTGGGCCCGTAACGGGGATTGTCGGTATTCCAGTTTTCATAAGCGCTACCTCTGCGGTCGAGGTTACCGGTTTTCTCACCGAGGCCAATAAAACGCTCACCGTCCTGAAGTTTTTTATAGGTTGTAACTTCGGTTCCAATCCATGAAGTGCCGAATGCCTTATCATCGGTATTGATTATTTTCCCATCGGTCGTATAAAAGGCAAACCTGGCGGGGTTTCTGTCAATTTCAAGTTTCAGTAAGCTGGTTGATAGTATAAGTTTATCATCCGTCTCACTTAGGTTTACTTCGCATTTTTCAGGTTTGCCGGTTACAGCATAC
This sequence comes from Bacteroidales bacterium, assembly GCA_038317155.1. Classification (GTDB taxonomy): domain Bacteria; phylum Bacteroidota; class Bacteroidia; order Bacteroidales; family Lentimicrobiaceae; genus Lentimicrobium. The sequence goes on from JBBQBC010000163.1 coordinate 7,496, forward strand.
GAGAAATCCTCTGTAAACGCATCTTTCACAATCCTGATGCGGAAAACGCCGGGGCTAAATACCGTAATTTCAGCCTTGCCATTGTCAGTTGTAAGGCTGAGCACCTGCCCGTTGAATTGGTGTGAAGTAATTTTGCCTAAGCTATTGTATTGGCTACTCTGTGTAAAAGCCTGATTCATGGCTGCTGTGATTATTAGAAACAGAATTGTTATTCTTTTCATGGTTATATTTTATTTGGCATTAAAAAAGCCTGCTGTCTGCCAGAGAATCAAACAGGCTCTCAATCTGCAGTTTGATTATTTGAAGAACACCTTGTAACCCCAAGCTGGCATTAAAATTTTTGCTCCAGCTTTTAAGGTGGTTTTTTCGGATGAAATGAGTTCGGTATAATCTCCGGAAAATGCTTTACCCTGTATATCGGCAACAAGGGGTGCCGAGCTAAGGTTGACCACCGTAAAAACCCTGTTGTTTCCCTTTTCGCGGAGAATGGCGAATATTTTATCACCACCTGCTGTAGTATTCACCCTTGTCAAATTACCACCTTCAGAACCATTGAAAAGAGCAGGGTTGGTCTTCTTATTTCCAAGGTTTGTTTTATAAAACCCAGCCATTTTATAGTTGCCCCAATAAATCAGATCCTTTTCGAAAAAAAGCAATTCCTTTTTCATTGCCGATTCCTGCCCGCTATAAACCAATGGCATTTCAGGGACCGAAACCGTGAGTACAAAAAACGCTTCAACACATTCTCCAGGTCGTTCAAAATCAGTCTCGTTCCATGAATTTTCATCCTGATTTGTAATAAAATTCATACGATAAGCATCGGCCGGATATAATGAATCGTTTTTTAAGAGGTACTTTTCAATGGCTTTGGCGATCCGTACATTTACCTCGCAGATGCTCAGGTTTTTGCTCCATTCAGGGTGTTTAACCTGAGCTGGGGCAGTATCGCCTGATTGAGCTTTTACAGCATTTTTACGGCACGAAATGATTGAATAGTTGGCTACTGCGAGCAAAATCGCTACTGATAACAGGACTTTCATGCTGATCTTCCTGATCTTCATAGAATTCCGTTTAAAGGCTGATGATAATTGTTGAAAGATTACCAAACAAAGATATGAAAAGTGGATTAAACGGGAAGATCATGATTATTCATTTTCAATATTCAGGTTATTTGTTGAAAGAATTTAATTTTGAGGCTGCGCCCAAAAATCACTAAAGAGGAATAGAATCCGAGTCTCCATCCCGATCATCTAAATACGG
>JBBQBC010000164.1:0-8715 GCA_038317155.1 Bacteroidales bacterium
GGCGCAGAAACAACTGGACGATAATCTGGCCGAATCCAATGCCATCGCCCGCCAGGTTGGTGATTTGTTTAAATCGGGCAAATCGGCCGAAGCCGGAGAATTAAAGGCCCGCACTGCCGACCTGAAAGTTCTTGCCAAAGATCTGTCAGAAAATCTCGAAGCCATCACCGCAGAGCAAAACAAGCTTTTAGTTCTGTTGCCCAACGTCCCCCACCCTTCCGTACCAAAAGGCAAAACACCTGAAGACAACGAAATCGTACACAGCGAAGGTGAAATGCCCAAACTCTACGACGGGGCTGTTCCGCACTGGGATCTTGCTTCAAAATACGACATCATAGACTTTGAATTGGGCAATAAAGTTACCGGTGCCGGTTTCCCGTTTTATAAAGGCCAGGGTGCCAGGCTGCAACGAGCTTTGATTAACTTTTTCTTAGACAATGCCATTGAAGCAGGATACTACGAAATTCAGCCGCCGCTGGTAGTGAATGAAGCTTCAGGTTATGGTACCGGACAATTGCCCGATAAAGATGGTCAGATGTATTTCTGTGAGGTTGACAAATTGTATCTCATTCCTACTGCAGAAGTTCCGGTAACCAATATTTACCGTGATGTAATTGTGAAAGCTGCCGATTTCCCGATTAAAAATGTGGCTTATTCCAATTGTTTCCGCCGCGAGGCCGGTTCTTATGGAAAAGATGTGCGTGGCCTCAACCGCCTGCACCAGTTCGATAAGGTTGAGATTGTCCAGATACAGCATCCTGACAACTCATACGCAACACTCGAAGAGATGCGCAATTATGTAGCCGGGTTGCTCCGTAAACTGGAATTACCTTTCCGTATCCTGAAACTGTGCGGTGGCGATATGAGTTTTACCTCTTCCCTCACCTACGATTTTGAAGTATATTCCGCAGCCCAGCAACGCTGGCTGGAAGTAAGCTCGGTGTCGAATTTCGAATCATTTCAGGCCAACCGCATGAAACTGAGATTCAAGGACGAAAATGGTAAAACCCGCCTCTGCCATACACTAAACGGAAGTGCGCTGGCGTTACCACGTATAGTTGCCTCTCTGCTCGAAAACAACCAGACAGCCGAAGGTATCAGAATGCCGGCTGCATTGGCGAAATACACCGGTTTTGAGATGATTAAATAATCCTGTTTGAGTCAGGATACTTTTTATCATAGGGCTTCTGAGCAATAATAAACCGGAATTTGTTGTTATGTATAAGCATGGCTAAGTTAACATTTGGTTTCAGATTGATCTTACAATTCCGATTAACCTTTGAAAAATGAAAAAACAGTTGCTGTTTGCATTTCTATTGATTCTGGCTTTAACAGGTCAGGTTAATATTGCTATGGCACAGGCAGTTACTGATGAGCAACTGGGTATGCAATACTTCAATAACCGTGAGTTTGACAAGGCCGCTGCCCTGTTTGAGCGTTTGTTCGACGAAAAGCCCGGCGTTTACAATTACACCTATCTGCTGCAAAGCCTGCTGGAACTAAACGATCTGGACAAGGCTGAGAAAATTGTGAAGAAACAGGCGAAGCGTAATCCTGAGGACCCCCGTTATATCATCGATCAGGGATATGTGCTGATAAGGGCAAACCAGAGTAATAAGGCTACAAAATTATTTGAACAGGCCATCAAAGACCTGCCTGCTGACCAGCGGAAAATATCGGAACTAGCCAATGCTTTCATGGTAAGGCGCGAAAATGACTTTGCAGTGCGCACCTACCTGAAAGGACGTCAGTTGCTTTCGCCTGGCTACACCTTCGGTTTCGAACTGGCCCTTCTTTACGAAACCCAGGGGATTTATGATAAAATGGCAGATGAATACCTCAATCTGCTTGAGAAAAACCCCGACATGCAGAATCAGGTGCAGGATCGTTTGCAGAACTCACTGAACAATGATCCTGACGGACAAAAAACTGAAATGGTGCGGATTGCACTCCTGAAAAAGGTGCAAAAATCGCCCAACGATGTTATGCTCTCAGAGTTAATGTTATGGCTTTCCATACAGTTAAAGGATTTCGACGCAGCTTTTATACAGGCAAAAGCCCTTGATCGCAGATTGGACGAAAATGGCAGCAGGGTATTTGCCCTGGGACGTTTGTGTGTAGCCAATAACAATTTCACTACCGCAATTGAAGCATATAAATACGTTATTGAGAAATCGAAGGATATTCCGCTGGTAATCCAGTCAAAGGTTGAAATCCTTGGTGCTGAATATGAGCAGGTTACAAAAAAATATCCAATAAATCAAGCAGACCTGTTAAAACTGGAAGATAAATACAATAAAACGCTGGCAGAAGCCGGGCGGAATCCCTTGATTTTTCCCCTAATGCGGAACCTGGCTCATTTGCAGGCTTTTTACCTCAACAAGACCGATTCAGCCATCAAACTGCTCGAAGAGCTTATTGGGCTCACCTCCGGTGACCGCACATTTCAGGCTGAAAGCAAACTCGAATTGGCCGATATTTTTCTTTTTACCGGCGAACCCTGGGAAGCTACCCTTCTCTATTCTCAGGTTGATAAGGCATTCAAGAATGATCCCATAGGTCACGAAGCCCGTTTCCGGAATGCCCGTTTATCGTTTTATATCGGCGAATTTGAATGGGCCAGGGCGCAGCTTGATGTGCTGAAAGCCGCTACATCAAAACTAATAGCCAACGATGCCATGGCTTTGTCGTTGCTGATAAGCGACAACATAGATATGGACAGTTCCACCGTTCAACTGGCCACTTATGCGAGGGCTGATTTATTGCTTTACCGGAACAAACCTGATGAAGCACTGGCCTTGCTGGATTCATTGCTTATCGCCTTTCCGGGACACCTTATTACCGATGATGCCCTGATGAAAAAAGCAGAAATTCAGATTAAAAAAGGAAACTTTGCTGAAGCAGAAACCCTTTTCCGGACAGTAGTAACCGACTACGGCGATGGGATTTTGGGTGATGATGCACTTTTCAGACTTGCCCTGCTCTATGACCAACCAGAGAAAGGTCTGTCTGAAATATCATCCTATTCTTCAGCGGAACTTTTTTTCCTGGATATACGCGATCCGCAAAGCAAAGACAAAGAGAAAGCCATGGCTACCTACCAGGAATTGCTGGTAAAATACCCCGGAAGCCTGTTTACCGTTGATACCCGTAAGCGTTTCAGAGCGCTGCGGGGAGATCAGGTTAATTGAGGCTCAGAGCGCAGGGCGCAGGGCGCAGGGCATGGAGCATGGGGCATGGGGCATGGGGCATGGGGCACAGAGCGCAGGGCAAAGGGCACAGGGCACAGGGCATGGGGCACAGAGCACAGGGCATGGGGCATGGGGCATGGAGCATGGGGCGCAGGGCGCAGGGCATGGGGCGCAGGGCATGGGGCGCAGGGCACAGGGCGCAGGGCACAGGGCACAGGGCATGGAGCATGGAGCATGGGGCACAGAGCACAGGGCACTTGGAGCGAAGCAGCTTGCCCCGCCCACTTTGGCGGGGGAATCCCGACCATTTCGTCGGGAGAGATCAGTGGAGCAGAAAATCCGCTAATCTACTAATCTGCTAATCTACTAATCAGCTAATCTACTAATCAGCTAATCTGCTAATCTACTAATCCGCTAATCCGCTAATCCACTAATCCACTAATCCACTAATCCACTAATCAGCTAATCAGCTAATCAAAAATCCGAAATCCGAAATTTACATGGAACCCATCAGAGCAAAAAAACACCTGGGTCAGCATTTTCTGAAAGATGAGAACATCGCCAGGAATATTGTTGACAGCCTCACCATGCCTTGTGATGCGCTGCTCGAAATTGGTCCGGGAACCGGTGTGCTTACAAAGTACCTGATTGAATTACCGGTCAGAAAATTTGTTGCCCTTGATGTTGACCGCGATTCCATTCCTTTTCTGAAAGCAAGCTATCCCGTGGCCGCTGAGAGTTTTATTGAAGGTGATTTTCTGCATAAGCCAATTGATGAAATGTTCACAGAGAATTTTAAAATCATTGGCAATTTCCCCTATAACATCTCGACTCAGATTTTTTTCAAAGTACTCGAAAACCGCAACCGGATTCCTGAAGTGGTTGGTATGCTGCAGAAAGAAGTGGCTGAGCGTATTGCAGCCCCTCCGGGCAGCAGAACATACGGAATAATGAGTGTGTTGCTCCAGGCATGGTACAACATTGAATATCTTTTTACAGTGGAACCCCATGTTTTTGTTCCGCCCCCAAAAGTGAAATCGGCTGTCATCAGGATAAAGCGCAATCAGGTACAATCGCTAGGTTGTGATGAGAAACTTTTCTTCAAAATTGTAAAAACAGCCTTCAACCAACGTCGCAAAACGCTGAGAAACGGGTTGAAATCGTTTCAGTTCAAAGAAGATGAAAAACTGACACATCTTTTCACCCTGAGGGCTGAGCAACTCGGGGTTGCAGAGTTTGTTTACATTACCCAAATGGTTGTTTCAGTTGATAATCCTGCCCCACAGCCGGATCATTGATCTAAGCTGCAAGACTGGCAACAAGAGTAAAAAGACAGAAAAAGAAAAAAGATATAATAATAGCCCATTCCAGGAGCCATAACCAAAGAAACCGCCATAAAGTTATTTAACGAGAAGCAAATACCTACCCATTGGGACTATAAACAGGAAAAATGGTATTTTTCAATTGTCGATGTGGTGGGGGTATTAACCGACAGCCCAAATCCCAACAACTAGTGGAAAGTGCTAAAACATCGGCTATCAAAGGAGGGAAGCGGGTTGGTTACAAATTGTAACCAACTGAATTTGAAATCGGCTGATGATAAAAAAATAAATCAGCTTTTTTTCAAAGAAGCAATTAAAAGATAAATCGTCGTAAATAATTTTATCAATTTATTACTTTATAGTTTATTTTCGTAATATTTTATCGTATTATTCAACTTTATAGTTGTTATTTAAAATATTGGTATTATCTTTGTAAAACCAAATTGATTTATGACCACAGAAGCAGTAGTGGCATCCTTTTTAAAAGACTTCAAGGAAAAAATGAAGTTTTGGGACGTGTTATTCCGTGACGATAGAGGCAAAAACGCACAAACTCTGGCAGACCTGGAACTTCGTCCGATTGAGCGTAAAACCATAATAGAATCACTCGGTATCAAAGACTACAGCGAAGGTCCACTCGAAGAAAATCTTTACAGAGGTGCTGATATGTGGATATTTGGCAAAACCATAAAGAAAAAAGAAGTGTATATCAAAATTACAATGGGAGCAATTGGCAGCAGTGTAATTTGTATTTCCTTTCATCTGGCAAAACACAAAATGAACTATCCATTAAAATAGAACGATATGAAAAGTCCAGTCACAGGTAGAGAAATGATTTTCACCAAAGAGAGAAGGTCAATAGATTTCAGAAAGGAAACATTTGAAATTATTTATCACTATTATAAATGCGAAGATAGCGAAGAACAATTTACCACCACATCATTGGATGAAGTGAATATGAATCAGGTATATAACCAATATCGCGATAAATTCAATCTTCCATTTCCTGATGAAATCATCAAAACTCGAGAAAAGTATGGTTTATCAGCATCGGGGATGTCCGCTATTCTAGGTTTTGGGGTAAACAGCTACCGCCAATACGAAGCGGGTGAAATGCCAAGTATTTCCAATGCAAGGTTGATACAAATGACAGACGATCCTAAGAAATTTATTGATATGGTTGAGTTGTGCGATATGTTAGATGAAAAGACAAAAGCAAAGCATATTCAGAAAGCACAATTATTAATCGAGGAGAAAAAACGAGATATTTTAAATTTCAATTTGAAAGATTACTTACTCGGAAATCACCTGGCAGATATTTATTCAGGTTACAGAAATCCGGATTTTGAAAAGTTCACAGAAATGGTAGTGTATTTTTCGGAAAAAGTTCAGCCATTCAAAACCAAAATGAACAAGTTGTTATTTTATGCTGATTTTTTAATGTTCAAACAAAGTTGTTTTTCCATCAGCGGAGTAAGATATAAAGCCATAGATATGGGGCCTGTACCACATAATTTCCAAAGCATTTTTGAATTTCTGGCCAACAATGATGAAATAGATATTTTATACACTCAGTTCCAGCAAGGCTATACGGGAGAACAACTCAAAGCAAAAAAAGACAGACCATTTAACGCAAATCTATTTTCAGAAGCTGAATTAGAAGTTTTGGAGAAAGTTTTAGCAGTATTCGGACCAGCAAGCACCAATGATATTATTGAATTAAGTCATTTAGAAGAAGCCTGGAAAAAAAACGAAAAAGACAAAAGTATCATCAGCTATGAATATGCTTTTGATTTAAATCAAATCTAAAAAAAACGAAATTTTAACATTGGAAATGATTTACATAAAAGACAGACAGAGATATTGGCTAAACCGGCATTGGTTGCAAAGATTGGCTATGTGGTTAATTGAAAGTTCGCGTATCTATTCGGCTTTGGAGTAAATTGACAGTTTAATGCTTCTAAACCACCACCTGCGGCAAGCGCAAAACGTACAGTCGATCCTGCTTCGCATCAATCCATTTTTTGCTTTACTTTGCGACCTGAACCGGAAGACTGTCAGAAATCGGGAAACACTTCACAACTGACTGATCCCCCGGAAAATACGGTATCATGAACCTGAAAAACATTAAACAAGTCAGTGCCCCGCCAAAACCGGTGAAACCCGAACTCAAAAAGGCACCATCGTATCGCATCTATTACCTTTTGATCCTGGTTTATTCTTTTATCCTTTACGGAAATACCATCAATAACCGGTTCGCCATTGACGATTTTTATGTAACCGGCAATAATCCTTTGGTACAGCAGGGAATTAAGGCCATTCCTGCCATATTTTCTTCTTATTACATTTCGGTAAATGCTGAAGAAGGTGGCCAGCACAATTTCGGTTACCGGCCCATTGCCAAAACAACCTTTGCCATCGAAAGGCAGCTTTTCGGTGAAAACCCTTATGTGAGCCACTTCATCAACATCCTGCTTTACGCCCTGACCGGGTTGCTGCTTTTTCAGCTATTCAGAAAGTTGCTGAAAAATTATCATCTGATGTTTCCATTTCTGGCTGTGATGTTGTTTTTGGCGCACCCGTTGCATACTGAAGTGGTTGCCAGCCTTAAAAACCGCGAAGAGTTGCTTAGTTTTCTGGGTGCATTGATGGCGCTGAAATACTTCCTGAAATATCAGGAAACCGGAAAGAAACTAAACATTCTGTGGGGGGCCCTGGCTTTTGGGCTCGGTTTTCTCTCAAAAGCCAACATCATGACCTTTCTGGTTGCGATTCCACTGGTTATGTATTTCTTTACCGACATCAAACCAAAGAACAACCTTATCCTGGCCGGGTCGATGATCCTGATGCTTTTTATCGCTTTGCTGGTACCCAGGCTATTTCTGGGAACTGCGAGCCGACCCATACAGTTTATCGAAAATCCGTTGCTGTTCGATGTGCCCTTTTTCGAAAGGATAGGCACTGCGATGATGAGTTTGCTTTTCTATTTAAAAATGCTGATTTTCCCGCATCCACTGATTTATTACTATGGTTTCAATATGATTCCGGTGACCGGGTTGGCCAACCCTTTGGTATGGCTCTCTGTGATCATTCACCTGGCATTACTGGGATTTGCAATCCTGAAAATCAGGGAAAAACACATTTTATCCTTTGCAATACTCTTTTACCTTGTAAGCATCTCAATGTATTCCAATCTGGTTTCACCCCTTACCGGAATGGTTGCTGAGCGGTCGCTCTACATTGCTTCTTTTGGTTTTTGCCTGGCCCTCAGTTATGGGTTGTTCCGGCTGTCCGGCTCTGAACCGGCAAATCCGAGAATATCCTTAAAAACAGTGAATTATGCAATTTTAGCTTCAGTAGTTATAGCCATTCCGGCAACTGCAAAAACTATAGTCCGCAACAACGACTGGAAAGATGAACTTACCCTTTATGCTGCCGACGCGCCATACCAGGAACATTCGGCCAAAGCCAATTTTATATATGCTACCAACCTGAGAAGTACGGTGGTAGAGCGGTTAAAAGCAGGTGTGCCCCGCGCCCAGGTTGTCGCGGATGCCCAAACCTGTGTTAAACATTTCAAACTTGCAACAGCCGTCTATCCCCAGTATTCGGATGCATGGAATAACCTTGGCGAAGTTTACGTTTTGATCCTGAATGAGCCTGATTCCGCTATTCAGTATTTTAAAAAAGCCGTTGCTACGAATCCAGAATTCACGGCGGCATTTTATAACCTTGGCTACACTTACCAGGTAACCGATCAGCCTGAGAAAGCCATTCCTGAATATGAAAAAGCGCTGGAGCTTGAACCTTATGAAATAAGGGCCATGTCGAACCTGGCGCAGCTTTATCAGAAAACGGGACAGACGGAAAAAGCCATCAGACTTAATGAGGACATTATGGTGATTGAGCCAGGGCTTGATCTTCCTTATATTAATCTTGGCACCTATGCCATGCGGAATGGTGATGCTGCCAAAGCGCTTGAATATTTTGAAAAAGCCGTTCAGATCAATCCGAATAACTTTGAGCTGAACATGAAACTGAGAAACTATTTTGTAAAAGTGGGCGACTCGACCAAAGCGGATTACTACCTTGATCTGGCGCGCCGGTCGGGCAAACCCAAGCAATAAAACGTCATGCCAGTAAATTCCTATTACTATCAGCCGGAACTTACCCTGCCCGATTTGCTAAAGCGGGCTGCTGCT